>CAIXAE010000011.1 GCA_903917345.1 uncultured Methylococcaceae bacterium | reverse complement strand
TGTGTCGATTATTAATTAACATAATTAACTATCGCCACAAGCACCCACACAAATTATTTTGATCAGATTTTTAAAGAGCGTGGAACCGAAGCCCCGTTGAGCTCGACTATTATACAGAGTCAATCTCGTTTGTCAACATCCTGCCAACACATCCACCTCTCCAACCCCCAGAAACCCTAAACAGAATCACCAAGGAAGCCGACCATTATAGCTAATTTTTACGCTTTGTCAATCATCTGCTAACAATAAACAAGCATTGATCTTACTAATCAATTCAACCAGTCTAAATACTTTGCAACACCCTGTTTAACTGTCAAAAAATCCTTTGTATAACCCACTGACCGCAATCCTGAAATATCTGCTTGGGTATAACTTTGATAAGCGCCTTTTAAATGCTCAGGAAATGGAATGTACTCAATTGACCCTTCTTTATGCCAAGCAATCACTGCTTCAGCTATCGCATTAAAAGGTTCTGCTGTTCCAGTGCCCACATTAAAGATTCCGCGGTGTTCTGGATGATCAAAAAACCATAAGTTGACATCCACTACATCTCCTACATAGACAAAGTCACGTCTTTGCTCGCCATTTGCCATACCATCACACCCTTCAAATAAGCGTGCAACCTTATTCTCTTTCACTTGATTATTAAAATGAAATGCCGTGCTACTCATTGATCCTTTATGCTGCTCCCTAGGCCCGTAGACATTAAAATACCTAAAACCTACAATGGGACTTGTGGTTGTCGGTAATAAACGTCGAACATATTGATCAAATTGGAATTTTGAATACGCATACATATTAATGGGTTGTTCGCAGCTTCTATCCACACTAAAACCATGATCACCATTGCCATACACAGAAGCAGAGGACGCATAAATAAAGGCGATATTATTATCTATGCAACGATGCAAAATGCGTTTTGAATAATCGTAATTATTCTTCATCACAAATTCGCCATCCCACTCCGTGGTTGCAGAACACGCCCCTTGGTGGAATACCCCTCTTATGCCACCCCAAAAGCCAGGCTCATCAATTCTCTGAATAAACTCGGTTTTATCAATATAGTCAGCGATATCTAAATCAGCAATATTGAGCATTTTTCGGCCATTTACTAAATGATCGACCAACAATATATTGCTCTCACCTCGCTCATTTAAGGCTTTAATCAAATTACTACCGATAAATCCAGCACCGCCTGTCACAATTATCATAATGCTCCCTTTGCTTTATGGATCATAGAAGTAGTTGATTGACCTTCAACAAACTGCAATATCTTAACTTCTCCACCGGCATTAATAACCGCTTCACCGCCGACCACTTGATCCGCCGTGTAATCTCCGCCCTTTACAAGCACATTTGGCAATAGTTTTGTATAGATTCGCTCGGGCGTTTCTTCTTCAAAAGGCACCACCCAATCCACACAGGCTAAAGCGGCTAATACCGTCATTCGCTCTGCCAGCTTATTGATAGGTCTTGAGTTGCCCTTGAGTATTTTTACCGATGCATCCGAATTAACAGCAACACACAATCGATCACCCAAGGCCCTTGCTTGCTGTAAATAAGCCACATGTCCTGCGTGCAACAAATCAAAACAACCGTTGGTCATAATGATTTTTTCATTTTGAGCTTTTGCTTTTGCAAACAATCCTAACAAGTCATCTTCATTAACCACACCATACACAGTATCTCTAGTGCTATGCATTGCTTGCGCTAATTCATGAGGCGACACCGTTGAAGTACCCAATTTACCGACGACAATACCGCCTGATAAATTCGCTAAATACATCGCTTCTTGTAATGGCAAATCGAGTGACACGCCCAAAGCCATCACGGCTATCACCGTATCTCCAGCCCCCGTCACATCGAAGACATCTTTTGCTTGCGCAGGAAGTGAATACACTTGATCGCGTTGAATTAAAGTCATCCCTGCTTCGCCGCGCGTCAATAGTAAGGTATCAATTTTATGTTGATCCAATAGTGCTTGGCCTTTAGCGATCAACTGCTCTTCTGTCTCACTCGCACCCACGACTGCTTTTAATTCAGACAAATTAGGGGTAATAAGATCCGCTTGGCTGTAGCTTTCATAATCCAAGCGCTTAGGGTCAACTAATACCTTAGCACCTGATTGTTTAGCCAGACTGATATAGCTCGATACATCTGCTAAAGTCCCTTTTCCATAATCCGAAAACACCACCACATTATGATTCTGAAGATGTTTTTCCAAAGCGACTCTTATAGTCGCACGATCAAATTGAATCGGCGTTTCTTCAAAATCAATACGAATCAACTGTTGATGCTGAGCCATAACGCGTAATTTACAGATACTACGGATGGCAGGTTCTACAACAAACTCACAATCGACGCCTTCCGCTTCTAACAAATCTTTAAGTACTTTGCCGTCTGCATCATCGCCCACCACACCTATTAAAGTAACTTTGCCACCTAACTTAGCAATATTTAACGCCACATTACCTGCGCCACCAATACGATCTTCAATCGCTTTAACTTTAACCACAGGCACTGGCGCTTCAGGTGAAATCCGTGCCGCTTGCCCTGACCAATAACGGTCAATCATGACATCGCCAATTACAATAATGCGTGCCGCATTAAAATCCGGCAGTTTATTTAACACTTAAGGACTCCTCGATCACACCACACCACCAGTGACCAATTAAAATATGGGCTTCTTGAATTCTTGCAGTCACCTGAGAAGGTACATTGATTGAGTAATTCACTAACTGACTCAACTCACCTCCCTCAGCCCCCGTTAATCCAATAACGAACATGCCTTTTGATTTAGCGGCTTCAACCGCTTTGATAATATTTTTGCTTCGACCTGATGTAGAAATAGCGATTAAACAATCTTTTTCTGTCGCTAAGGCTTCAATTTGTCGTGAATATACCGTCTCGAAACCAAAGTCATTACTATGTGCCGTTAAAATAGAACTGTCTGTGGTTAATGCTATGGCCGCCAAAGCCGAACGATTCTTTTGATATTGCACAACGAGTTCGGCAGCGATATGCTGGCAATCAGCCGCACTGCCGCCATTACCACATAAAAACAACTTACCACCTTGCTGTAAGGTCACTATCAACTGCTGTGCCGCTGTTTCAATTACATCCGCACAGGCCGCTAAGCGTTGCGTCATCGCTTGATGATCTTCAAGCTCAGTTATAAATTTTTGCACTCTACTTCCTCAATCCACGCTCAGTATTTACTACTAAAATTATAAACTGACATCCACTCATTTATCTTTAGATTCTGCAACTTGATCTTTAAACTGCATAGAATGTAAACGCGCATAAGCGCCATTTCTTTCTAGCAATGCTTGATGAGTGCCTCTTTCGACAATATGTCCTTGCTCGATAACCAATATCAAATCTGCATTTTCAATAGTCGATAAACGATGAGCAATCACTAAAGTGGTTCGGTTAAGCATCACTTTTTGTAACGCTGCCTGAATATATCTTTCTGATTCAGTATCTAATGCAGATGTGGCTTCGTCTAAAATTAATAACGGAGCATCCTTTAATAAAGCCCTAGCCAAAGCCAAACGCTGTCTTTGACCACCGGATAATTTAACGCCGTTTTCGCCAATTTCAGTATCTAAACCCCGCTCTAATTTCGCAATAAAATCCATTGCATACGCGTCAGTAGCCGCCATCTCTACATCTTTACGAGGCGCGCCAGCTAATGCACCATAGGCGATATTGTTGGCTATAGTATCATTGAATAAAGTGACTTGTTGATTAACCAAAGCAATCTGATTTCTTAAATTTGCCAACTTATAACTGTTAATATCCACGCCATCTAACAAGATCTGACCTTGGTGATAAGGATAAAATCGTGACACCAGATTAACCAAAGTACTTTTTCCACCACCTGATGCGCCCACCAAAGCAATCGTTTGGCCAGGCTCTGCAGTGAAGTTAATATCATACAATGCAGGCTCATGAGTACCGTCATACTGAAAAGTCAGATTCTTAAACTCTAACAACCCCCTACTTCTCTCTACTTCATAAGCGCCTTGATCTATTTCAGTTGGCTCATCCAAAATATCAAATAAAGATTCCGCCGCCGCAATACCTTTTTGAATATCACCATTTGCATCGCTTAAGGTTCTAATCGGTTTAGGCAATAAAAAGGCCGCCGTTAAATACCCCACAAACTCACCCACACTGGACTGCTTCATAAAAAACAAGGCCATATACATCAGGCCTGATAATGCTATGGCCAATATAAATTGCATGATAGGACTATGCACAGCCAAAGTGGTAGATAGCTTTAAAGATTGGCGTCTATTGTTATGACTACTCTCTAGGAAACGCTGCTTCTCATAGGCTTCACCGCCATAACTTCTGACAATCCGATGTCCACCTACTAATTCAGAAGTAATATGCGTCATATCCCCTATGGACTCTTGCATACGCTTACTAATTTTTCTAAGCCGCTTACTCACATAACTGACCAGAACCACAATGATCGGTGTAATAGCGACAAAAACCAGAGACAACATCCAATTAGAATAAAACAAATAAGCCAACAGCCCAATCGCAGTAAACCCCTCTCGAACTATTGACCTCACTGAGTCGGTCACTGCTTGCGTCACTTGCCCCACATTGTTGGTAATTCTTGAAATCATATGACCACTGTTATTCGCATCAAAATACGCAGTGGGTAATAAAACATATTGATTAAAAAGCTCACACCTTAGGGCATGCACTACATTGACAGAAACTTTAGCCAAAAAGTAGTTACCAATATAGGCACCAATACCATGCACAATCATCAAACCACTAAATAAAAGGGGCAGATAGTACATGCCCTCTTTAGACTCTGATTGCAGGGTATCAATAATATGTTTAATCAAAGCCGCAAATAAAGTCTGCGTCCCTGAATACATTAAAAAACCGACAATACTAATCGCAAAGAAAACTCGATACGGCTTCACATACGTTAAAAGCCGCTTATAGATTTGTACACTGGCCGTTGATTTTTCTTTCATTGTTTTGTTTATAGGTAGAAAAGGCTAATGTAGCCCCGTTGTAATAATCTTATTGAATGTATTGGGAAACGCCACTTTCGGAGCTTATGAAGTCTTGGTCCGCGAGTCTATCCATTAACTTTTGGTAATTGATGTCTTGCCGACTCTTATCATTTTGAGCATGCCATAAATGCAAAACGGGTACAGCAAATCGACCTTCTTTTCGCTTAATACCCGAATGGATCAAACGAATCACTAAGTCGGAGTCTTCATATCCCCATCCCTCAAAAAACTCATCAAAGCCATTAACACCTAAAAAATCCGCCTTCCACATAGCTAGATTACACGTCATAGCTCTATGCCATTTATTGGGCTTTACATACCTAAAAAAACCGAGGGGTAAATATAAAAATGCAGTGAGTCTATTAATCTTATTTTGGAGTCGAGACTTTAAAAAATACCCCCATGACTTCTCATGCAATAAAACCTGTTGTTCAATAATCTGCTGAGTATAAGTCTGATTTAATAACACTCGATTACCTGGCACAAAATAGCCTTGCTCAGCCAAGTACCGATGTCTAGAAATAAAATGAGGTCTTGCTATACAATCACCATCAAGAAATATTAAATACTCGCCTATTGCATGAGCGACCGCTTTGTTCCGAATAGTGCCTGCTCTAAAGCCTTTATCTTCATGATGAACGTAACTAATTTTAACGGGACTTAAACCAAGCTCTACTTTTATTTGATCGACATTAACGTCAGTAGAACCATCATCGGCAATGATAATCTCAAAATTCCTATCTTTTTGAGCATATAAACTGTGCAAACACAATCTAAGTGCATCAGGCCAGTTATAGGTAGTGACAATCACTGAGATTAAACTCATGCACGACTCTGTAATTGCAGCAACTTAATATATTTATAATAACAACCCTCTGCATTAGAAATAGAAAGCATCAAACCTTTCTGCCCATCTAAACAAGCTAACTTAATAAAATAAGTGCGTATAAATGTCCATACCGATTTAATAATTGCTTTACTTAATGATGACCGAATACCCTTTTGATGAAGTGTTTCTGCACCTAACGTAGAATAATGATTCACTTTATGCAAAACCTCTTCAAAATCAACAAATGCCTCATGTAGGAATGGACAAGCTAACCTACCTATTTTACCCTGAACAATAATTCGTTCATGCACAACATTCTCAGAAAAATAACCCGATTGTCTCTGAAACAAACGTAACACATAATCTGGCCACCAGCCTCCATGCCGAATTTGCTTACCACAATAACTGGATAAACGAGGTATTTCAAATGCATGAAACTGCTCTTGTTGCAGTGCTTGCTCAATCTCAGCACGCAACTCATCAGTGACTATCTCATCCGCATCAATTGATAAAACCCAATCACCTATTGTTTTATCCAATGCTCGTTGCTTTTGTAATCCAAACCCAGGCCAATCAGTCACATAAACTTTATCAGTATATTGTTTACAAATTGATACGGTTTCATCATCACTACCCGAATCTAAAACAATAATTTCGTCTGCCCATGAAACAGATTCCAAACACCGACCAATATGAGAGGCTTCATTTTTTGTAATGATAATAACGCTAAGCATCAGACCGACCTTGGTTGTGATTTATAGCCACTAGCAAGTACACCAGCCAATACACAATAAAAATTACCCTCGCCAGCATCCATTAACAATGAATTAAATAAACAACCTATAACCATAGTTAATATTAATCCACGAAAAGCTATTCCGTCTTGAACATAACTTAATTTATAAGAGGCAATCCAATTTAAAGTAAACATTGATAACAACACAATAAGTCCAACTACTCCCAATTCTTGGGTAGTTAATATAAATTGATTATGTGGATTAGAAACCTCAGACATAATCAAATTATTGTTTTTTGCTCTTTTCTGATATTCATTGGCGATACTACCGACCCCCCCACCTAATAAGGGGTGTTCCTTAATCAATGGCAGAGTATTTTTATACATTTCCATACGAATTCCGGCTGATGTTTGAACCCCATTAGACTGATGATCGGCAAGTTCTTGCTGGGTATCAAACAAACGAGAATGCAAAGAAATTGGTGGCAAGACTTGATGCAAAATAAGTCCCGCTAAGAATAAACTTGCCCAATACTTTATTGCCCTCAACTTCCAAATTTCGAATGTTAACCAAATAATTAACAATAAAAATATGACTTGGCCAGTACGGCCATTTACTAAAAAAAGAATGTTTAGAACTGAAAAAACTATCAAAATACCCCAAAAAATTCTTATTTTGCCATTAGATTGTATAGCTCGATTCAGCATTAGAAATATTGCAAATTCTATAAATATTCCATGAGCAATTCTACTTTTAAAAACAATATAGCCCTCATGATTAGAATCATCATGCGGAATCCACCCACCCCATTCAAGATAGGAGATTAACAAAATAATAATGCTACTAACAAGAAATGCGTTCAAAGCGTGTGCACGCATTCTATCGACACTAAGAGCACTAACTATTAAAGGTATTAGTAATAATTTCTCATATTTTAATAAATATTTAACCTTATCATCCCAAGAAGCGCTCGAATAAAGAGAACTTAAGACATATAAAACAAATAAAACAATTGCAATAACAGCTACGGGGTTATTTTTTAACCTTTCAAATTTTATTTTATAACCACCAGAAATAAGACAAAAAACAAGAATACCAACTGATGAAATAGTCATGAAGGCAGTAGGTAAATTAATACTAAAACATGCAAAAATAATGAGCCATAACGTTATATTTTGCGTAATTTCCAAATATTTTTCTTTCATATTTTAATTACTTATTTAAAGCAGCTAGTATTAACGGTTGAATTGTACTGACGAGTATATTATCTAAACATTGACTTCGGCTGCCCCTATGACGGTCACAACCCTCTAAATGGCAGGGAACACAATCGCCACTACCCTGAACTAGGGTGACATTATTAACTGTCTGAGTACCGATTTTATTAAAAGGATTGGTTCGTTGCTGATAACCAAAAGGCCAAGGCGCCCATTTAACGGGGTTTGTTGGTCCAAATAAGGCAATAACAGGCGTCTGTGTTGCCGCCGCTAAATGTGTAATCCCTGTATCAGGGCCTATATAGAGTTTTGCTTTATCGATGATAATCGCCAATTGCGCTAAAGACACTTGCCCCGCCAAATTAATCGTATTATCTGATAACTGTTGCTGAATACTCACCACATAATCCAGTTCTTGTTGAGCCGGCCCCGAAGAAAGCACCACTGTTAAACCTAGACTATGCAGATAATGAGCTATCGCCACCCAGCCTTCTATTGTCCACTGCTTGTAAGTCCATTGCGGATGCGGATGTAAAACCACGAAGCCCGTGTCTTGCGTTAAAAAGGGGAATTTTTCAAATAGACCTTGATTATCCGACTGCTGAGGCGCTACCAGTACAGGTAAAGGCGGTACATCAATTAAATCTAACAACTTTAAATGCTGTAAAACCGTATGTGTTTCTTGATTATCAAACTCAACCCAACGGTGCACAAAAAAACGTTTCCACCATCCTTTTAGTGTTTTCTGAGGCACTGCCGCCAGACGAAAAGACGAGGCTAGCAAGGTATATAAAAAAGGCCTATCTCCCGTTTGAGTCGCCACAGCTAGATCATACTGCCTAAAGATTTGACGCACTAACCCTAAAAACTCAGTTCGATTCGGTCGATTCGGTGTGCCGATAATATGACTGATATCTGGATTCCCTTCTAGCATTGCACCCGTATTTTTATAAACCAAGACATCAATTTGAGCATCTGGATAAGCCTGTCTTAAAGAATGTATTACGGGTGTTGCTAACAAGACATCACCTAGAAATTGCATAGCAATCACTAGGATTTTTGACGGTGCTTTTTTTAAGGGGGGATAACGCTTCATTAAAACTTATTAAACATCGGCCCCGTTTAACCAAAGGTCATGTTTATTACATAAACTAGCTACAAAAATAGGGCCGCTATAATCTGTTAGGGTAAAGCTTGAGATCGCCGCACTTTCTTTAGTAGGATCGAACAAGTGTTCTTGCAGAAACTTATAGTTTTGATCTAATAACACATGCTTAACGATATAGTGCTCATAACCTTTCATTTCATGAGCTGTCACTACCTTTATGATCGTTTTATTCCCAACCTTTTCCACATCAATATTGGGTAAGTGAGTAGCCGCCTTACCATTCCAGCGCCCTTGATTGTCTTTAGTGTAATAAATATCAGCCGCACCTTTTAAGTGTTTTTCAGCTTCTGCCACGGCTATTGCTGGCGCTACCACGCTAGCACTCAATCCTAAAGCACTTAAACGAATAAAATCACGACGTTCCATAACATTCTCTCTCAATTAAAGGTTTATAGTTGATTATATCTTATCTTAAAACGGCTGACCTGATTTTAGCTGGCTTTAGTTAAGCCTATTATTACCACAGCCATAACTTATAAACCCAGACCCGCATTCCCTAAGGTACAAATAGGTCTACAGGCGTTGAAAAATTATACAAATTCATTTTATTGGCTTCTGCACTTAAGGCCGTCGCTTTAAATCTATAGCGTGTTTGTGGCTTTAAATGAACCAAGATGCCTTTAGTTTTAGAAACAATTTGCGTCGTCCATTCTGCATCGGTTAATGGCTCAGGCAAGATAGTAAATAATATTTTATAACCCCGTGCCTTAGGAACCACACTGATATTAAAGCTGACTTCTCCCGAATTATTGCCATAGTTAATATTTAAGTTGGGTGCGTCTAAGATACCCACGGGGCCATACATTTTAGTGAGATTAAAGCCCGAGCTATCTAATTTAACCAGATCTGATCCTACCGTCATATTGACATAAGACCCCAAGGAGTAGAGAAGTGCTTCGAGTTGACGGCGCTTTGCATTTTTATCTGCTGTATCGACTTTACTACCGTCCTTGGCTTTAATTAAGGCAGCCGCATAAAGCGTTATCGCGATTTGCAGAGTTTCTAAAGAGGGATTGGGGGCGGTAAAGTGAGTATTACCCGTCATTTTAATGACAATATGTTGCGCAGCATTAGCCAGCGTATTGTCTTTTACCCGACTAAAATTGATAACCGCTTTTTGTGCTCTCATAAATCCTTCCGCTATCTCTTAAAAATAAGAATGATGTGCTTGATAGGCTATGCTAAACGCTCGCTACAGTCAGATTAGTCTAGGTGCTAATGGATGCAGTATAGTCTTTTAAGGAATTAATACACCGTATTTAATTGATTTAAAGCGGACATGGGATTAAAAACATCCAAGTGAATGAGTCATACAACAGACCAAAGTATGCTTACTCTAGCTTATTGTCATCTGCTTTTAGTCTATTTGATTAATACAATGACGTATTGTAATAATGCATTAGCTTATAAGCACAATGCAATAAAGCATAAGCAGATTACAATGTTACTTTGTATACTGCTTTTACTGTATTGCATTAATACATAGTCACATTGTTAGAATAAGATGAAACAAAAGCATAATACAATGGCGCATTGCATTATGCTTTTACTCCATTGGATTATTCCAATACGGCGATGTTATACAACATTAGACTGTTGTCATAATGAAAGGCAGTCTATTCACAATGAACTATGTGAAAGACCATTGAAAGTAAGGCTTATATTCTTACAGCCATTGTAAAAATATAACCTTAACTATAAGCCTTAACCTTAATGTAGTTTAAAGCCTTTCCTAATGCGACTAACACAACAGGCGCGCCGCCCATTGCTACGGCATCCACCAAGCAATACCAAGCTGCTACACCACTTGGAGGATTACCTTGCGGTAAATGTAAGACAGGATCAATAGATGCCCACTTCCACGTGCCCACAGCCGTACCGATCAACTCTAACCAAGTGGTGATAAAGAAAGCCGCTAAATAAACCATTGGGGAACGGCCTTTAAAGAGATAAATCAAAAATACACAAAACAACATAGCGCCTACATAATCGCCCTGCTCGGGGATACCACTCACACCCCATAATGACCATAAGCCACAAACAACTAAAACAAATACCGTAATCTCTCTAGCGTATCGTAAAAATAAGCCAGAGCGCGCTAAAGCCACTGCCGTTAAATAAACCATGCCATGCCCGGGTGGCACATACGCCGGCACATTACCAAAACGATAGGTATAACCGCCCATAAAAGGTGAAGCGAAATGTTCGCCGATAGTGGCAAACATAACGGCGATAACCACTTGCATCCGCACTTCTCTATTTTCGCCTAATAATAAACCGATCAGAAATACCCAACCACTTACACCTAAGGCATTTTGTTTTTCAATACTGGCATTGGCATCAGAGATTAAACACACTGCCACGCAAAAGAAGGTAAAAGCCGCAATAATGTAATCTCGTTTGTTATGGGGATAAGCAATATTAACGAGCGGGAAATGGCGTAACACAATAACCTCTTAAGATTTATAAAATACGAACAGCGGGAATGAAATAGACAAAATCCAGATCCAAATAATGTTTGAAAGGTCTAACAATAAAACTATAAAAATGCCCAAACCACCACCGCATAACGGCTTAATTTACCCAGCAGAATAATTAAACACGCAGGTATTAAAGGCAGTTTTAACCAACCACCGGCAAAACAGAACGCGTCACCCACTACAGGTAACCACGAAAAAAATAATATCCACAGGCCTTTTTCTTTAACTGTGTGCAGCGCTTTTTGTTTCTTTTCGGGTAATAAGCTCGCTATAGGATATTTCTTTGCCGCCAAACTACCTAACCACCAAGTCGTCATCGCGCCTAAGGTATTGCCTATTACCGCTAAGGCCAACAAATAATCGACACTGTAATGACCTTGCGACACCATATAAGCTAAAACAGCCTCGGACCCACCTGGTGCTATGGTTGATGAGATGAAAGCACTTAAAAATAAGCCCCATTCACCGGTAAACATTTCCGTCATTATTTTATCTCAAAAAAAAACCTGTACTCATAGAGCACAGGTTTCTTTACTTAGTTAGCTATCTTATTTATCTGGTAATACTTTGTCTTTATTTAGACCCACTAACTTCAATAATGCCGAGACTTGCTTAGCTATCAATTCAATAATCGCTCTAATATCAGCAAAAATATGGGTAATAGCTTCTGAAACACTGAGACCTTGATATCTTCGCGCCAAATAGGGCGCAGCGAATAAACCAATAGCCAGACCAATCACGGTAACACCTGAGATTAAAGAATCTTCTTTAATAGGCGCTGGTGCAGCCACTTTAGCGGTAGCGACTGGAGCAACCACGACTGGCTCAGGCAACAATGCATCCGCATGCGCCTTTGCATTTAGTTGTTCTAAGGTCACTTTATAATCATCAGCTACTACAAGTGCAGTAACTCCTGGGATACTGGGTAAATCACCATCCCCTTTTCCGACTTTTAACTGGGCTTTCATGCCTTTTTCCATGTGCTGCGCAATATCGCAATGCACTAAATAGGTTTTATCGCCGGGCGGTAATATTAATGTGCCTGAAATTTTTGAAGGGCCTGACGCCTCTATATGAAACATCCCTTTTGGATAGAGATATTTTGGTAAACCGTGCATCATCCATTGATGTCGAATATTGTCTTCATTGACAAAATGTACTGTTAATTTAGTACAGGGCTTAAAATTGAATTCTTGAGTATCAAACGCAAACATACGACCCGGAAATTTCTCTGCGTATTTATGTCCTGCGTGAACTGTAATTTCTTTCGTTTCTGAAATTTTATCGCAACCACCGGGTAAGGTACTGGTGTTTTGACCCATCACCATACCGCCAGCCATATCCATTAAATGACCATCACCGTGATCCATCAGCATTCCATCATGCTCTTCGTATTCTATTGCACTGACAGGTGCTGAAAATAAGGCAATCAGCGCAGCAACTGATAATAACTTCAACATCTTTACTTCCTCTTTATACAACTCGTTAATCAATGTTACGGAACACTTAATCTTTTAATATTAACTATTAAATGTTCCGTAAGACCTGATTTTTTATTTATGCTTTAATTTTTGAAATAATAGCGTCAACTTGACGTTTGAAGCCTGCACTTGATAAATACAGTAAATACAAACCAGCAAAAGTAAAGAAAGCATATAACAACATACTATTTTTACTAACTGGCTCTCCACCACCGGCTTTAAAGCCCATGTGTACGTCTAATCTTTGTGTTGAAGATCCGGCTTCTTTATCAGCTGGATCGGGTATCAAAGTAATGTGGATTAAATATTGACCTGGCTCAGCAACACCATTGGGTAATTCTAAATTAACCGAACCTTTTTTATGTTTTGCACTAGGTAATAAAAATACTTGTTTGCCTTCAGGTTCTTTTGTTACTTCAAACTCAACCAACATATTTCTGTATTTCATATCTTGGTAATCGAAGACTAACTGAGTCAACGTATTTGTGCCCGGCAACTTACCGCAGAACTCTTCAGCAGGATAAGCGCTAGGTTGGTAAGCTGTGTAATGAATCCAATGTGTAGGCTCTAATTCAAATTTACATTGATCGGTATCTGTTCCTGCTGCTCCACCATGCGCCCAAATTGATGCAGAAAAAAATAGACCTATTAGGCCCAAACAACCCTTTCTTATTAGTTGTGTTTTATTCATGTTACCTTCCCATATTGATACATTATTATTATATGATTGATTTATAAATCAATTTAAGTCCAATTTTGTAATTCTAAGCTATATTTTCTATATACTCACCTATAGCGATGCCAACTCTAGCACACCGCCCCCTCTAAATAAAGAAATTGATAGGATTCTAGGCCTATAAAATACTTTCTTATAAACAAATTGCTAATGACTTGATTGCGCTCTTGCTATCCAACCCTACTTTTCGTAGACTTAAGCTAACTAATTTCACACGGAGCTCAAAAACACATGTCATCTTTGACTACTTCAAAAGCTTGGAGTGCATTGCAAACCCATTTTCAAGAAACAAAAAATGATCATGTCCGAGATGCCTTCCAAAAAGATCCAGATCGTTTTAAGAAGTTCTCCGTTAGTTTCAATGAAATATTATTCGATTATTCAAAAAACAGAATATCTGAAGACACTTTATCTTTATTATTTGAACTTGCAAATTTTGCGGGACTAAAATATAAAACAAATGCCATGTTTGCCGGTGAAAAAATCAACACTACTGAACATCGCGCTGTTCTCCACACCGCTCTTCGTAACAAAAGCAACAAACCTATCTATGTAGATGGCAAAGATGTGATGCCAGACATAAAAGCCGTATTAGAAAAAATGCGTATCTTTTGTGCCGCTGTTCGTTCGGGCGAGTGGAAAGGTTACACTGGCAAAGCCATTACGGATGTTGTTAATATTGGAATTGGTGGCTCTGGCTTAGGACCCAAAATGGTTTCTATGGCGCTAACACCCTATAGCTCAAGTGGCTTAAAAGTTCATTACGTATCTAATATAGACCAAACCAACATCGTTGAAGTTTTAAAACAAGTATCTCCGGAAACCACATTATTTATCATCGCCTCTAAAGTATTTAATACGCAAGAGACCATGATGAATGCTAGATCTGCTAGACGCTGGTTTTTAGAGTCTGCTCAAGATGAGCAAGCGGTCGCTAAACACTTTGTAGCTATCTCTACACATTCAGAAAATGTCGCTGCGTTTGGTATCGATACCGACAATATGTTTGAGTTTTGGGATTGGGTCGGTGGCCGTTATTCTTTGTGGTCTGCCGTGGGATTATCTATTGCCCTTTACATAGGCATGGATAATTTTGAAGAATTGTTACAAGGTGCTTATGAAGCAGACATGCACTTTTATGAAACACCCTTTGAACAGAATATTCCAGTGATCATGGGTTTACTCGGCATTTGGTATAACAATTTTTATAATGTAGCCTCACATGCGCTACTACCCTATGACCAATCGATGCGTTATTTTGCTGATTACTTTCAACAAGGTGATATGGAAAGTAATGGGAAGAGCATCAACCTTGAGGGTGAAAAAGTTGATTACAACACAGGACCTATCATTTGGGGACAACCAGGCACTAACGGGCAACACGCTTTCTTTCAGTTGATTCATCAAGGTACTAAGCTTATCCCTTGTGATTTTTTAGCGGCGGCTAATAGCCATTACCATCTACCTGAACATCATGACATTTTAATATCAAACTTCTTAGCACAACCTGAAGCATTGATGAATGGCCTTACCGCTGAGGAAGTTAAACAGAAATTAACGCCTAAAGAACAAGAGGATACCTTGTTAGTCGCTTCAAAAGTATTTGAAGGCAATAAACCTTCTAACTCATTTCTATTTAAGAAAATGACGCCTAAAACCTTAGGGTCTTTACTCGCTTTTTATGAACATAAGATCTTTGTTCAAGGTGCAATCTGGAACATCAATTCCTTCGATCAAATGGGCGTGGAATTAGGTAAAGTACTCGCCGGCGTGATCTTACCTGAACTTAAAAATGACGAAGTCATCACCAGTCACGACTGCTCAACCAATGCGTTGATTAATCGTTACAAAGCTTTACGAGAATCTTAATAAGAGGTTTTTAAGGATTGGCTTTAGGATGACTAAAGCCAATCTTTGAAGCATTTATCGTCTGGCTCGGAAAAAATCTTTTAATAGCACTGAACAATCGGCTTCTAAAACCCCGCCTGTCCAATCAATATGATGATTTAAGAAACTAGCGTCGCTTAAACTTAAAGCATTACAAACAGCACCCCTTTTAGGGTCGTAGGCGCCGAACACTAAACGTTTTACCCTGGCAAGAGACAAAGCACCCATACACATCACACAAGGCTCTAAAGTCACGAAGAGCGTCGTATCGGATAATCTATAATTTTCTACGACAATACCCGCCGCTCTTAGCGCTACGACTTCAGCATGAGCCGTTGGATCATGAGACACTATGGAATTATTCCAACCCTCGGCAATACAGCGATTATCTTTAACAACAACTGCCCCAACAGGAACTTCACCTAACTGCTCAGCACGTTGCGCTAAGCGTAAGGCATATCGCATCCATGCTTCGTCGTCACTACTACTTACTGACATTCATTTAGCTACTTATTATTCCCACTCAATAGTTGCGGGTGGTTTTCCAGAGATATCATAGGCCACTCGTGAGATACCCGGTACTTCATTAATAATACGACGAGAAATAAGATCTAAAAACTCATAAGGCAAATGCGCCCAACGCGCTGTCATAAAATCAATAGTTTCCACGGCACGAATCGCAATAACATAATCATAACGACGACCATCACCCATCACTCCGACAGACTTTACAGGCAAGAAAACAGCAAAGGCTTGACTCACTTTATCGTATAGATCATTACGATATAGCTCTTCTATAAAAATAGCATCTGCTTGACGTAATAAGTCCGCATATTGTTTCTTAACTTCGCCCAAGATTCTAACGCCTAAACCTGGGCCTGGAAAAGGATGGCGGAATACCATCTCAGATGGCAACCCCAGTTCTAGTCCTAAACGTCTCACTTCATCTTTAAATAATTCACGTAAAGGCTCAACCAGTTTTAACAGCATATTTTCAGGTAAACCACCCACATTATGGTGTGATTTGATTAAATGCGCTTTACCACTCTTAGAACCCGCTGACTCAATTACGTCAGGATAAATTGTGCCTTGTGCCAACCATTTTGCATCGGTAATCTTGGCCGCTTCTTCATCAAAGATTTCGACAAATAAATTGCCAATTATTTTACGTTTATGTTCTGGATCAGTGATGCCGGCTAACGCATCTAAATAACGCTGTTCGGCATCTACTCTGATGACTTTAACACCCATGTGCTCAGCAAAGGTCGCCATCACTTGGTCACCTTCATTTAAACGCAATAAGCCCGTATCAACAAAGACGCACGTTAACTGATCTTTAATGGCTTTATGTAACAATGCAGCTACGACTGAGGAGTCCACACCACCTGATAGTCCTAAAATTACATGATCTGTACCCACTTTTTCTCTAACGGCTTGAATACTATCTTCGATAATATTATTGGCTGTCCATAAAGCTTCGCAACCGCAGATATCAAGTACGAATCGAGAAAGTATACGACCACCTTGTTTTGTGTGTGTTACTTCTGGATGAAATTGTAAGGCATAGAAATATTTATCTTCATTAGCAATACCAGCGATCGGCGCGCCATCAGAGCTGGCTATTAAAATAAAACCTTCAGGCAGTTCAACAACGCGATCACCATGACTCATCCATACGTCTAATAAGCCATAGCCTTCTGGTGTTAAATGATCTTCAATGTCTGCTAATAATTTTGAATGACCTCGTGCTCTGACTTGTGCATAACCAAATTCTCTATGATCAGAGCTTTCTACCTTTCCACCCATCTGCTCTGTCATAGTTTGCATACCATAACAAATACCTAAAACAGGCACACCTAACTCAAAAACACTTTGAGGAGCTCTAGGTGTATCGCCTTCGGTTACTGTGTCAGGACCACCCGATAAAATAATCCCGTTAGGTGCAAAGCCTTTAATTTCTGCTTCTGTACATTCGCAAGAGTAAATCTCACAATAGACGCCAATTTCACGAATGCGTCGAGCAATTAACTGTGTATATTGTGACCCAAAATCTAAAATAAGGATCTTATGGTTATGGATGTTTGTAGATGCTTGATTCACGTTATGCTTTATAGGTTTATTGAACAAAGTGTGCTTAGATTATGAGATTAACTATGAAAACCATTAACTGATTTTCATAGTTTAAAACTATTAATTAAGCGAAATAGAACGATATAGACGGCTAACTATTCAACTCGATAATTAGGAGCTTCTTTGGTAATGGTTACATCATGAACATGGCTTTCTCTCATGCCCGCACTCGTCACTCGAACAAATTGAGCATTATCATGTAACAATTGAATCGTCTGATTACCTGTATATCCCATGCTTGCACGTATACCACCTAATAATTGATGAATAACGGCTAATAAACTACCTTTGTATGGAACACGGCCTTCAATCCCTTCAGGCACCAATTTCTCAACTGAATCGGTTTCTTCTTGAAAATAACGATCACTTGAACCTTGTTGCTGGCCCATGGCGCCTAATGAACCCATGCCTCGATATGATTTATATGAACGGCCTTGAAATAACTCAACTTCACCCGGGGCTTCTTCTGTACCAGCGAACAATCCACCTAACATGACTGCATATGCGCCAGCGGCTAAAGCCTTTGCCACATCACCTGAATAACGAATACCGCCATCAGCAATTAAAGGTACACCAGTACCTTTTAGGGCATCCGCCACATTGCTCACTGCTGTAATTTGCGGAACACCAACACCTGCAACAATACGTGTAGTACAAATTGACCCTGGACCAATACCTACCTTAACGCCGTCTGCACCCGCTTCTACTAAGGCCAATGCACCTGCCGCCGTGGCAATGTTACCGCCAATGACTTGAACTGATGGGTACGTTTGTTTTACCCAACGCACTCTATCTAATACACCTTGTGAATGACCATGCGCTGTATCCACCACAATAACATCAACGCCCGCAGCAACTAAAGCAGCAACCCTTTCCTCTGTATCATGACCAGTACCTACAGCTGCACCCACGCGCAATCTTTCCTGCTCATCTTTACAAGCCAGCGGATAATCCTTGGCTTTTTGAATATCTTTAACTGTGATCATGCCACACAAATGAAAAGCATCGTTAACAACCAATACTTTTTCAATACGGTGCTTATGTAAAAGTGCGACTACTTCTTTACGATCAGCATTTTCATTAACGGTAACTAAACGCTCTTTAGGGGTCATTACTTTAGAAACCGGCTCATCAAAACGGGTTTCAAAGCGTAAATCACGACTCGTAACAATGCCTACTAACTCATCGCCATTAACAACCGGAACGCCCGAGATATTCTTAGCTCTAGTCAATTTAATGACATCACGTATACTAACATCTGGAGCCACGGTGATAGGGTCTTTAATCACACCACTTTCATACTTTTTAACATGACGAACTTCTCTCGCTTGCTGCTCTGCTGTCATGTTTTTATGAATAATACCGATACCACCTTCTTGAGCAATGGCAATAGCAAGACGCGCTTCTGTCACTGTATCCATTGCAGCAGAAACTAAAGGAATATTGAGGGTGATTTTCCGTGTTAACTGAGTTGTCATCTCAACTTCACGTGGCAACACAACAGAATGTGCAGGGACTAATAAAACATCGTCGAACGTGAGAGCTTCCTGAATAATTTGCATAAACCACACCTAATTATTTCTAAAATAACTCGCTATTATACGGTGAGTTGGCAAACTACTGTAGTATTAAATTTACAAAGTGCTATAGAAATGCTAAAGACCTTGAAGCAAAAATCGGTTGATTATTTTACTAAGCGTAAATTTGGCTTGTTTGATTTCTTGGTTGGATTTGTTGGAGGTGGCTCATCTGATATATCTTCTTCTTGATCAAAAATCATACCCTTACCATTTTCTTTAGCATAAATAGCCAATACAGCTGAAATAGGTACGATTATATTCATCGATTGACCACTAAAACGAGCTTTAAAAAAAATCTCAGAATTACCCAATGAAAGCTCTTGTACTGCTTGCGGCCTAATATTTAAAACTATCTTTCCATCTTCAATCAATTGCTGCGGAAGAATAGCGCGACTATTTTCAGCATCTACCAACAGATAAGGGGTTAAATCATTATCCATTATCCAGTCATAAATAGAGCGAATTAAATAAGGTTTTAAAGAAGTCATATTGATAACTTATTTTACTAATTCAATCATTTCTTTTTCGGCCTCACTCAAACTACTTTTGAATGCAGGCCTATTAAAAATACGTTGTGTGTAATTTGCTATCACTTCACTCGTACTTGTAACATCAATACCTATGCTTGGAAGCCTCCATAATAAAGGCGCTACTACGCAATCAATTAATGAAAACTCATCACTCATAAAATAAGGCCTAGCGGCAAATATGGGCTCGGCGGACAAAATGCTTTCTCTTAGCAATTTCTTTGCACGTGATGATTTTTTCTCACCCGAGATCAATATCTCATCTAATTGCGTATACCAATCTTGATCAATACGCTTGATGATCATTCTGGCATTAGCACGAGAAACGGGATCCATTTGGTGTAAAGGGGGATGCGGGAATCGCTCATCTAGATATTCCATGATAATTCTAGAATCATAAAGTACTAAATCACGCTCTACAAATGTGGGAGAAGTACCATTTGGATTAAGTTCAAGCAAGTCTTCTGGCGGATCATTTGGGTCATAAAATTCTACATCTGAAGTAACGGCTTTTTCATGTAAAACAAAACGAGCGCTATGACTCATTGCACAAGTTGGAGACGAAAAAAGCGTCATTACAGCTCTGCGAGTAATATTATTTGCCACGACTACCTCTTGGACGTATGGGGCGATTAAAGTAACATTGTAACATACACCTCCATCCTTTTGAGTTGAGGCCAGCTAGAATTTACATCATCGATTATGAAAAAACATCCCTGTTTTTTTCTTAATATTAGTCAACATCTTTCCAATATTCTTTTTTCAGCAAATAAGCTATCACTAAGAATATTATCAAGAAAAATAATACATATTTACCCAAACGCTCTCTTTCAAGTTGAACAGGCTCACCTACATAAACTAAAAAGTTAACCAAGTCATTCACAAACAAATCGAACTCTGATTCAGATAAAGTACCCGGCGCATCTAATTCTAACTTAGTATACTCACCATAAATACTTCTTCTTGATTCCGCATGTTGTTCACCTTGTAGTTTCCATAAAGGGTTCGGCATTGCAGTATCTTGAAACACTAGATTATTTACCCCAAAAGGTCTTGATGGATCAATATAGTAACTCTTCAAATAACTATATAACCAATCAGCTCCACGCGACCTTGCAATCAAAGATAAATCTGGCGGCTGTACGCCAAACCATTTTTCTGCATCATGCTTATTCATAGCACTATGAATTTGATCATAGATACTTGCACCTTCTGGCGCAATATCATTGAGAACCTTCTTTGGATCAACTCCGACATCTAACGCAAATCGCAAATAACGCATATGTTTAGCTGAATGACAGCCCAAACAATACGTCACAAAATGTTGGGCTCCGCGTTGCAAAGAAGCCGTATCTGAAAGATCAATATTTGCTTCTTGTAACTCAACTTCTTCAGAAGCATTTACATTAAAAGTGAGTGTAAATAACAATAAAACTGTAATTAAGCTTCTCATCAGTCGAGACTCCTTTTCAAGTTGGTTAAAACTCGACTTAAAACATGCGCAATACCTTTTGGATTTGGTCTTCTGCTAAAAAAAGTTCCTTTAAATGCTGGATGACCTATTTCAGTAATTGCTGGTTTTACTTCAGTGATCTCTTCTAACAAAGCAGGAATTTGCTCTTCAATTTCATGCAATTGATCTTCAATACTTTTTACTTTTGTTAATCTTCTAGGTACTGGCTTGGTTTTTTCCCATCTTGTATAAATAGGCATTAATAAGAAAAATCCAAAGTAAATAGTTGTAAACAATCTAGCCATTGTTGTAGCAAGAGGCGTTACAGGTTGTGTACCTAAGTAGCCTAACGCTAAGAAACTAATCACAAATAAGAACAACGCTTTTTTAAATATACCACCACGATAGCGTATCGACTTGACCTTACATCGATCTAACCAAGGCATCAAAAACAATACAACAATAGAACCACCCATCCCAATAACGCCAGCAAACTTATCTGGAATTGCGCGCAAAATTGAATAGAAAGGTGTGAAGTACCAAACAGGCGCAATGTGTTCAGGTGTTTTCATAGGATCAGCGGGTATAAAATTGGCATGCTCTAAGAAATAACCACCCATCTCAGGCATATAAAAAATAACCGTTGCGAAAAACAATAAAAACACACCGACACCCACTAAATCTTTAACCGTGTAATAGGGGTGAAATGGTATACCGTCAACTGGATGACCCCAAGGGTCTTTAGACGCTTTAATTTCAATACCGTCTGGGTTATTAGAGCCTACTTCATGTAAAGCTACTAGGTGCATAAACACCAACATAACGAGCACTAATGGCACTGCTATAACATGAAAAGCAAAGAATCTATTCAATGTTGCATCAGCAATAACATAATCACCTCTAATCCATAAAGATAGGTCATCACCAATGACAGGAATAGCACTAAACAATGAAATAATTACTTGCGCACCCCAAAAAGACATCTGACCCCAGGGTAATAAATACCCCATAAAGGCCTCCGCCATTAAAGCAACGAAAAGCAACATACCAAATATCCAGATTAGTTCACGCGGGTGTTTGAATGAGCCATATAACAAAGCTCTAAACATATGTAAATAAATCACAATAAAGAATGCAGACGCTCCAGTTGAATGCATATATCGCACTAACCAACCCCAAGGCACATCTCGCATGATGTATTCGACAGAGTCAAAGGCAAGCTTTGCATCTGGCTTGTAATTCATAGTTAACAAAATACCAGTAAGAATTTGATTCACTAAAACCAATAAGGCTAATGACCCAAAGAAGTACCAAATATTAAAGTTTTTTGGCGCATAGTAATGCGCCATATGATCATTCCAAAACTTTGTAACGGGAAAGCGATCTAAAACCCAATTTCCACATTCAGCTAAACGACTTGGTTTCATGCACTTTTCTCCTCAGAAGATTCACCAATCATAATGCGTGTATCGGTAATGAAACGATAAGGTGGAATTTCTAAGTTTGACGGTGCTGGCACGCCACGATATACGCGACCCGCTAGATCAAACCAAGAACCATGGCATGGACAAAAGAAACCGCCTTGCCATTTATCACCCAAATCAACAGGAGCAATTTCTGGACGGAAAGTTGGTGAACAACCTAAATGTGTACATAAACCTACGGCAACAAATATCTCAGGTCGCTGAGATCTCACCGCATTCTTACTAGATGGGGGTTGAATTGAATCATTTGATTGCGGATCTCTTAACTCACTATCTAAAGTCTTTAACGTGGCTAATACTTCCGGCTGTCTATTTAAAACCCAAACAGGTTTTCCACGCCATGCGACTCTAATTAGCTGTCCATCTTCAATCTTACTGATATCAACTTCGACAGGTGCTCCAGCAGCCATCGCCTTTACACTGGGTTGCATTTGAGCAAGAAAAGGAACCGCCAAATACCCAGAACCCACAGCACCGACCACGGTCAAAGCCGAAGTCAAAAACTGGCGTTTAGACTTATCTACGCCTTTATTATTCATTATAGAAATCTCCTGATTTTATACACGGCCTTACAGCTCATTTTTATTTGCGCCAATATAACATTTTAAGCTGGTGAATTTAAAGCACTTGCTAACGATAATTAAAGTATTAAACTCACTGAATATTGCTTATGTTTATCAAACACGAATCATCACTTATAAGCTTAACTCTGCCAAACTTGTTCTTAACGCATTAAGAAACGCTAAATTCTCATCAGGCTTCCCAATCGTAACCCTTAAACAATCACTCAATAACCCACCTTGAGCCGTCATGTTTTTTATTAAAACACCCTTATTTTTTATCGATAAAAATATATCTGTCGCTTTATTAATAGGTACTTTGAAAAGGATAAAGTTTGCCGAACTGGGATAAGCTAGAATCCCATCTAATTTATTAAGCTCATCAAAAACCAATGCTCTTTGCTCACAAATGACTCCTGTCTGCCGATCAAAAAGCTCGCCGTTAGCCAAAGCAAACTCAGCCGTTATTTGCGTGAGGCAATTAATATTATAGGGTAATCGAACCTTATTCAGTTGCTCAATAATAGCAGACAACCCCATCACATAACCCAATCGTAATCCTGCTAAACCTAACTTGGAAACCGTACGCATAATCAATAAATTTTCGTATTGACTGAGTTGATCTATAAAACTTGCATTTGCAAACGGAGCATAAGCCTCATCAACAACGACTATACCCGGCGAGGCTTTTATAATGGCATGAATAGCATCTGCACTGAACAAATTACTGGTGGGGTTATTAGGATAAGCCAAGAAAACAAGTAAAGGCTTATACTCATCTATTGCTACCAACATTGCAGGCAAATCTAAATCGAAGCCCTCTGTTAATACAGGCACACCAATATAATTTAAGCCCAAACAATCACTTATTTGTTTATACATCACAAATCCCGGCGCTGGCGCTAATACCGCCGAACCCTCAGGTAATGCCATCAACAACAATTGGATAATTTCATCAGACCCGTTTCCCAACAAAATATCAAACTGTTCAGGAAGATGATTTACCTTTCTAAGGGTACTCACTAGTTGAACCGCTTCTGGGTCAGGATAACGATTTAATTTTGCTTCTTTTAAATGCTCTATCCATTCTTTCTTAATTTCTTCTGGCCAACTAAACGGATTTTCCATCGCATCTAACTTAATAAAACCTTGCGCATTGGCCACTTTATAAGCAACCATTTCTAAAACTTCTTTTCGAAAAATACTAGAAATTAAAATGGAATTATTCATGGCATTAAAATAACGTTAAGCCATTCAAAGTAGTCAATAACAACATAACTCTGAATCTTACTTAATTCTGTATTCTGCAGAGCGGGCATGGGCTGTTAAGCTTTCTCCTCGCGCTAAGATTGATGCCGTTTTACCTAAGGTATCCGCACCAGTTTCAGAACAGTTAATGATACTAGATCGTTTTTGAAAATCATAAACGCCTAATGGTGATGAAAATCGTGCAGTACTTGATGTTGGCAATACATGATTTGGGCCCGCACAATAATCGCCCAATGCTTCTGCAGTAAAACGACCCATAAAAATAGCACCCGCATGCTGAATACTTTCAGATAAAATTTCCGGATTTTCAACTGATAACTCTAAATGCTCAGGAGCAATAATATTAGCAATCTCTGCAGCCTGCTTTAAGTTATCAACCTTAATGAAAGCGCCCCTACCTATTAAAGAAGCCCTAATGATCTCAGCTCGCTCCATAGTTGGAAGTAAACTATTTATACTCTGCTCTACCGCATGCAAAAAATCACTATCGTTAGAAATTAATATCGATTGTGCATTTTCATCATGTTCAGCTTGAGAGAATAAATCCATTGCAATCCAATCGGGATTAGTTTTACCGTCACAAATAACCAAAATCTCAGAAGGTCCGGCAATCATATCGATACCCACTTGCCCAAATACCATTTTTTTAGCGGTCGCCACATAAATATTACCAGGGCCCACTATCTTTGCTACTGCTGGAATAGTTTCAGTACCATAAGCCAATGCAGCAACAGCTTGCGCACCACCCATAGTGAATACTCGATCAACACCCGCCAAATACGCCGCCGCCAACACAAGATCATTTGTATAACCATTCGGCGTAGGCACAACCATTATTAATTCTTTTACCCCTGCTACTTTAGCCGGAATAGCATTCATCAAAACAGATGATGGATATGCCGCCTTACCACCAGGCACATAAAGACCAACACTGGGTAAAGGACTCACCTTTTGACCTAATACAGTGCCATCTTCTTCAGTATATTGCCAAGATTGTAATTTTTGATGCTCAGCATAAGCCTTAATACGGTCTGCTGCTGTTTTCAAAGCCTGAGATTGCTCCAGAGATAACTTTTCCCACGCTGACTTTAATCTATCTTTTGAAAGCTCTAACTCAGTTGCTTGTTTAATATCTCGATGGTCAAACCGATTTGTGTATTCAATAATCGCTTGATCACCCTTATTACGCACGTCAGCAATAATATTTAAAACCTTTACTTGAATATCTAAATCATCCGCTTCATTCCAAGCTAATAATTTTTTTAATCGCTCAGAAAAATCAATGGATGTGGCATCCAGTTTATTCATATTCAAATAAGACATCTTAATTCCTGATGGCAAGCGCTTTTTCAAAGTGAGAGATTAAATCTGTAATAGCAGCATGCTTCATCTTCATTGAAGCTTTATTAACAACTAATCTGGAACTGATATCCATAATCAATTCTCGCGGCTCTAAATCATTAGCCTTTAAAGTATTGCCGGTATCCACTAAATCGACTATACAATCCGCTAAACCCACTAACGGCGCCAATTCCATAGAGCCGTATAACTTAATAATCTCAGCTTGAATGCCCTTACTCGCAAAATAACTTTGTGCAATTTTAACGTACTTCGTAGCCACACGAATGCGACCGCTTAATTCAGGTGCATCCTTATGTGTTGCTGTCATTAATCGACAGCCCGCAATCTTTAAATCTAAAGGTTCGTACAATCCTTCAGCACCATGCTCCAACAATACATCTTTACCTGCAACACCCATATCAGCAGCGCCATACTCCACAAAAGTAGGCACGTCAGTTGCGCGAATAATGACAAGCTGTACATCGGGACGTGTAGTAGCCAATATTAATTTTCGACAAGTCTTAGGATCATCAATGGGTACAATGCCAGCTGCGGCTAATAAGGGCAATGCATCCTCATAAATTCTACCTTTAGATACAGCAATAGTTATCATTGAATAGCCTTACCTTGGCACACGACGAATAGTCGCACCTAATTGCGAAAGCTTTTCTTCGATATGATCGTATCCACGATCAATATGATAAATGCGATCTACTAAGGTGCTACCTTCTGCCACTAAAGCAGCTACAACTAAACTAGCAGAGGCCCTTAAGTCAGTTGCCATCACAGGAGCTCCCACTAATTTTTCAACACCGGTACAAATAGCCGTATTAGACTCTAGCTTAATTTTTGCACCCATACGCTGAAGTTCTTGCACATGCATAAAACGATTTTCAAAAATAGTTTCCGTTATAACACCAACGCCATCGGCAATAGCATTCATAGCAATAAACTGAGCCTGCATGTCTGTAGGAAACGCTGGATAAGGTGCCGTACGCAAGGAAACGGCTTTCGGTTTTTTACCGTGCATATCTAAGGCTATCCAATCTTCTCCCGTTGTAATTTCTGCACCCGCTTCAACTAATTTTTCTAGTACAGCGTCAAGAATATCAGGTCGAGTATTCTTTAATTTAACTTTACCGCCAGTAATAGCCGCAGCAATCAAATAGGTACCCGTTTCGATTCTGTCGGGTAAAATTTCATAATGTAAATCCGGTGTACCTAAACTTTCAACACCTTCAATGACTAAAACATCTGTACCAATACCAGTAATTTTAGCGCCCATCGCATTTAAGAAATACGCTAAATCCGTTACCTCAGGTTCTTTAGCCGCATTCTCAATAATAGTTGTACCCTCTGCTAAGGTAGCCGCCATTAATAAATTTTCAGTGCCGGTTACTGTTATTTGTTCTAAAACCAAACGGCAACCTTTTAAGCGACTGGCTTTTGCATGGATAAACCCGCCCTCCACAACTATGTCCGCACCCATTTTGATTAGACCATTAATATGAATATCAACTGGGCGAGTACCAATAGCACAACCACCAGGCAAAGAAACATGTGCCTCACCAAACCTTGCTAATAAAGGCCCCAATACTAATATGGAAGCGCGCATAGTTCTTACTAACTCATATGGCGCTTCGTAACTATTGATAGTGCTACTATCAACTTCTATATTCATTTTTTCATCCACTACTAAGCGCACGCCCATGCGACCTAATAATTCCATAGTAGTGGTAATGTCATGTAAATGAGGAATATTTCCTACACTAACAGGCTTATCTGAAAGTAAAGTGGCCGCCAGAATAGGTAAAGCAGCGTTTTTTGCTCCAGAGATACGTAGTTCCCCAGATAGGCGAGCGCCACCGGTAATTATCAATTTATCCATAGTCGGTACTTTTAAATAGTTTCTATATGAGATGAGGGCTCAAAAGCAATTCCCTCACTAGGTTGTATAGCAAAATGAGTAGTTTTATCTAGACCACTTAATTTAGCTAGATTAAGTAGTTGCTCAGGGATGTTTTTAAAAACGATGTGAACACGATGTTGTCGTGCATATTTAATCCATTCAATCATAAGCGCTAAACCAGCACTGTCAGTGGAAGCCACACCCGTCAGATCAATACTGATCTGCTTGCTGATGCCTGTAAAATCGAATGTCCTTAGCGTTTTTATACCTATGGTCGCAAATGTTAAGTCACCATTAACAACAAAGTCACCAGCACCTTGATGAATGACAGTTAGTTTTGTCACTTTTTCTCTTCCGCTGCTGATTTGAATAAGAATTGTCCTATCGCCTTTTCGAGAATAATGGCTGATTGGGTGATTTCAATCTCCCCCCCTTTTTTCAAATAAGTTTCAGATCCACCAGGCTCAAGATTAACATATTGCTCACCTAATAGCCCCGCAGTAAAAACACTAGCAGTCGTATCATCGGGCAATGTGCTATATTTCGAATTAATGCTTAATTGCACCACTGATTTATATGTCTTAGGATCAAATGAAATTGAAGTCACCTTACCTATTTTGACTCCAGCAGCAGAGACAGGAGATTTAACTTTTAAGCCACCCGAGTTTTCAAACTTCGCAGTAATGGTATAACTATCTTCGTCAGAAAAAGAACTCAAATTACTGACGTGCATAGCAAGAAAGAAAAGACCAGCAATACCTGAAGCGACCAAAAGCCCAACAAGTGTGTCCTGATTACGAGTGTGCTGCATGTTAATGATCTCCGAACATGAGTGCAGTCAAGATAAAATCTAAACCTAAAATAGTAAATGCGGAATTAACCACGGTGCGTGTAGTTGCCCTACTAACACCTTCAGAAGTAGGAATTGCATCATAACCTTCAAATAACGCTATCCAAGATGTTACAAAACCGAAAACGATACTTTTGATAACACCGTTAACAATGTCATCATAAAAATCTATGCTGGCTTGCATTTGAGACCAATAAGCGCCTTCATCAACGCCCAAAAGACCCGAACCAACAATTTGCCCACCGATAATTCCCACTGCGCTAAATATGCCCGCCAATAATGGCATAGAGATTAAACCTGCTAAAAAACGCGGCGTAATAATACGCTTTATAGGATCAATCGCCATCATTTCCATGCCCGATAGCTGTTCGGTTGCTTTCATTAAACCAATTTCTGCTGTTAACGCCGATCCAGCTCGACCTGCAAACAATAAAGCTGAAACCACCGGCCCTAATTCTCTAACTAAAGAAGCGGCTACCATAACGCCCAAAGTTTCTTCTGCCCCAAAGTCAGATAGAGTGTAATAACCTTGTAAACCTAATACCATCCCGACAAATAAACCTGAGATAGTGATAATTAAAAAGGACATCACACCTACTGAATATAACTGCTTCGTCAATAATCTGGGACGTAAAAGCACGCTCATAATACCTGAAATAGTTTGCACTAGAAAATGCGTACCCCGCCCTAGTTTGTTGAAACTAATCCGAGTACTAGCACCTAAACCTTCTATAAAATCCATCATCGTATCGTAATTTAAATCGTCAAAATTAAGTACATATTAATTAATATCGCTTTCCAGAGGACATCAAATCATCAATATAATCTTTTGCAGGATAATGAAAATGAACCGGCCCGTCTGCGGCGCCCGTCATGAATTGTTGCACCCACTCAGAATCGGACTCCTGAATTTCTTTTGGCGATCCTTGGCCAACAATCTTTCCCCCTGAAAGTACATAGATATAATCTGCTATTGCCATGGTGTCGTGTACATCATGAGAGACAATAATACTAGTTAGGCCCAGAATATTATTCAATGATTTAATCAGGTGTACTAGAACACCCATAGAAATCGGGTCTTGGCCAGTAAAGGGCTCATCATACATAATCATCATTGGATCAAGCGCAATAGCTCTTGCTAAAGCAACCCGTCTAGCCATACCACCAGACAACTCATTAGGCATTAATTGACTAGCACCCCTTAAACCTACGGCCTGTAGCTTCATTAACACTAAAGTACGAATCATTGATTCAGTTAATTGAGTATGTTCGCGCAGGGGAAAAGCCACATTATCAAAAACAGACATGTCGGTTAATAACGCACCACTTTGAAATAACATACCTAAACGCTTACGTAGATTATATAAATCAGCTCGACGCAACTTATGAACATTTTGACCATCAACGAAAACGGAACCTTTGTCAGGGAACAATTGCCCTCCAATCAACTTAAGCATTGTGGTTTTTCCAGTTCCACTCGGCCCCATGATTGCAGTTACTTTTCCTCGCTGAAAGTCTAAAGAGATATCATCAAAAATTTTCTTATTACCGCGCGAGAACGTCAAATCTCGAACAGAAACTAAGTTATCTTGGCCAGAAACACGATTATGCATGCGAAGTTTTAAAGGTATCTATCAATTCAAATAATGTATTTTCTATGACTACTCGTAATGAAGTCAATCTATTGTCATGGATATTACCCATATCAACTACTACCAGCACCACAACAACGTTTAAATTTTTTACCACTGCCACAAACACAATCCGCGTTTTTACCTTGATTTGCTTGCGAATTTACTCTGCCCATTGATTTAATAACACCATCCAAATAAAACCAACGACCATTTACTTTGGTAAAACGACTAATTTCATTCATCACACATTCTTCATCATCTTGCATAAAATAAGCCTTAAAAGTAACTACTCCTTTAATATCCTTTAGACTACCTTTTTTTACATCAATTATTTCAAGACGCAACCAGTGAATGGTTTCTTTAGAAAAATCAATTGCCTTGGGACGCCGACTCTCATCCCAGGTATCTTTCAAATAGTCAACATCACGCAATACATAAGCAGAATACCGTGATCTCATCAAAGCTTCCGCCGTAAATGGTAGCTTACCTCCAGAATGATACGGTTCACAGCATTGGCTATAAGCCAAACTGGAACCACATAAGCAATTTGAGATGGTATTCAAATAATTAACGCTAAGTTGATATATTAATTAAGACTCTTGTTTTTCTAGCAAGTAATCCAACCATAAGTTAGATAATTTCTCTTGCACAGTATTTTGACGCAAACGCGCATTTAAATGCGGGAAATCCACTTTGTCTAAATCTTGATCTTGGTTGTAGCAAGAATAAACAAAGTACTCTTTGCCTGAATCGGCATCCACATGTTTACATAAACATTGTGCACAAATGCCTTTCATCATGCATTGCATCGGTGAGTTGATAGAACCAATGGCATGATGCGCTTTAGTTAGATACGGTTTTAATACATCAAAACGCGCTGATTTTACTGCTGCCATCATCCGGTCAGAACCAATCACAACAAGATGATCAACATCTGCTAATGAAATAGGTTGATCACCCAATTCACCCGTTGCATAAGCCACCATACATTCTAAAATATTACCGACAAAACTTTTATCTTGTGGACGTGTAGGTACAATCGCTTCAACACCTTCGCCTTTATCAACTGACCAAACGATTAAATCAGCAGCAGCTTCTACATCTTCAACTTTAAAACGGTCTTGCGAATACTTATAACCCGCGAAATAAATCACTCGATTATTAGCCGCACGTAAGGCTTTACCAATTGAGAACAATACCGCGTTACCTAAACCACCACCTAGCAACAACACCGTTTGATTGCTTGGAATATCCGTTGGCGTACCGGTTACACCCATAACAACAACGGGATCACCTACTTTCCAAGTTGCACATAAACGCGAAGAAGAGCCCATTTCTAAAGCAATTAAAGAAATAGTACCTTTCTCTTTATCCACTTCTGCACCGGTTAACGCTAACCCTTCAGCCGCTAAAACAGTACCTTCTACAGTCGGTGCAAAGGCTTCATAATTTTGTACGCGATAGAATTGACCTGGATAAAACTTCTCTGCTGCGAAAGGTGCTTTAACAACCACTTCAATAATAGTCGGTGTTAAACGGTTAATTTCGACAATCGTCGCATTAAAAGCTTCATCTAGTTTTGAGAAAAATTGCGTTAAGTTTGCATCTCGCTCAGCTTGTTTTGATACATCCAAGCTCGCCAATTCTTTAGCAAATAATTTAGCGACATAAGGATAGCCATTCTTTGCACTAGCCATCGCCTTAACCACGTTACCAGCATACACAGGATGATTATCACCATAAAAACTAATAAATTTACCGTCTTTTTGGTAAGAGGTTAATGGTGCAGGCTTACCTAACTTAGGCATTTTTTCATCGTGCATGAGCACTAACTCAACACTATCGTTAGTCCAATCTGGCTCATAACGTTGGAAGAACCATTTATCCATGACAAAAGTTTCAGGATATTCACTTTGATAAATAGTGTTAGGCGAAGTACCGGCCGCTACATATAAACTGCGTAAAGGCACATTAACCACTTCACCAGAATTAACCCAACGCTCACCATCTAACACTAATTTTTCAAATTCAACAGATGCTAAATGACCAAACTCATCAGGCTCAGCACCTAAAGGACTCATGCCTTCTGCTAAGGCAATACCCTCTTCTAGAGCTTCACTGATTTCTTCATGATTTTGACGATACGCCGGCGCATCCTTCATCCCTTTACGGTAAAACAGAGTCACTCCACCCCATGCTTCAACTAGAGGTTGGAAGTTTGGCGCTTCGCCTTCTGCTTCTGCACGCACGCGTTCTGCATGAATAACTTTACCGTGTGCTAAAAACTCATCCAGAATAATTGCTTCTTCTTTGTCATAACGCGCACGCACGGCTTGCTCGCCATACACATTGACTAGCGTTTCATAACGATGCAATATTTTTTCAACTTGCACAGGATAGTACGCCATCAATTCTGTTGCCGTATCAATCGCAGTTAAACCACCACCGATAACACCCGCCGGTAAACGCACTTGTAAATTAGCCATTGAAGAGGCTTTAGCCGCACCCGTTAATTGTAAAGCCATCAAGAAATCTGATGCTTTACGGATACCACGCATTAAATTATTTTTAAGATCAATAATAGTGGGTTGACCTGCACCTGAAGCGATACAGATATGATCAAAACCCAACTCCCAAGCATCATCAATGGTTAAAGTACCACCGAAACGCACACCGCCGTATGATCTAAAGGCTGCGCGTCTTTGTAACGTAAGATAAATCACTTTTAAGAAGTTTTTATCCCAACGCACAGTAATACCGTATTCAGCCACACCACCAAAGCCGGCTAAAATACGTTTATCTAAATCTTCATATAAATCTTTAAAATCCAAAATGGGCGTTGGTAAAGTATTAGCATCACCCGTTAACTCAACCGGTAAAGGTTCTAATTTAAGACCATCAATCCCAGCAACCGCAAAGCCTTCATTCAATAAATAATGGCTCATGGTGTAACCCGCAGGCCCTAAACCCACCACCAAAGCGTTTTTGCCGTTATAAGGCAACATCACCGGGCGTTTTACGTTTAATGGGTTCCAACGGGTTAATAAACTATAAATCTCAAAACCATACGGCATAAATAACACATCGGTTAACACGCTGGTTTCAATTTGTGGAATATTTACGGGATCGGTTTTTTGGTAGATACAGCCTTTCATACATTCGTTACAGATACGATGACCTGTACCTGGGCACATTGGGTTATCAACCACGATAATCGCTAAGGCACCAATATTGTCACCTTTGCGTTTAACCAAATGCATTTCGGAAATCTTTTCATCCAAAGGACAACCAATAGTCGTTACACCCAATGGATCGGTTTTAAACTCATTGGTTTTTTTATTGCGCATACCTTTAGAACATGAATCTGTGTCACGCTCATGGCAATAAATACAATGATTAACTTCTGATAAAACTTGTCTTTGATTATAACGAGGATCAGTTAACTTAAAACCATCACGACGGCGACGGTGCTCTAACTCACCCATCCAAGCCGTAAATTGACCACGATCAACCACTTCATGCTCAACTAAATTATCGAAATCTCTTTTTTCTGGAAATTTAAAACTTAACCAATCTGCAACAATGTCATTGTCTTGTTGCGCAACAAAACTCCAGCGTTGCACGACATCCATTAATCCACTCACAAAATCAGCTGATTCAGTAGTCGCGATAATGTCAGCAAATTCTGTAGCCGCCAACTCATCAGCCGCCAATTTAGCGCGTAAAGCTGATACTTGTTCTTCAGCATTTTCATAAGCACTGTCTTTGCCTTTAGCAACTAATTTATAGTGGCTGGATAACAAACCAATCACCGCACCCACACGAGCAACTCGATGTTCTGGATCTGGATCTTCATTCGCTTCTGAAAAACCCGCAGCGATTAACAAATCAAAACGATTTAATACATCAGGAATTTTCCATTCACTGGTATCTTGGCCTTTAAATACCACACCGAGTTTTTCAACTACTTCATTTTTAAAAGTGAAGATAGTATCAATTTCATCCTTAATCTTATCGGTTTGAGCTTGATGTTCTGCTGAAACATTAAACAACTTAGCCACAAACTGCCCCACATAAGGCCCCATAGTAACTAATAACTCAGAAATAGCTTCTGGCTTTAAACCCTCGCCCTGATTTTGACGATAAGCAGAAAATTTATCATACAATTCAACATCATGCTTTTTGATAGACTCATCAAACACGTCCATTAAATCTTTTAGACGGTTAGCATCATATAAATCGGCGTAAGTAAAAGTTGGGATTCCAAGAATAAGATTTTTCTGTTCCATAATGCTTTGGTTTGATTAGCTAAAGTTATTAAATAACAGCAAATTACTTAATATCAATTCACTAAGGTTACTGAAAGGTATTTAACCGTGTATTTTAAGTAAATAATTCTATTTTATCCATCACTAATGCATATCACTGACTGAAATAGCTTTATTTGTTAGATAGATGCAGCATGTTTGGAGGGCATCAAAGATTTTGTGTAAATGGCATTCTAAAATAAATTTATATTTCTTCTTTGCTGAGCCATTCAATTACAGGAGGAGCCTGATAATTGATAAATCGATCTAAAAGCACATCTGGATCTGATTCAACCATTAGTAAATCTCGCGTCTCCTGTTTAACAAATTGCTCTGCTAAAACATGATCTAAAAACTGTATTAAATGATCGTAATAACCAGAAATATTCAGCAGACCAATAGGCTTATGATGAAACCCCAATTGCGCCCAGGTCCAGATTTCAAACAGTTCTTCAAAAGTACCGATACCACCGGGTAAAGCAATAAAACCATCGGATAATTCGGCCATCAGCATTTTGCGTTCATGCATGGATTCCGTCACACGCAATTGCGTAAGATGATGGTGGGCGACCTCTTTATGCGCTAAAGCTTTAGGTATAACACCCAAAACTTCACCACCTAATGCCAAAACCTCATCGGCCACTTTGCCCATAATGCCAATACTGGCACCACCATAAACCAAGCCTATGTTTTTTCTGACTAGAGCTTGAGCTAACGCGTTAGCAGCTTGACCATAATCATCAACACGCCCAAAACTAGACCCACAATATACACAGATATTTTTAATCACTGTCATATCTAGAACTAGCTTAAGAAGTATCGATATCAATTAATAGACTTGCGTATAGGTATCTCTAACTTCTTTAATTTCTAAAGCTATTTCTCTGCGTATACGAAAATCACGTCTAGAATGGGCAATAGTATAAGGAATTTTAGAATTACGCTCGTACTTAACCGCTGTTCTAATAATGCCAATCCATTGGCGGTCGTTATCTTCCATTTCTTTAAAACGATTACGAATACGTTCTAACTCTTGATTACAGTAAGTCACAAAACCAGCCGCATAGAACACACTATTCTTTAGATAATCTTCCAGGGCGGCTAAATCACCATTAATCTCTTCAACTACTTGTTCAAAATTGACAGGCTCAGGTAATTTAATTTGATCATCCAAGATTTTACGTGCTTGATTAGCATCAGAAGCAGAGACATTATTTGCATCCTGGCCAATTGCTGCTTTTATTGCCGTTTTAACAGTTCTACCCACTACAGCTGGAACCGCTTCATTATGTGACCATAGACCATAACGAAGATAATGCGTCACATCGTGTTTATTTTGATCAGGTCCTTGATAAAATGCTTCCAAGGTTTTGATCTCTGCAGAACGTTCATTTAATAAGCGCTCACGCGCTTGTAAAGGTTTAGCAATAAAGGCCTCAACAGCTACACGTCCAAAGCGCAAGAACAGTACTTGAAAACCATGACGAATACGCGCTTGCTCGGCATTTTCATCAGTGTTTAATAAAGTCTTACGAACTTCTTCAGTTTCCCATAGTAAGGACTGGGTTTTTTGAGCAATTTGATCAATCAATACTTGTAAAGATTGCGCCAATTGATCGGTCAGTTCTGTTTCAAATTTTTGCTGAATCTCTCTGAAGAGTTCTTCTCGAATTTTATAGTTCCCCTCACGAGGATCTGGCATAGAAATAGTTCTGCCTGCAGTATAAATACGCTTTAACTCATCCATTTGACCGGTAGTCAAATTTGATAGTAATGCCTCAATTTTTGCATCGTAAGCTGCATGCAAAGTTGCTAACTCTTGGTGTTCAGCACCTAAAGCATCAGCTTCTTTTCGACCTTGAATACTCTCCGCATACCAAACATCAAAGTCTTTTTTAATGCGTTGCCATTCACGCCCCCACCACTGATTAAAATCTTTGCCCAAAAGATCATCTTCCTCTACTTCTCCCTCAGCAAACTCAGCATAAATAGGTTCCAACCTAAATAAAATATCACCCGCGTATTGCAATATATTTGCCACCAAGGCATCACAACGTCTTTGTAATGCATCAGCACGTTCGTGATCTATATAATGGTTGACCATTTCTTTTAAAATAACGATACCATCAGTAATGCCTAGTTTTTTTAACTTTAATTTGTCATCGGCACTTTTGGTTCTTCTTAACGTATCTTCTGATGGAATACCAAACTCCACTAAATGCGCCCTCGCGCAGACTGGAATCATGCGTCTCTCTGGCACATCTGGCCAATAGGTTTTATGCTTTTGTAACGTCTCTTTAAAATCAATTTGATCATCTAAAGCATCGGCCTGTGTTAATACCAAGAATACTTTGTCAGACACTTTAATGCTTGGGTCATCTGAATCCGCAATCAACAGAATTTCTTTTTCTGGCCCCGTAATAGAAGGCTGCTTCATTTCTTTTGCATAGATAATGGCATCGCAACCTTTTAATCGATCTATAGCTTGATCTGAGTGCATTTGAATACCTGAATTAAAGCCAGGTACATCATGAAAAACAATGTCTCTATCACTTCTTAGGCGCACTGTTTTTAGTTGAATTCGTTTGATAGCCAATGACTGCGCACGATTTTTGAATACTGCCGATTGCAGTTGCTCATGCACCTCACTGATATCTATGAAGTTTTGAGAATAACCATTTTTTTGTTTAGTAAACTCATAAATAGCGGTGAGATTCCTCTCTGTGTAATCATAATCCTCTTGAATTTCTTTTCTTTCCTTATCATTCAGAAGACCTTCCAATGCTGACTTACGTTGTTGCTGTAAAGTACCAATCTCTTCCTTGGTATAGTATTGAATAAACAGTAATTGATCTTGTTCTGTTTGCGCAGACCAGATCTCTGTACTTGTAAATGTACATCTCTCTCGAGCGGAAGGTAAAATTTCTTGACCCAACCAAGCATTAAGCAAGGCACTCTTACCTGCTTTTTCTAAGCCAATAACAGCTACTTCAAACCTATTCGCATGCAGGCGTTCTAATTGACGATTTAAACGAACATGTTCAATATTAAGGCGTTGAACAATTTCTGGCGCTAAATCTTCTGCAGTTTTGTTACATAGCGTTATCAATTTATCTGCGAGCAGAGAAGTAACCTCCAAACGCGCAAGCTGTTCTTGACAAGTTTCTAACCAGGTAGTCATAAAAATTCCAGGATTGTTGAATACTTTTTAAAACCAGAGCCCCTCTAATATAACAGAGGGATTAATGCGGGTAGACGCTAAAGCCTCTACCCGCTATTAGACTTAGTGAGCTACTTCAACCTTTGCGCCTTTAACTTGGCCGATTTCTGCAAGTGTCTCATTAAACCAAGTTGTTTCAAGATCAAAAGGTTTACCACCTTTAATTCTTGGGAACTCAATTGCTCTTAATACATTGCCACGATCTTCATCATGACCAATAACACCTGACTCGCGACGGAATGCACATTCCACAGCAAGATCAGCACATGATTTAATCAAACGGATATCTTCAACATTTGAAGCAGCCGCTCTAGCAAAGTAACCTGATTTTTGAATCAAAGTTTTTTCTGCGCCTAACATCTCTGCAAATTGCTCACCGAACCATTTACCTGGATTAACCGCATCCAATTTAACGTGGCCAAACGCATCACGCGGTACTTCTTGGCCTTTAGCTTGCATTTCAGCAACGATTGATTCTACGCCAGCGCCTTCTGATACGAAGATATTAACACAATCATATTTATCCATTACTGCACGTAAACGCTCAGCTTCTGCAGCAATATCAATGGTCATTTCAGGAATAAATACGCCATGAACTTCGAATGCGTTACGGTCTAAACCTAATTCTGGTAACCACTCAGAACGATCTAATAATTTACGGTATTCTAAAGCAGTTGCTGCTGTTAACCATCCACAGCTACGACCCATCACTTCGTGTACGATTAACATACGTGGATTTGCATTATTTTCTGCAACCACATTAGCAAAATAACGTGCGCCTTGTTCAGCCGCAGTCCATGCACCTAATGATTGTTTAATAGGGAATACATCGTTATCAACTGTTTTTGGTAAACCAATAACTGTTAAACCGTAATTGTTGTTAGCTAAGAAAGCCGCTAAATCGGCAGCTGCTGTATTTGTATCATCACCACCAATAGTGTGCAAAATATCTACACCATCTTTCACTAATCGATCAGCCGCTACTTTTTGTGGATCTTGACCTTCTTGCACCAATCCACGTTTTACACAATCTTTAACGTTAGTTAGTTTTACACGGCTATTACCGATTAATGAACCACCAAATTTGTGTAAAAGTCCCGCTTTTTCTCTGATAGCCGGAGTTACCGTGTAAAAATCACCTAACAATAAGCCTTTGTAACCACTACGGTAACAAATAATCTCAATAGAAGGATCAATTTCAGTGTAACGTTCAATTAAGCTGCCGATTGCAGAGTTTAAGCATGGGGCTAAGCCGCCCGCAGTGAGGATTGCTACTTTTTTTGGTTTGCTCATAAGTGTCTTAAAGTACGAATATAAAAGTTGAAAGGTATTAAGTAATCAAAGTACTTGTCTTGATATTTTAATTATAATCATTAAATAACATCATTATATTTACTCAGCGCACAAGTATTGACTTATCTAAATACAATCGTTATCAATACATCAATCTGAATAAAACACAGATTTTAACAATTTTTTAACCAAAAATAATGAATTACAATTTTTATTTCTTAAAATAGCCATGCACAACGGCAACAACAGACAATTCATTCCTCGCTAGAGGACTAATTATAGCGAGTGCATCCACTAAAACTTTGATAGCTTTTGGCAGATTATTAACATTTTCAAGCATTAAATCATAAGCACCGTACATGGCTACGAAAAAGAACTGTTTAATCAAAGCCCAACTGTTTCTGTTTAAACCCGCTAAGATACTGATAGATTCTTGGGCGTTTTCACCGCCATTTTTTAAATAATTAAAGACAGCAGCTTTTAATAAATTATTGGACATCACGCCATACAACGCATTCGCTAATATATTGAGATTAGCATTAGCCCGTTGTCTGTCTTTATAATAAGCTTCTATTTTTTTTTGAATCAAATCTTTATTGCTAAAGTCAGGCATAGCCAAAAGATGCGTGCTCAAAATATGAATATCTGAGAACACGGCAGTCAATCCACCGCCGGTCAAAGGATGACGCATATTTAAAGCATCTCCCAGCATAACCGCACCTTTACGAATTTTTGGCTTAGCCGCCATATAATGATTTGGCATCAACTTAAAGCCTCCAACATGAATAGCTTGCTGATAGCTTTTAAGCATTTCCGCTGGAATAAAAGGCGTTACATTAGTATCTAAATGTTTTTGTAATAAAGATTTTCTAGGCAATTGCCCCCCCGGAAAATCAACCAACAATCTCACTTCATTTGATGATATGGGGTAACAAATAAAAGGCGTCGGCCCAGACAAAAACACGTGTCCATGACTGGGAAAAGGCATATCACAGTCTTTTAAAACAACCCCTATAAAATAGGAGGTCACCGACTTTTTGTTATTACTTAAGCTTTCTCTAAAATTTGAGAAAAATCCATCACTGGTAATGGTTAAAGGCGCGTGAATAGCCTTTATTTCTGAAGTATGTTCCTCTCTATAACTCACACCAATAATTTCTTGCTGCTCATTTTCGAGTAATTGTAAGGCTTTACCTTCAATTTGATTGACTGTGTTATTTTGTAGAGCAGACGCTCTAATGTTTTGCAAAAAAAGTCCATTATGTAACCCAACCCCTATATGGTTTTCAGGGTAGGGTATAGTTATTTTTTGATTTTCATGCAACAGAGCATAACCATCAACCGGTTGCGCATCAAAACCTTCTAGAAGATGTCCTAATTGCATTTCTTCCAAAGATGTGACTGCACCAGGCTGTAATAACTCACCAACTATGCGCTTCTTTTCTTTAAAGCATTGATCAATTAATGCGATTCTAACTCCTTGAGGTGCAAGATAAGCCGCGATGGTTGCTCCCGCCATGCCTGCACCAATAATGCAAATATCAAACCCTGCTTTCATATTAAACTACTGGTCACAAATACTTAAAATTGCGTTGGTTTTTATCATTTCTGATTTGTTTTCCTATAGTAGCGACTCAAGGCCCAGATCGGAAATATATTTCTATAATTAGCGTAGGTAATCATACAATTATAATTAAATACACCAGAAATACTTTCTTGTTCCCAATCACCCTCGGTGGTTTGTCTACATAGAAGCAAATGGACACCAGAATTAATCACCGAATTATCAACACCCTCTATAAGCAATAAAGCTAATAAGGCCCAAGCCGTATTGACCACTTGTGATTTCTCGGCCTCAGTATAAACTAACTTTGAGCAAGATTTAAAAGTCTCACCCCAACCACCATCTACTTTTTGTTTTTTCACTAAAAATTCAGCGGCTTTTTGCATACTTTCGACTAACACAATATCATTATAATATCCCTTCGCTTTAGCTTTGCTTAAAGCATCAACAGCAAACCAAGTAGCATAAGTAAAACAGACAGCCCAACCACCGTACCAAGAACCATCAGTTTTTTGTTGCTTAAGTATAAACGCTAGACCCGCACTAATCGATTCTTTCAACTCAACACTTTTATAACCAGGATAAATCTGTTGAATCTCTATTAAAGAAATAACACAAGCCGCCGTACATTCAGTCCAAGAATAATCGATCATTATATCGGCAAACACTTCTGACGGATTTAGTTTCTCCAACCACTTAGGCGCTCTTGATAACTCATAAGTTGCCCAGCCACCATCCTTATTTTGATATGACAAAATAATATCCACCGCTTTCTGAATACGCTTCTCATCAATCGTTGGCTTAATTAACCCCGACTCATGGACTGCCAAACTAGCACTTAAACCTTCCGCCGTACAATCTGCAACGGGCCAACCATTCTCTGCAGTAGAAAACGGCCAACTACCGATCATAGGATGTCTAAAAAATTCCGCATGAGTAGCGTGTTCAGACTTGATTTGCGAATGATCAATAAATTGATAAGCTTTCTGAACAGTCTCTGGAAACAATTGGCCTAAATCACTCTCTAGTATGGCGCGCGTTGAAAAGGCTGTATCCCAAAGTTGAGAGCCATTATAACCGCTCATCTTCATACCATCTTCTGCCACCCATAGGTAATCAAACCAACGCGTCACATGTTGTTTAAACTGCTCTGAGTCAGCACCGTAAGCATGCCAGATACAAATGGAATTAATCACTTTATTGACTGGACCAATATTAATGTAATCCGTTTGCTGATCTTCCGCATTTAAGTAACGCAAAATGTAATCTGTCGCTTTTTTACGCAACCAACCACAACTGATTTTTTCATAACTGTTAGTGAATAAATTCATCCACTTTAATACTGGCGATAAAACCGTATACGAATCTTTATCACACACTGTATTACGTTGCTGAGGCCAATTAATCTCAGCATAGTCTTCGCTATAAATCTCTGTCCTTAGCGATAAAATCAAATCATTTTCGGGCATTTTGATACGTTGCGCGTAACAATAAGCCATTGGCAAATACACCATACGACTATGGCACCAATAACGCCAAGGATGAAACGGTAACCCTTTAGGAAATAACCACATCTCTGGAAACAGGCTATTAAAGCCCTGCCAGTCATATAAATTTAAGATGGATAAATAAAACTTACCCCAAGATGGAATACCCGTGGCACCACCATTAAGCTTAATCCATGCTCTGGCTTTAACTAATGCCGGCTCATCTTTATCTACGCCCAACAACCTTAATGATACATATTGCATCACCGTGCCAAACATAGTCGATTCACCTTCAATATGCATTCCCCAACCTGCATCTGCATTTTGGTGATTAAACACGTAAAGCTTCATCATTTCTTGATGGGCTTTTGGAAAGGGCGTGTGAGTGACATAAGAGGCAATTAATAAGCCCGGTAATAAAAATAATGGCCCGCCATAATCGCCAGCCCAATGCCCATCAGCACATTGTAAACTAGCAAAGTAGTTGATCCCCTTTATAACCGAGTCCGCTACTTTTTGCTGTTCAGGATTATTTGTTTGCGGCGTTACCCCTGTAAAACTTCTAAAGTTATTAGCGACTGCTGCAAATCTAAAGACTTTATCACCTGAGTTGGGATTGACTTGCTTATCAAACTTAAAATCTTCAACTGCTAAAGATATTTCCTGAGCCGAGATGTTATGGGCATTTTGTAAATGCTGATTGATATCCGTTGATGTCGGCTTAAAAGCCCAGATATGTCGGCCTTGCTCAGTCAATAACTGCCAGTTTTTCCAACTAGGTTTTACACTATGCATAGCTTTTAACGATTAAATAAAGCAATACGCACCATTGCCATAAAGCCTTTCAATTTCTTAAACAAACTAGGCTGTGGTCTTAATCGCTCATGACCAGGTAATAATTGACCTTTTGCTAATTTACCAATTTTTGTTTTTACTGCAGGATCTAGTTTCCCATCACCAGCCAACTCAAAAAACAAGGCTTTTACATTACCTAAATCAAAGAAATCGCGTTGCCATTCCCATTTATAGTTGCCGCCATAACGAAACCAAGAACCGCCAATCCCTTCTACTTGATAATGCGTGCCATCTTCTCGCACTGCGGGAGAAACTTGGGTCCACAAACCAATAACCTCACCCTGTTTTTCATCAATTAAAATACGATGATAAGGATAACGCCATTCTTCAAAACCTTCCATTTGTACGCCTAAGGCCCACTCTTCAATCTCTTTACGACTGCGCGCGACAAACTCTTCATTTGGGCCAATATTCCAACGGTATTCCGCATCATCGGTATACATTGCCCCTAAATATTTAGGCCAGTTACCTTCTTTTTCTGCGTCACGGTTAGCTTGTAACCAACGTTCTACCATTTCTTCAAGTTCTGCTCTGGGATATACCGCCATGGTTGTCTCTATTACGTATTTGTGGTTTTAATAAGAATTGCTTTGGTAGGGCAATATTTTTCAGCGAGCTGGGCTTTTTCTAAAGCCTCTAAACTAGGGTTATCCTGAAGTACCGTCACATTGCCTTCGTCATCTACCTGAAAAAGCTCTGGTGCTTCTGCCATACAAGTCGCATGCCCTTGACATAATTCTCTATCTAAATGAATTTGAAAGCCTGTTGGTTCAACGGTTTCCGTCTGCGCCACGCTAGACTCAGCAATTTCTTCAGTACTAGCCTGCAGACTTTTGCGCTTAACATAACGCACTCGACAAGGTGATAACGGTTGCACCACCATCTGAGTAAAATCATCTTGATATTGATCTTTTTCATCAACCAATTCAAAAGTATAGCGTCGTAATAAGATGCTAAAAATAGCTTTTAACTGCAACATAGCAAAGGCATTGCCCGTACACTTATGCTTGCCACCACCAAAAGCAATCCAACTAAACGGTCTTGCATCTTCTTGACGTTCTTCTGAATACCGCTCTAAATCAAACTTTTCTGGATCAGGAAATATTTCTGCAATACGATGTGACACGCGTGGCGAAGCGCATACGTATTTACCTGCCTTAACGGTATACCCTTTAAAGTGAAAATCCTTCATCACTTTTCGAATTAAAAAGATCAATGGCGGATGCAATCGTAAGACTTCTTTAACAACATTCTCTAGAACCGGAATTTCACGCAAGGACTGAAAAGTCACGTCACCATCAAAACCAAACAGTTGATCTAATTCAGTTAAAACCAACTCCAATTGCTCAGGTCTTCTAGCTAATTCTAATAAAGTCCAAGCGGCAGTCCCAGCAGTTGTATGATGGCCAGCGAAGATAGTCCCAATTAACATGCCCGTAATTTCATGGGGAGATAAAGAGGTACCATCATCATATTTTGAATCGATTAATAACTGAAATGCATCATCACTTTTTTCAGCTTTTAAAGCTCTTTTAGCAATAATACCCGTCACTAACTCTTGTAAGCGAGCTCGCGCTTTATCTCTGCGACGAAATACGGGGAGTGGCAAGTACGGAAAGACAAACGCTAAAGGATTAACGCCTTTTTCCAAATCATGATAAATCTTGGCAAATTCTTCATTTAACTCATAACGAAACTCATCGCCCAATAGACAATGACTAGAGGTGTAAATCGTGAGTTCTTTCATGAACTCCAACAAATCAATTTCACCTGCTTCACCCCAGCCGGCAATCATATCTTCGACTTCTTGCACGATAACTTGCGCATAGCCACGCATAGGTTTATCACGCAAAACTGGCATTAGCATTTTGAGTTGTTGATCTTTTTTATGCGGAGGCGCATCAAACACGACACCTTTGCCAAAGATAGGCGTCATAATTTTATATGCTTGGCTTTGATCAAGCTGTGCATCGGGCGCACGAAAAAAAGCCTCATTAGCTTCTGGTCCGGTCATCAAAACCATTTTTTGATGAAACATACGAAACTCGCCTATTTCTCCTAGGCTGTTTCTAAGATTCATCATGTATAAAAAAGGATTCTTGCCGAACTTGAGCATGTGCCCGAAGAGAGGTAATGCGCCTGGCATCTTTGGAGGTTCTAGACCAGAAAACAGGGAAGTTTCTTGATTTGGTTTCGTCATAACTCAATCATTATAAAAAATTACTACGAAGGGTTAATCATTGATCCCAAAAAGCACAAACTTTTAGTCATTCAGTAAAATCCCAAGCCTGGTATGATTTTACGCGGTGACTGATTATTGTACAAACCTTATTCTTTTCCTGCCAAAAAAGGTACAAATGTAACCGGCTCAATCTCTTCAACTTCATAACCGCTTGCTTTACGTGTCACCCGTTGCAACACTTGCTGTCCGTTATGCCCTACGGGAATGACCATAACGCCACCAACGGCTAATTGTTGAATTAATTGAAAAGGAATTTCTGTAGGTGCGGCAGAAGCAATAATGCCATTATAAGGCGCATATTCTGGCCAACCCACATTACCATCATTATAGAGATAACTAATATTTTTAATCTTCAAATCAACAAGGTGACTTCTAGCCTTGCGCTGTAATGGCAAAATACGCTCAACAGAATAAACACGATCAACAAAAGGGGCCAATATAGCTGTTTGATAGCCACACCCTGTGCCTATCTCAAGGACTTTTTCTAAATGCCCACTAGACTCCAAAAGCAACTCTGTCATTCTAGCAACGATATAAGGTTGTGAAATAGTTTGATTATAACCAATCGGTAATGCAGTATCTTCATAGGCACGGCTAGATAACGCCTCATCCATAAAGATATGTCTTGGCGTATCTCGCATGACTTCTAACACTTTTTGATTCTTAATACCTTGATCAGACAATCGCTTAATCATGCGACCTCGGGTACGCAACGAAGTCATCCCCATGCCTTGCAAACTCATATTCATAACCTTTTTACCCTAGGCAGCCATGTACTTAATGCATTAATACTTTCGTAATCCGTTAAATCAATTTGTAAAGGCGTTACAGAAACATAGCCCGCATTTACAGCATAAAAATCTGTACCTTCACCCGCGTCTTGCTCCATACCAGGCGGCCCTACCCAATAAATAATACGCCCTCGTGGATCTATACTTTTAATGACAGCTTCAGACTTATGACGCTGACCCAAACGTGTAGATTGGTAGCCTTTTATATCTTCGACAGGCACATCAGGCACATTCACATTAAGAATAATATCTTTAGGCAATGGATGGGCAATAATTTGTTTTAATAAAGTTGCCGCCACTTCGGCAGCTGTTTCAAAATGAGTCGGATTACTACCCACTAAAGAAATCGCAATAGCGGGTAACCCTAAAAATCGACCTTCCGTAGCCGCGGCAACCGTCCCAGAGTAAAGGACATCATCACCCAAATTAGAACCGTGATTAATCCCCGCAAAAACCATATCGGGTTCTTTATCCAACAAACCTGTAATGGCTAAATGCACACAATCTGTCGGTGTGCCATCAACTCTTATAAACCCATTTTCTGCTTTATAAGCTCGCAACGGCATTTCTAAGGTGAGGGAATTACTTGCCGCACTGCGATTTCTATCCGGCGCAACCACTGATATTTCAGCATGCTTGCTTAAAGCTTTAGCTAATGAGACTAATCCTTCAGCCAAATAGCCATCATCATTACTTAACAAAATATGCATTATCAATTCGCCAATTAGCGTAATAAACTATAAAATCAGGCATCTTAGCAACTATAACCAATAAAATCAGCTTTCGTGGTAAAAAAAAACCTGACTCAAGAAGATATAGATTTATTTCGCCAAAGCATTGGCGAAATAGCCATCGTTAATTCTAATAAAATTTTATTAAATCAAAAAGAAAAGCCCAAGCCTTACCCCAAATCTAACAGTATAAATTTAGAGTCACCTCTTTTTAACACCGCTATTGAGCCCGAAAAGGTAGGCCTTGAAGACAGTCTCAGTTATACTGCACCTGGCGTACAAAACAACGTCTTAAAAAAGTTACGCAAGGGCTTTTATGGTATTGATGCCGATATTGATTTACATGGCCTAACGAGTAACACCGCAAAAAACCAATTACTTCACTTTTTAAATAACTGTGTTTCCACACACTTGCGCTGCGTACACATAGTTCACGGTAAAGGTTATCGCTCTTTAGACAATCAACCCGTACTCAAAAACGATCTTAACTTATGGTTAAGGCAACACAAAGATGTACAAGCTTTTTGCTCAGCACCACCAAGTGCGGGCGGTACAGGCGCATTATTTGTATTACTCAAAGTTCACCAACTCACGTAAAACAGCCGTTGCATAACTCCCTGCTGGCAGGGTAAAACTAAGCTCTAAAATATTCTCTGGTAAAAATTGTCCCTGTAAATCTTTCACAATAACGCGTAAAGCACGTCTATCGTATTCAACACCCGCCGCTATCAATCCTTGAGTCAACTGAGGATAAACCTGCAGTATTAAGTTTTCCAACGTTAAAGCATCCATCGAAACTCCGTCGTTTCCTTTACCAAACAAGGCGCCGGAAGGATGAATATCTTTTGTTGCTAAGCGATTGATAATATCAGTAACAGGTTGATCCGATTTAAAACTACTATGAGAACCATCAAACAAATAAGTGTCACCCGATACGGCTTGATTCCATATTTCATGAACCACTCGATATGCTAAGATATGATTAAAAAGAAAAGACCGAGCCGCAGATAGATAGATACTGCGTTGCTCTCTACCCACTTTAGCACCGTTAAACATGGCTATAGCCTTCTTTACATTTAACCCATTATTGCCAAAGCGTTGTGAGCCGAAATAATTAGGAATACCGTTTGACTTAATGACCTCTAATTTCTGATACGTTTTTTGCTCATCACCCCGCCAATCTTTAATTCGAACGATAAAACTATTAGCCGATAGCACGCCACGCTTTAATTTTCTAGCATGCCGAATAACTTGAAGCACCTTGATCGTATCCATCTCAAATAGCGTCCAATCGGGATCTGTCTTACCGGGCAACCACACACTAAACCATTGCGTAGTCACTGCATGCCGATCTTTTAGCCCCGCAAAACCCACATCACGCTGTCTAACATTAGCAAATCGTGCTAACAACCTAGCTACAAACTCTGTGTTTTCGCCCGTCTTTTGGATTTGTAAAAAAGCATGCTCCCCATCCCCAGAAGGCTCAAAACTCAAATACTCTATAACTCTAAAATCTTCGGGTAAAACCCGAAGCTTACCGACGCCTGAAGGTCCTCCACATACATAAGGCCACTCGGGTATTTCAATTTCAGCTGAATAGGTCTCCATATCATTTATATTATTGTTAGCACACAAATAATTTATTATTTCTCAATTAAAACCACGGCTTGGACAGCAATACCCTCTTTACGGCCTTCAAAACCTAACTTTTCTGTCGTAGTCGCTTTAACGTTAATGCAATCAAGATCTACGTTTAAATCATCAGCAATATGATTACACATAGCCACAATATAGGGTGCCATTTTAGGTGCCTGAGCAATAATAGTAATATCCGCATTCACTAATAAATAGCCTTTATCCTGCACAATGCTATAGACATGACGCAGTAAAACACGACTATCAGCGCCTTTAAACTCAGGGTCTGTATCTGGAAAATGTTTACCAATGTCTCCCAAAGCAGCGGCACCTAATAATGCATCACATAAAGCGTGTAAAACCACATCGCCGTCAGAATGCGCCTCTAAGCCCTGTTCATAAGGAATTTTAACGCCACCTAAAATAACATCGCCATCGTCTTTAAATCGATGGACATCATAGCCCATACCCACTCTAATCATTTTGGTGCTCCATATAAAACTGTGCTAATGCTAAATCTTCAGGTCGAGTAATTTTTATATTATCAGGACGACCTTCAACTATCTTGGGTTGTAAACCTTGTAATTCTAGAGCACTGGCTTCATCGGTAATAGCAGGGTTACCTTCAGCAATCTCAAGTGCATTTTTCAAACTACCGTATTTAAACATCTGAGGTGTTAAAGCCCGCCAAATATGGCTTCTATCTAAAGTACCTCTTATAAACGTACCCTGCACATCTTTTAAAGTATCATGAGAAGAGAGCGCTAAAATGCCACCCACATCATCATCACGCAAGGTATTAATTAATAACTTTATATCAGTTGCTGTAATACAAGGTCTAGCCGCATCATGAACTAACACCCAATCATCGTCAGAAGCTAAAGCTCTAATAGACTTTAATGCTGATAAAACAGAATCTGAACGCTCTTTACCCCCATCAGCCGTGATGATTTTTTCATGTAAAGAGACTTCAAGCTCTGGCCAATAGGGATCTTCTTTAGATATTGCGACAGCTATGGCGCTAAATACATCAGCACTCAGCAAACGTAATAAAGTATGCTCTATCACTGCTTTATCAGCGAGTTCCAAATATTGTTTAGGTCTATCTGCGTTCATTCGCTTACCGACACCCGCAGCAGGAACGACTGCCCAAAATTTCGTATCTATAGTCATTTATTTTGTTTTTCCAAAGCATCTAAACGGACATGTAATCTAGCCAACTCTTTAAGAATCTGACTTTCTTCTGCCTCAATATGATTCACATCATGATCCAAAGCATCAATATTTTTTCCAATTAAATTGACTGATAATAAAGCAGTAAATAACGAGAATAGAACCAATCCAAACAAAATTAAGGCGGCCGATAAAATGCGTCCTAAGAAAGAAGTCGGCACCACATCCCCAAATCCCACGTGCGTCATCGTAACCCATGCAGACCAAATACCATCCAATAATGAATGGATATTGGCATCTAATAGATACAATATCGTGCCTGCGCCGACCGATACAGCAAAGGCCAATATTAATAAATTGAGTAAGTTTTGTTTATTGCTTAACTCACTCAGTACCGTTCTTAACAACGCTAACGCTTCTTTAATAGTTTCTACTATATTCATAATGATTAACTTTAAAAGGATAACTCTATAAACATTTTTTTTGTATAACGTACAAACAGAAAAGGCGGCAATCCAAAAGTGTTTAGCACTCTTAGCTTGCCGCCTTAATATACTGCTCATAACATCATTCAAGTACCTGAAAAAAGGTTTCGCCCTCTTTGATCATACCCAGCTCATTTCTGGCTCTCTCTTCGATGGCTTCCTGACCTTTTCTTAAATCTTCAACTTCCGCATAAAGTGCTTTATTGCGAAAGTGCTTTTCTTCAACTTGTTTTTTTAAATCATTCAGTTCTTGTTGGAATGTTTTGGTCTGCTCAATGCCACCATCACCATACCAAAGTCGGTATTGCAAAAGACCAATCAACAAAACAACAACGGCTAAAATAACTTTCATAATGTTGTAGCCAATTTAAGCGCCCAGTGAGGTATTTTATTAATCCCAGATACTGTGCACTTATATGTTAAGAATCTTAAAGCTTTCTAAAGGCGCTATGACCGGCGTATCTAGCCAAGCCACCTAATTCTTCTTCAATTTTCATTAAACGGTTATATTTAGCAACACGGTCAGAACGGCTTAAAGAGCCTGTTTTAATTTGGCCCGTGCCCGTCGCAACGGCTAAATCAGCAATAGTTACATCTTCTGTTTCACCTGAACGATGAGACATAACAGCAGTGTAAGACGCTTTATGTGCCATATCAATCGCTGCAAATGTTTCAGTTAAAGTACCGATTTGATTTACTTTAATTAAGATTGAGTTAGCGATGTCTCTTTCAATACCTTTTTGTAAGATTTTTGGATTTGTTACAAACAAATCGTCACCAACTAATTGAATACGGTTACCCAATTTTTCAGTGATTAATTTCCAACCATCCCAATCATTTTCATCAAAACCGTCTTCAATACTGATAATTGGATAACGATCTACCCAATCCACGAAGAAATCAGCCATTTGAGCTGAAGTGTAAGTTTTGCTTTCTGAAGCTAAATCATAAATACCATCTGAGTAGTATTCAGAAGCAGCAGCGTCTAAGCCTAAGAAAATATCAACGCCTGGTTTGAAGCCAGCTTGCTCAATCGCTTGTAAAATAACGCTGATTGCTTCTTCATTTGAAGACAAGTTAGGTGCAAAGCCACCTTCATCACCCACAGTAGTTGCTAAACCTTTTGATTTTAAAACCTTGCTTAAGTTATGGAAAACTTCTGCACCGTAACGGATCGCTTCACGGAAAGTAGGCGCGCCAACAGGTAAAATCATGAACTCTTGTAAGTCAACACTGTTATCAGCGTGTGATCCACCGTTGATGATGTTCATCATTGGTACAGGTAAAATAAATTCACCTGATTTGTTTAAGTGACGATACAAAGGCTGACCTGCTTCTTTAGCAGAAGCATGAGCCGCCGCCATAGACACTGCTAATAAAGCATTAGCGCCTAAACGCGCTTTAGTATCTGTACCATCAAGCTCGATCATTACTTTATCAAGCGCTGCTTGATCATTAACATCTAAGCCAATAACCGCATCACGGATTTCAGTTTTAACATTGTTAACTGCGTTTAATACACCTTTACCTAAATAACGTGCTTTATCACCATCTCTTAATTCAATAGCTTCGCGCTCACCTGTTGACGCACCAGATGGAACCATTGCACTTCCCACAACACCCGAAGCTAAAATGACATCTGCTTCTACCGTTGGGTTACCACGCGAATCTAAAACTTCTCTTGCACGAATATCTACTATTGCCGCCATGTTGTTTCCTATAAGGTTGTTTCTATCAGAGTCTGCGCTTTAACAGCTCTGTCGATGGTTAATAAAACTTCTAATAATTCTTGCATTCTATATAACGGCCACGCATTTGGACCATCACTTAGGGCTTTAGACGGATCTGGATGTGTTTCCATAAACAAACCTGAAATGCCTGCAGCAACGGCTGCTCTTGCTAAGACAGGTACAAACTCACGTTGGCCGCCAGAACTAGTTCCTTGCCCACCAGGTAATTGTACTGAATGAGTTGCATCAAAAACCACAGGGCACCCTGTGTCTCTCATCACTGCTAAAGAACGCATATCTGACACTAAATTGTTATAACCAAAAGACACTCCACGCTCACAAACCATAATATTTGGATTACCCGTTGCTTTTGCTTTGTTAGCCACATGAACCATATCCCAAGGCGCAAGAAACTGACCTTTTTTGATGTTTACAGGGATGCCTTGTTTAGAGACTTCTTGAATAAAATTGGTTTGTCTGCATAAAAAAGCCGGTGTTTGCATCACATCCACCACACTCGCAACTTCTGCTAATGGAGTATCTTCGTGCACGTCTGTTAAAACAGGCACACCGATTTGTTGCTTTACTTTGCTTAAAATTTCTAAACCTTTATCAATTCCTAAACCTCTAAAACTTTCGTGAGAAGAACGATTAGCTTTATCGAACGAAGATTTGTATATAAAAGGTATATTTAAGGTAGCGGCCAATTCTTTTAAATAACCCGCTGTGTCTAACGCTAATTGCTCGCTTTCAATAACACAAGGGCCCGCTATTAAGAAAAAAGGCTGCTCTAGCCCTACTTTAAAACCACATAATTCCATTAAATCGAACCCTTTTTATGTTGAGAAGCTGCTACGACAAAGCCAGAAAATAACGGATGTCCTTTTCTGGGTGTAGATGTAAATTCTGGATGAAACTGACAGGCTAAGAACCAAGGATGATCGGCTAATTCAACTACTTCAACCAACCTTCCATCCATAGATTTACCAGAGAAGCGCATACCGGCACTTTCTAGCTTATCGAAATATTGATTGTTAAACTCATAACGGTGGCGATGTCTTTCGGTGATCACATCTTTCTGATACAAGCTAAACGCCAAAGAATCGGGTTGTAAGCGGCATTGTTGACCACCTAAACGCATAGAACCACCTAAGTCCGAATTCTCATCACGCACTTCTATTTCGCCACTTTCAGCCATCCACTCCGTAATTAAACCAATGACAGGGTGTGGTGAACTAGGTAAAAATTCTGTACTGTGAGCGCCCTCAAGACCTGCTACATCACGCGCAAATTCAATGACAGCCGCTTGCATACCCAAACAAATACCTAAATAAGGGATTTTATTCTCACGCGCATAACGTACCGTGGCAATTTTACCTTCAACACCGCGCTCACCAAAACCACCCGGCACCAAAATAGCGTCAACGCCTTTTAAGCACACCACCCCTTCATCTTCTATACGCTCTGAATCTATATAGTTAAGATTAACTTTTGTACGCGAAGAAATACCCGCGTGAATTAACGCCTCATTTAATGATTTATAAGCATCAGAATGATCAACATATTTACCCACGATGGCTATAGTGACTTCTTTTGCAGGATTTGCTAAAGCATCAACCACGCTCGTCCATTCTGATAAATCAGCTGGACTCGCATTCAATCTTAATTTATTAACTACGATATCATCTAAACCTTGCTCATGTAATAACAAGGGAATTCTGTAAATAGTATCGGCATCGACCGCAGAAATAACCGCTTTTTCTTCTACGTTAGTAAATAAAGCGATCTTACGACGCTCTGCTAAAGGAATGGGTTGCTCTGATCGACAAATTAAAATATCCGGTTGGATACCAATCGCTCGTAATTCTTTGACCGAATGTTGAGTGGGCTTGGTTTTAATTTCACCCGCCGAACGGATGTAAGGGACCAATGTTAAATGTATAAATAATGAACGTTCTGCACCCAATTCAAAACGCATCTGCCGAATGGTTTCCATAAACGGCAAAGACTCAATATCCCCCACAGTTCCACCGACTTCAATCAGCGCGACATCCGTGCCTTCTGCACTTAAATAAACACGCCGCTTAATTTCATCAGTGATATGAGGAATGACCTGTACAGTCGCACCTAAATATTCACCTTTACGCTCTCTACGTAACACGCTGTCGTAGACTTGGCCTGCCGTAAAGTTGTTCTTTTTAGCCATGGTGGTTTTAAGAAACCGCTCATAATGACCTAAGTCTAAATCCGTTTCTGCCCCATCCTCAGTAACAAAAACCTCTCCATGTTGAAAAGGACTCATTGTGCCTGGATCAAGATTAATATAGGGATCTAACTTAGTCATAGTGACTTTAAGGCCACGAGCCTCAAGAATGGCAGCAAGTGACGATGCAGCAATGCCCTTGCCTAACGATGAAACAACACCGCCGGTAATGAAAATGTATTTTGTCATTTAAAATATGAAGTTCAGAGAGAAACTGCACGCAGCTAATGTAAAACGAGGTTATTTTAATCGACATTGGCCTTGCCGTCATTGTCTTTATTTAGCTAAACACCTAAATAATGACAGATTTTAGTAAAATTCTTACACTATAAACCACTCGCTACGCTATTTTTGAGTTAGTAACGCTTTCATCTGTGTTGATCTTTATATTTAAAAGTAAATAACCTACCCAACAAGTCAACAAAATCAGAACATTATTACCAATCGCCTCATCACTCACAGACAATCAATAAAATAATTTAACTTTTTTATATCTCATGTTGAACCTTTCCTCTATTCAGTGCAATTAAAGATTGAGAAAGAAAATTTTATAGCGAAACAAACAGAAGCCTTTATATTCTGTAAAACACTCAGCAATAGATAATAAATACTTTCATAAAATTGAATAATAAACCTGACTTTCAAAAAGGAAATATGACCATGACTCTTATTAAAGAACTTACGGCGGAAGAAAAAATTACTTTAGAACACATGAAAAAGGGTCATCCTGGCCACACACCAAGAATGAGAGCACATGCCGTTCTTCTAAGCAATGCTGGATTTGAAGCTCAAGAATTATCAGACATTTTTGGAGTCTGCAAACAAACGACTATTGCTTGGTTAAAATCTTGGACCAAAGACGGCATTTGTGGCTTATTAGACAAACCCAGAAGCGGCCGCCCACGTAAAGAAAAAATTGCTTAGTTATCAAATATTCAAAAAAACTAGGCATTATCTTATTATCCTCAAACAAACGCAGAGACGACCATTTACTATAGTTAATACTTTTGAAAATGAGCTATCAATGAATGATACTGATTACTAAGCTTCGTAAACATGCACAAGCACTAACAGTAGGTGTGTTAGCAAGAGTTCAACTTCCACAAGCCATCAAAATGAATTTTCAAGCTGTAGTCCCCATTTTGCGAGCTGGAAAAATACCTGTGCAAACTGTAAATCCATTTATTCGATCTGGAAAACCGTCCTTGCAAGCTTTAAAAATGACTGTACGAGCAATAACCTCTCTTTTGCGAGATTGCGCAAGACCTGTACAAGCAGTAAACCCCCTTTTGCATGCTGAAACACTGGCTTTGCAAGCTGTAACCCGCCTTTTGCTATCTTGCAAAACACCTGCACAAGCCACAACTCACCATATGCAAGCTAGCGCAATAGCTTTGCAAGCAAGTACCCACATTCCACATGCTTAAACAAGAGCAAAACAAACAATTACTCATTTTTTAGTAATTTTGTAAGCTTAAACGCTATGAATATTTGCCATTTAATTTCTTCGCGATACATTAAAACGGTAAAAAAACTAATAACAAAATGAAGATGTAACGATGGACAAAATATATATGTTTGCTAAAGCGGCGGGATGTTTCTTTGTATTTTATTGTATTACAGTATTCATGCCCATGGTACTCACCTATTTATCAAACGGTGATGTTAGGCCATAAGCAATTGAAGATAATCTAAAAGGTGGGATTAAGCTAAGGCCATACCCCACCTATAGAATGCCATAAGTTTGATAATACTAAAATAAGTCTGATTACATTAGATAATCGCTTTAGCTTGAAGATCAGCGTGATAAGACGACCTGACCATAGGCGCACTCGCGACTTGCTTAAAACCTAATTGTAAGGCAAAAGCACCATACTCATCAAATTGTTGAGGGGTAATATACTCCATGACAGGTAAATGTGATTTAGTGGGCTGTAAATACTGACCCAAAGTTAACATTGAACAGCTGTGCTCTAACAAATCCTTCATTACTTGATGCACCTCTTCAATCTTTTCGCCTACCCCTAACATTAAACCTGATTTAGTGGGTATTTGCGGATGAGCCTTTGCATACTTACCCAATAACTCTAATGATCCTTTGTAATCAGCGCCTGGACGCACCTGCTTATAGAGCCTGGGTACCGTTTCTAAATTATGGTTAAATACATCGCAAGGTTGCTCTATTAAAAGCGCAATAGCTTTGTCGATACGACCTCTAAAGTCGGGCACTAAAATTTCTATCTTAGTTTGAGGCGTTTGCTGACGAATATGCTTAATACACTCGGCAAAATGTCCCGCACCGCCATCTCTTAAATCATCACGATCTACAGACGTAATCACCACATATTTAAGCGCCATCGCTTTAATCGCATCCGCTAAATGCCGCGGCTCATTAGCGTCTAATGGCAAAGGCTTTCCGTGTGCCACATCACAAAATGGACAGCGACGTGTACATAAATCCCCCATGATCATGAATGTCGCAGTGCCGTGCTGGAAACATTCTGACAAATTTGGGCAAGCCGCCTCTTCGCAAACCGTATGTAATTTATTCTCGCGTAATAAGTTTTTGACACGGGTAATTTCATCACTCGCAGAAAGTTTTACGCGTATCCAGTCAGGTTTGCGTAATACGGTTTCTGCTGGCTCAACTTTAATCGGGATGCGCGCTAATTTTTTAGCATTGCGTTCATGAGATTCGGGGGTTGATCTGGACGGCGCTTGATTTGTCATATTTACAACAATGAAGTGATAGCATGAGTAAGAGAATCAGAAAGTGATTTATAACTGATAATGACACCTAAATCAGACAATTGGGTCACTTTAAGATCCGAGTAACCACAGGGGTTAATATTGTTAAACGGCCGCAAATCCATTGCGTTATTTAAACTTAATCCGTGATAACAGCCCTGCTTTTTAATTCTTAGTCCGATGGAACCTATTTTCTGCCCCTCAACATAGACACCGGGGGCATCAACCCTAGCAACGGCTTCAATACCCATCTGAGCTATGGTATTAATCATCGCTTGTTCTAATAACGTGACTAAAGAACGGGTATTTAATTTTAAACGCTCTACATCTAATAGAGTGTATATAACCAGTTGTCCAGGACCATGATAAGTGACTTGCCCTCCTCGATCGCACTTAACGACTGGAATTTCTCCTGTATTTAAAAGGTGCTCTGACTTACCATTAAGACCCAAGGTATAAACTGGCTGATGTTCAACGACCCATAACTCATCGTCAGTGACGGATGTGCGTTGCTCGTTAAAACTTTTCATTGCAAGCCATGTTGCCTCATAGTCTTGCAGTCCTAAATCAACTATTTTCATCATTTAGACTCGTCAATTTAGATTAACTAACCGTGGCAATACTCTAAATTTAAACCTAGAGTGCCACTAGAACATGCGGGTGATCCGTTAAGTCTTGATAGATAGCGTCCAACTGCTGTTTACTAGAGGCTTCTATTACAACGGTTATAGCCATAAACTTACCATCTTTACTGGGCCTAGATTTAACTGAGCCTTCTGTAATATCAGGCACATGACGACGGACTATTTCGACGACAATTAAATCGAGTTCAATATCTGCCTTACCCATCGCCTTAATGGGAAATTCGCAAGGAAATTCAAAAAGTGTCTCTTCGGTCATAATAACGATTGTTTATAAGCTTGCAGAATAGTGTGCATAGTTTGCCAAACGGGCCCCGGTTTCCCCTCGCCAATATCAGTGCCATCAAGCTCGACAATAGGCACTATTTCTCTGGTTGAACTGGTTACCCAAAGCTCCGTTGCTTTTTGTGCATCTGCAAAAAGAATTTTGTCTTCACAAAACGGTATATTATGTTTTTTAGCTAACTCTAAAATAACATCACGCGTAATACCCGGCAAAATATCATTGGTTTTGGGCGGTGTACATAGCACACCATCAATAACGGCAAACACATTACTAGCTGCACCTTCAATAAGATAGCCATCCTTAACTAATAAGGCTTCTGCACAATCCTGTTCTACGGCCGCTTGCCGATGCAAAATATTTCCCAATAGCGTAATCGCTTTAATATGGCATAATGCCCAACGCGTATCATCCATCGAAATGGCTTTAACGCCAGCATTTAACCCTGCAAAAGGGACGATGTTAGAACACATGGCAAACACAGTAGCCGGCACATTTTCTGGAAACGCATGATCTCTTTTAGCCGCCGTACCTCGTGTTATTTGCAAATAGATATATTGATCATAATTTGCATCCAATAACGGCGTTAATATCGCCTGCCATTCTAATCGAGTATGTGGATTGGCTAAACGAATGCCAACCAAACTATTTTCTAAGCGTTGCAAGTGATCATCAAGATGAAACAAATTTCCCGAATAAGAGGGGATCACTTCATAAATACCATCCCCAAACAAAAAACCACGATCTAATACAGATACTTTTGCTTCAGGCAATGGTAAATACTCGCCATTTAAATAAACTATTTTATTTTCCATCTTCAGGCTTCTCGAACATCATCATTGCGCTTTCAACCAGACGCTGAAAGATATTACCTTGCTCAACTGACTGTAATGCAATCAAGTCTTTCTCTTCAACCACTTCATTATTAAGTGTGACTTTTATAGAACCCAATTTAGCGCCCTCAACAACAGGTGCTGTAATTTTTTTATCGACAATAATAGCCGCTTTTAAATCTTTAAATAAACGACGTGGAACTGTTACGTAGATATCGTCTGCAACACCGACTGAAATTGTTTTATTGGTGCCTTTCCAAATCCGAGCTTCATTTAATGAAGTTTTACCCTGATACAAGCGATGAGACTCATAAAATCTAAATCCATAATTCAATAAAGTTTGATTCTCATTGGCTCTAGCGTTAGCATCTTTTGCACCCATAACCACAGATATTAAACGCATATCTTCTCTTAACGCAGAAGCCACCAGACAATAACCCGCATCATCAGTAAACCCCGTTTTTACACCGTCCACTGATTCATCACGTGATAACAATTTATTACGATTTTGTTGGGTAATATTATTAAAAGTGAATTCTTTCAACGAGAACCAACGATAGTATTCGGGAAACTCTTTGATCAATGCACTGGTTAAAAGACCCAAATCACGCGCCGTGGTGTAATGATCTTCAACCGGCAATCCATCACTATTTTTAAAATGCGTATTGACCATGCCCAGACGTGAAGCATGTTGATTCATCATGTCAGCAAATGTCTCTTCACTACCACCGACATGCTCAGCTAAAGCCACGCTAGCATCATTACCTGACTGAATAACGACCCCTTTAATAAGGTCTTCGATTTTAACTTGATTACCCAGTTCTAAAAACATCCGCGAACCCGATGTTTTCCAAGCCTTTTCACTAATTGTCACATTATCTTCTAAATGCAAATGCCCACTAGCAAGTTCATTAAAGACAACATAAACCGTCATGATTTTAGTCAAGCTAGCGGGTGCTAATTTAGCATCGGCATTATTCTCGGCTAAAACTTTACCAGTATGAAAATCTTTAAGTATATAAGCGGATGCTGCGATAGAAGGTGCGGGAGGAGTTGAAATTTCAACTGTTTCTGCATGAACCTGGGGAAAAATAACAAACAGGCTAAAAAGTAATACTTGGGTACATTGTCTCAATGGGATCATTGCTCTTTGAAGTCTACAGTATAAAAATATGACTTACATTGTAGCACGCGAGCGTTGATTTTGTTTGGATTCAGTCACAAATTGTGTATCCGTAATACCCAATTCTGCGAGCTGTTGATTTAGCTCATCAACCTTCGTTGTATTATAAATAGGTCCGATCTGAACCTTATATAAAGTAGACTTCTTGTAGGTAGACGAACGAATATCTGGCGCAGGTAAATTAGACGCTAATATTTTATTTTTAAGTTTTAAAGCATGCTTTTGGTTACCAAAACTACCCACTTGTAAATACACACTTTGATCTTGTGTCGCGGCAATTTTCTGTATCTGAGGCAAAGCTTGACTAGGTGAAATAGGCTTTATTTCAATATCACCTAACCCTTCTTCATCGAACTCTAAATTTTTAGCTGCCGCATAAGAAAGATCTAACTCTCTATTACCAACATAAGGACCACGATCATTAATTCTGACGATAATACTGCGATTATTCTCTAAATTAGTCACTCGCGCATAAGAAGGAATCGGCAATGTTTTATGAGCCGCTGTCATTGCATTCATGTCAAAAATCTCGCCCGTCGCCGTTTTTTTACCATGAAAGCCAGGCCCATACCATGAAGCCACGCCTTGTTTGACTTTATTTAAAATACTTGGAAACAAACCTTCTTCTTGTGCAATGTCTTTAAGTTGCTCACTGCCATTTACATGCAATACAGAATGCTGTCTAGCTGAATGATTAAGAGAAGAGTAACGAAATGCAGGAGGCTGTTGTATGCTTAGATCCGCGCTTTTGATATTTGACTGAGAACAACCTGTTAGCGCAATGAGAGTAGTTATAAAAATAATTTTTTTCATGGGAATTCGCCTTTTTTATTTAAAATCGCTAGGCTTAATTGATAAACAGCCATAGCGTACAAAGGACTGTGGTTATATCGGGTAATGACATAGAAATTCTCTAAGCCCACCCAAAGTTCTTCACGATTCCCTTGCTCAGATGCCTCTATTTCAAAAGAGAGCAACTTTACTTTTGTATTTAAAGGTAACGACCTCGATGTTTTTAAGTTGATTAAGTCTAACTCTTCAATCCTTAAGTCAGGCTTAAGACCCTCAGACAAAAATTTTTTATATTTTTCTCCTGTTTTAGCCACCGTTACGGCAATGTCTTGCTCCACCTGCCACTCGTGTTTCTTGAAATAATTTGCCACGCTCGCTATCGCATCAGCATTGTTATGCCAAATATCTCGGCGACCATCGCCGTCATAATCAACAGCATAAGCCCTATAACTACTCGGCATAAACTGTGGCGCACCCATAGCACCCGCATAAGAACCTAAGGGATCGATAGGATTAATATACTCATCTCGACACAACAACAAGAAGCTTTCTAATTCAGCCGTAAAAAACTGACGACGAGGGGCATAGGCAAAAGCTAATGTACCTAAAGCATCAAGTACTCGATAGGAACCCATTTTCTGACCATACATTGTTTCTACACCGATAATAGCGACAATGATCTGGGCAGGAACGCCCGTCTGTTGCTGAACAGTGGCTAAAGCACTGGCGTTTTCTTGCCAAAACTTTACCCCTGCACTTATGCGAGCATCCGTTATAAAAATCGGGCGATATTTATACCAGGGCATGCTTTCAACTGGCTTTGAAATTTTTTTAATAATGTCTGGATTTATTTCAACATCGCCCAATAATTGGACCAAGGCATCTTGATTAAAATGATGAGTAACCACCATTTTATTGATGAAATCATTAACAGCCAGAGGGTCACGATCATTTTCTTTTGATAGGCTTGAACAAGCTACTAACGTTAGTGACAGGACTATAACCCCACTGTTTAAAAGCAAAAAACGCCTATTTTGATAACACGACTTCCTACGAACAAATGACTTTATATTCATACCCACTCATCTAAATTTTTTGTGTGTATGTATAGACATCAAAATACCAAAACCCGCTAATAGCGTTACTATAGAAGTACCCCCATAACTAATGAGTGGCAAAGGCACACCTACGACTGGCAACACACCTATCACCATTCCAACATTAACAAACACATACACAAAAAAAGTAAATGCCAAACTACTCGCTAAAAGTCGACTAAACGTATCTTGCGTCTGAGACGCTATATAAAAACAGCGTGCGATGATTAGCAAATACAACGTAAGCAAACCTAAGCTCCCTAAGAGACCAAACTCCTCAGCAAAAACCGCAAAAATAAAGTCGGTTGAGCTTTCGGGTAAAAATTCTAACTCAGATTGCGTACTCCCCAACCAACCCTTGCCATAAATACCACCTGAGCCAATGGCAATTTTGGACTGGATAATATGGTACCCACGCCCCAAGGGATCTGCCTCTGGATTTAAAAAAGTTAAAACGCGATCACGCTGATAACCATGCATGAAACGCCAAATGATCGGCGTTAAAGCAGCCAATACCGCCGCGACGCCCCCCATTATCCACCAAGATAAACCCGCAAAAAACAACACACCCGCACCCGAGCTTGCGACTAATAGGGCCGTTCCTAAATCGGGTTGTTTCGCAATCAATAAGGTAGGCACAATAATCAATACCGATGCCATAAAGAGTTGCCTCGACTTAGGTGGCATGGGATATTCTGCCAGATACCAAGCAATCATCATGGGGGTCGTCAATTTAATCATTTCTGACGGCTGAAACCTAAAGAACCCCAAATCGAGCCAGCGTTGCGCACCCATGCTTATCTGCCCCATTATTAACACAGCGATTAATAAAAGTATGCCGATGCCAAATAAAATGGTTGCATAGCGTTTGAATTGATACGGGTCTATATGCGCCAAAACGATCATTAACAAAAACGCCAACCCCACTCGACCTATTTGACGGATTAACACATCCATATCCTGACTACCCGCACTATACAAGATGATCATGCTCAATATACAGGCCAATAACAAGCCGATAAATAAGGGAATATCGATATGTAATTTTCTAAGAAAAGTGCCTAAGACTGATGGCGCCTCAAACTGCTCGTGCCGCGTTTCAGTTTTCATGATTATCCTCTAAATACTGCTTAATCACCTGCCCCGCAATCGGTGCAGCAACTGATCCACCGTGCCCACCATTTTCAGCAATAACGACCACAGCAATCTTAGGATCGTCAACCGGTGCAAAAGAGACAAACAACGCATGATCTCTGTATTTGAAATCAATACTATCTTCATCATATTTAGCATTTTGTTTGATGCCTAAAACTTGCGCAGTCCCTGTTTTACCGGCGATCTGATAATTTATATTTTTATTAATCCCTTTTGCGGTACCCCTAGCGCTGTGCACCACATTAACCATTCCAGCGATAACCGAGTTTACATTTTCAGTTTTAACAGAAACAGTATTGTAATTGAGTCCTATCCCAGGCGAAGAACCCTGTGCACTTACAATTTTATCTACTAAAAAAGGAGTAATGACTTTACCCTGATTTGCTAATGCGGCAATAGCTTTAGCGAGCTGTATCGGCGTCACTTGCAAATAACCCTGACCAATACCTGTAATTAGTGTTTCACCTGGATACCACGCTTGATTTTTCTTCTCCCGCTTCCATTCCCGCGTCGGCAACAAACCTGTTTTTTCACCTACTAAATCGATACCCGTCTTTTCACCAAAGCCGAATTTCTGCATAAAACTGACCATGTTATCAATGCCTAGCGTAGCAGCAAGACGATAAAAATAGACATCACACGATTCAGTGATAGCTTGATTCATATCTACGGCACCATGCCCGCCTTTTTTCCAATCGCGATACTTGTGAGTAACACCGGGTAACTGATAATATCCAGGACAGAATAATTTTTGATCTGCTGTAATAGCTTCATACTCAAGTCCCGCTAAAGCAACAAAAGGCTTTACCGTAGAGCCTGGAGGGTACAACCCTCTGAGTGCACGATTATAAAGTGGTTGATTTTCATTAGCTTGCAAAGCCTCATAATCTTCATTACTAATACCCATAACAAACGGATTGGGATCAAAACCAGGCCGACTAACAAAAACCAACACCCCTCCCGTTTTAAGATCAATAGCAACTACTGCCCCGTTAAAACCTGCTAAGGCATCATAAGCGGTTTTTTGTAAGTCGATATCTAAGGTCAAATAAAGATTAGCGCCTGGCTGCGGATTAACCTCATTAAGGGTATTTAATAAACGCGCTTGAACATTAGTTTCTATTTCAGCGTAACCGGTTTTACCATGAAGTGCATTTTCGTATGAAAGCTCTATTCCCAACTTGCCCATATGACTAGATCCTCTGTATTCAGCGAGAGGCAAGTCCTTCATTTCAGATTCATTTATCCGCCCAACATAACCTACAACATGAGCAGCTAAATCACCATAAGGATAATGACGTACTAATTGACGATGAATATCAACACCTGGAAAATAAGGCCTAGCCACTGCGAACTTAGCCAATTGTTCATCATTCATACTCAGTAACAAAGGCGAACTTACAAAACGTTTTTGACGTTTACGTAACTTCTGATACTGATCTATTTCCTCGTTAGAAACATCCAGCAATGTTTGTAAGCGCTGCAAGGTGTCATCCATATTGGCGACTTGCTCTGGAATAATTTCTAAACTATAAGAAGGCGTGTTTTCGGCCAGGACTTTACCATGACGATCATAAATCATGCCTCTAGTAGGCACCAACGGCACAATCTTAATACTATTATCTTTGGCTAAAGATGAATAATGTTCATGTCCTACTATCTGCAAATAAACCAGCCTTGCAATCAAGCCAGTCGTTAATAAACTAATGACAATTAAAGCCGCAACAATACGACGAACGAATAAATTTTTTTCAAGTATATGATCTTTAATAGCGTACAACTTAGACATAAGCGCTATCGTGTCTTACTTTATGCGACGAAACAAACTGACAAAGCTCAGTACGCCATAAACGAAAGGCCAAATTAACGTACCCGTAAACACAGGCAGCCAAAATGAAGCATGTAATTGCGCGGGATGCTGAAGATTTTTAATAAAAAACAAAAGCAGTTGGGATAACAACAAACAAAAGAAAATAAACAAGCCTTGCTGCAACAAAGGAAATTGTCGCAAGCGTTTATGAAACTTTAGACAAACAAAAATGATTATTGAATAAGCGAGTGCATATTGTCCCAACATTCTTCCCAATAAAACATCCGTGAATAGCCCAAATATCCACGCATGAAAAATACCCACCCGATCGGGCAAATAAAGTGACCAATAAATAAGGACTAGCAAGACCCAGTCGGGATTTAATAACGCCAAATCATCTGATAAAGGCACAATCCTTAAACACATTGCCAAGATGAGCGTTAATAAAATTCTGAAAAAACCAATGGTGTTATTTAACGGCATCTGGCGTTCCTTCTTCGCTTTCTGGCTTCGCAATTAAGGGCACAGGCACCGACTTACTCCACACAATCATTAATTCTCTGTTTCTATCTAATGACGCTTTCGGGGTTGCGGTAATCGTTGCAAACGCTTTATTAGGCTGTGCAGTAAACTCATCCACAACAGCAACAGGATATCCCTGAGGAAAAGTACCGCCCAAGCCCGAAGTGATTAATAAATCGCCTGGACGAATGTCTGCATTACTGGGTAGGAAAGGTAAAATAAGCCTATTGAGTTGGCCACTACCCACCGCGATAGTCAATAAACCATTCCGATTAACTTGTACAGGTATGGCATGGTTAGGGTCGGTAATCAGCATGATTTCTGAAGTAAACGGCAATGCGCGAAATACTTGTCCTACAACACCATTAGCATCTAAAACCGGTTGTTGAGGATGCACGCCAAAACGCGTTCCTTTATTAACCACCACAATATGTTCATACGGCGCCATATTGACCGACAATAGCTCAGCCACTAAAACTTGTTCACCTAACTTAAAAGAGTTTTCTAATAAGGCCCTCAAACGAATATTTTCTTTTTCTAGCGCAGCAAATTTAAGCATCCGTGTTTGGTGGACTAATTGTTCTTCACGCAACCTATCATTCTCTGTTTTCAATGCCTGATAAGTCACAACAGAATCTGACAAATGATCGAGAACAGTGTTAGGCAGGGAAACTAAGTATTTTAGCGGATCAACAAAAATAGAGAGTGTGGTACGCACCCCCCCTAACTGTGAATTTTGATGCTCGGTGACCAACAAAGCGATTGACGCAACAACCGCCACCAGCATACGGGTATTAATGGATGGGCCAGTAGCAAATAAAAGTTTTATAACGATGCCTCATAACAGTGCAAAGGTACTTTAACCCCGACCCTATAAATAACAACTATGATTAGTACTCAGAAAAACCTAATCTTGCAGAAGATTTACTCTAATGAAAAGGTAGTCAAACCTTTTCTATCCAACATTTCAAGCACCATACCGCCGCCTCTTGCGACGCATGTCAACGGATCATCCGCAATATGAACGGGAAGACCAATTTCTTCTGACAGCAACTTGTCTATATCTTTCAATAAAGAACCGCCGCCCGTTAAATAGATACCATTATTCGCCACATCAGAACCTAACTCAGGTGGAGTTTGCTCTAATGCGACTTTTACCGCACCCACAATACCCATTAAAGGCTCTTGTAGCGCTTCAAGAATCTCATTACTGTTTAAAGAAAAACTTCTGGGAACACCTTCGGCTAAATTTCGACCTTTAACTTCAATTTGTTTAACTTCTTTACCCGGATAAGCGGATCCAATCTCAAGTTTGATTCTTTCAGCCGTCACTTCACCAATCAAAGTACCAAAGTTTCTACGGACATAATTAATGATAGCCTCGTCAAAACGATCACCACCAATACGCACAGAACTAGAATAAACAATTCCGTTTAATGAGATAACCGCAACCTCTGATGTACCAGCACCAATGTCTAATACCATCGAACCGCAAGGCTCATCTACAGGTAATCCAGCACCAATCGCTGCAGAGATAGGTTCTTCAATCAAGTAAACTTCACGTGCACCTGCCATAGCCGCCGACTCACGGATCGCTCTTCTTTCAACTTGAGTTGATCCACAAGGGACACAAATCAATATACGAGGACTGGGGCGTAACCAACGATTTTTCTTATGAACTTTCTCAATAAAAAAACGTAACATACGTTCAGTGACAGCAAAGTCAGCAATAACACCATCTTTAAGAGGTCTAATCGCCGTAATGTTACCTGGCGTTCTACCCAACATTAATTTAGCATCCGCACCCACCGCAGCAATGGCTTTAGACCCACGAATTTTATCTTCTTTAATAGCAACAACCGAGGGCTCATTAAGCACAATTCCTTGTCCGGGAATGTATATCAATGTATTAGCGGTTCCGAGATCTATTGAAAGGTCGTTAGAAAAAAGTCCGCGAATTCTTTTGAACATCTTTACCTGTTTCCTGTGGGGAATAAAAATGGGAGTACTTTAACAATCAAGTCAGCATTTGAGCAAGATATAAGTACCATAATTGTAGTAATATACCCAGCAATTGCATAGGGTACAAGACTAATAAATCAAGGGCACTTAAAACCACCCTTAATTTTTGTTAAACCCGCACGAACAACACCCCACTAAGCTACTAATTTCAAAAGATACTTTATCAAGCTACACCGAAGTTAATTACGGAGACAAACATGTCGTTAACGGCAAATGATGTAAACAAAATTGCGCATCTTGCGCGCTTGGGAATTGATGCTCAAGACACAGAATCATACGCAAAAGATCTATCTGGGATGTTAGATCTAATGACTCAAATGAGCGAATTGAATACTGAAGCGGTGGAACCTATGGCCCACCCAATGGATCAAGCTCAACGTTTAAGACCCGACAAAATTACAGAAGAAAATAATCGAGACAAATTTATGTCTATCGCGCCACAAACTGAAGATGGCCTATTTCTAGTTCCCAAAGTCATTGAGTAAAGGACTACCCCAACATGCATACGAAATCATTATCTGAGCTAAGTCATGGCCTCCAAACTGGCGAGTTTTCTAGTGTTGAATTGACTCAAGCATTTATCAAAAGAATAAATCAACACCAAGACTTAAACGCTTACATCACCGTTACAGAAGAACTGGCCCTGCAAAATGCAAAAGCAGCGGATGCCAGAATAGCTAACAAAAAAGCCGATGCGCTAACAGGGATTCCAGTCGCTCAAAAAGATATTTTTTGTACATTGGACGTTAAAACGACCTGCGGCTCTAGGATGCTTGATAACTTTAGCGCGCCCTATAACGCGACTGTTATTGAGAAGTTTAACCAAGCGGGTGCCGTTATGTTGGGCAAACTCAACATGGATGAATTCGCCATGGGATCTTCTAATGAAACGAGCTACTACGGTGCGGTTAAAAATCCTTGGAATACTAATAAAGTGCCTGGCGGCTCATCAGGTGGCTCAGGGGTTGCTGTAGCAGCAAGATTAGCCGCTTACGCAACTGGCACGGATACCGGCGGTTCTATTAGACAACCTGCAGCACTGTGTGGCATTACTGGTTTAAAGCCCACCTATGGCAGAGTGTCTCGCTATGGCATGATCGCTTATGCCTCTAGTTTAGATCAAGGCGGTCCAATGACGCATAGCGCCGAGGATGCTGCTATCGTATTACAAACCATGGCGGGGTTTGACCCCAAAGACTCAACCAGCGTTGATTTACCCGTGCCTGATTACAGTGTAAATCTTAATCAACCTTTAAAGGGGCTAAAAATAGGCTTACCCAAAGAGTTTTTTAGCGCTGATTTAAATGCAGCGATGGCTACTAAATTGTCCGAGGCTATAGACGAATATCGTAAGCTGGGAGCAGAGATTAAAGAAGTCTCCATGCCTAATCTTAAACTAGCCATTCCTGCTTATTACGTTATTGCGCCTGCGGAATGTTCGGCTAATTTATCCCGTTTTGACGGCGTACGCTTTGGTCACCGTTGTGAGAATCCAGTCGATTTAACAGACCTCTATACACGCTCACGTGGCGAAGGTTTTGGCAAAGAAGTTAAGCGTCGTATCTTAATGGGCACTTATGCCCTTTCAACCGGCTATTACGATGCTTATTATTTAAAGGCACAAAAAATAAGACGCTTAATCAGTGATGATTTTAAAAGAGCACTCACAGAAGTGGACGTTATTATGGGTCCGGTGACCCCTACTCCCGCTTTTGGCATTGGCGAAAAGATGTCTGATCCGGTTGAAATGTACCTATCAGACATCTATACCATTGCGATCAATCTAGCCGGCTTACCGGCGCTCTCTATACCCGCTGGCTTTATTAATGACATGCCCATTGGCTTACAAGTGATTGGTAATTACTTTACTGAAGCTCACTTACTCAATATTGCACATCAGTATCAACAAGTGACTGATTGGCACAAACAAACACCGAAAGGCTTTGAATAAGGAGATCATCATGGAATGGGAAACGGTTATAGGTTTAGAGATTCACACACAACTCGCTACTCAATCAAAAATATTTTCAGGCGCATCTACCGCTTATGGCGCAGAGCCCAACACCCAAGCCTGTGCTGTTGACTTAGGCTTGCCTGGCGTATTGCCCGTATTAAATGAAGATGCTGTGCGTAAAGCCGTCATCTTTGGCATGGCTATTGAAGCCCATATTGCACCTTACTCAATATTTGCCAGAAAAAACTACTTTTACCCTGATTTACCTAAAGGCTATCAAATCAGCCAAATGGATCATCCAATCGTAGGTAATGGTCACTTAGATATTGAAGTCGATGGCGTGACTAAACGCATCGGCATCACTCGCGCGCATTTAGAAGAGGATGCCGGCAAATCATTACACGAAAACTTTCATGGCTTAACAGGTATTGACCTTAATCGTGCTGGCACACCTTTATTAGAAATCGTATCTGAACCTGAAATGAGTTCTGCGAAAGAAGCCGTCGCCTATATGCGTAAGTTGCACGAATTAGTGCGCTATTTAGGCATTTGTGATGGCAACATGCAAGAAGGCTCTTTTCGTTGCGACGCCAATGTTTCTGTAAGACCTAAAGGTCAAAAAGAATTTGGCACCCGCGCTGAAATTAAAAACATCAACTCATTTAAATTTGTTGAAAAAGCCATCAACCATGAAATAGAACGTCAAATAGAATTGATTGAAAATGGCGGTAAGGTCGTACAAGAAACTCGCTTATACGATTCAGCCAAAGATGAAACTCGCTCTATGCGCAGCAAAGAAGAAGCCAACGATTATCGTTACTTCCCAGACCCTGATCTATTGCCGGTTATTATTGATGAAGAATTTAAAGCCCACATTAAAGCGAATTTACCCGAGTTACCTCATGCTAAAAAACTGCGCTTTAAAACCGATTATCAATTAGATGATGAAAGCGCGACGATACTCACCACATCTCGTGCTTTAAGTGATTATTTTGAGGCCGTCCATAAAGCCTCTGGTTGCGAACCAAAATTGTGTGCCAATTGGATCACAGGCGATCTTTCTGCTGCGCTGAATAAAGCCGACCTAGAAATCACTGAATCGCCTATCAGCCATAAAAGACTGGCAGGTTTATTAGCCCGGATTACCGATAACACCATTTCAGGAAAAATTGCTAAACAAGTCTTTGAAGCACTTTGGCAATCCTCTGCTTCAGCAGATGAAATCATTGCCGAAAAAGGTTTAAAACAAATCACTGATACCGGCGCTATAGAAGCGATTATCGATAAGATAATTGCTGATAACCCCGATCAAGTTGAACAATATCGTAGCGGTAAAGATAAAGTGTTTGCTTTCTTTGTCGGACAAGTAATGAAAGAAATGAAAGGTAAAGCCAATCCAGCTGAAGTGAATAAGATACTTAAAGACAAACTGGCTTAAGTTTAAATCACATTTTTTAGCCATAAAAAAACGGGAGCCTAGGCTCCCGTTTTTGTTTACAGCGAGAAACTCAAATTAAGAATGATAAGCTGACTCACCATGCTCAGCAATATCAAGACCTTCACGTTCTGCTTCTTCACTCACTCTTAAGCCAAAGACTAAATCAATTAACTTAAAGGCTACAAATGAAACGACAGCAGACCAAACGATACAAGTACCTACACCCCAAGCTTGGCTAATCAATTGAGTAGACATGCTGTATTCAGCAACCGCATTAGCCACATAATCATATACACCCGTACCACCTAGCGCAGGATCAGCAACAACAGCAGTACCTAAAGCACCAATAATACCGCCGATACCGTGTACACCAAAAGAATCTAAAGAGTCGTCATATCCTAAAATATTTTTTAGGCTAGTTACCGCGATAAAGCAGACAACACCAGCGACCAAGCCTAGTACGATTGAACCCATTGGGCCGGCCCAACCACAAGCAGGCGTAATCGCAACTAAGCCAGCAATAGCGCCAGAAGCACCACCTAACATACTCGGCTTACCACGAATGATCCACTCAGCACCACTCCAAGCTAACGTTGCTGCCGCACTGGCCAACAAAGTATTAACAAATACTAATGCTGCTAAACCGTTCGCTTCTAAATTAGAACCTACATTAAAGCCGAACCAACCTACCCATAATAATGATGCACCGATCATTGTCATAGTCACGCTGTGTGGCGCTAAAGATTCTTTTTTGTAACCGATACGCTTTCCAACAATTAAACAGCCGATTAAACCCGCGATACCTGCGTTGATATGTACAACCGTACCACCCGCGAAGTCTAATGCACCTTTTTGGAACAAGAAGCCTGCAGTAGCACCCGCTGCTGCGCCTGCATCTGCATTAGTATATGCATCTGGACCTGCCCAGTACCACACCATATGTGCCATTGGCAAATAAGCGAATGTAAACCAAAGCACCATGAATAGTAAGATGGCAGAAAATTTAACACGCTCTGCGAATGCACCAATAATCAATGCCGGAGTGATACCCGCAAAAGTTAATTGGAATGCCACGTAGATATATTCTGGAACATAAACGCCTTTAGAGAAAGTAGCCGCCATTGAGTCCGGAGTAATACCCACTAAGAATAATTTACTAAAGCCACCAATAAAGGGGCTACCTTCAGTAAAGGCAACACTGTAGCCATATAAGGCCCATAGCACTGCCATCAAAGAGAAGATGATAAATACTTGCATCAAAATTGATAGCATATTTTTAGCGCGAACCATACCGCCGTAAAACAATGCTAAACCAGGAATAACCATCAAAATAACTAAGACTGTTGCTACGATCATCCAAGCTGTATCACCTTTATTAACAGTCGGTGTGACTGCATCCGCTAGCGCAAAACCAGCAAAACCTAATAAAGCAACAAAAAGAAAACTTTTAAATAAATATTTCATATCTCACCTATATCAATACTAAAGCGCTTCATCGCCGGTTTCACCGGTACGAATGCGAACAACTTGTTCTAAATCAGTTACAAAAATCTTCCCATCACCAATCTTTCCAGTGTTAGCCGCTTTTGTAATCGCTTCAACAGCCTGACTTAAAAGTTGATCAGCAACAGCCACTTCAACTTTGGCTTTAGGTAAAAAATCGACCACATACTCTGCGCCTCTATAAAGCTCAGTATGGCCTTTTTGGCGACCAAAACCTTTTACTTCGGTAACGGTTACACCAGAAACCCCTATTTCTGAAAGTGCCTCGCGGACATCATCCAGTTTAAAGGGTTTAACAATTGCAGTTATCAGCTTCATTTGATCCTCTCTTAATTAAAGTAACAGTTCGGAGATAGTTAAAGCAGAGACTGTGCCAAGTGCTCTATTTTTCGCACATGTCATACAAAAGCCTTATCAATCGCATTGTAAATAACCCTGATATCACTAATTGAAATGAGACTTTCATAAATCATCTGGATAAACACAATCAAACGCACCATTCTGAAGCAAGCCATTTAACCAGAAAGCGATTACACCGCACCAAATAAGAACACGCATTAATTAATCGCCGTTTTGATGCGCTATAAACAATAAAGCCGTCATATAGACGGCTTTATTATGAGACAAAAGATATATTTAAAATAAAATGATCGGATGTACTTAAATCTATTCGTCTTCTATATCTAACTCTTTTATTTTTCGAGTTAAGGTGTTTCGACCGTAGCCCAACAAGATAGCCGCTTCATGACGACGACCATTAGTATAATCAAGGGCCGCTTTTATTAATATTCCCTCAACTGTAGGAATAATTTGTTTAGCAATCTCAGGCTCTTTGGTGAGCAATTGTTTATCTATCCAGGTTCTTAAGACAGTCTCCCAATCCCCCAATAAAGTCTCTTTTTCTACGGGTGTATTTAATAATTCAGTAGGCAAGTCATGTAAATGTATCTCTCTACTGGAAGCCATTACCGTCAGCCAGCGACAACTATTTTCCAACTGCCTCACGTTACCCGGCCATTCTAGAGTACTTAGATAAGCTTCTGTTTCAGGCTTTAATATTTTATTTTCCACGCCCAATTCAGTGGCCGCTTGTTGTAAGAAATGCTTCAACAACAGCGGAATATCTTGCTTTCTTTCTTTTAAAGCCGGAATCTGAATACGTATCACATTGAGTCGATGAAACAAGTCTTCTCTAAAGCGACCTTGCTCAACGAGTGTTTCAAGATTTTGATGCGTCGCTGCAATAATACGTACATCCACTTTAATGGGTAAATGTGCACCTACGGGATAAAACTCACCATCTGCCAACACTCTTAATAAACGTGTTTGCAATTCTGCGGGCATATCGCCAATTTCATCTAAAAACAAAGTACCGCCATTCGCCTGCTCAAATCGACCCGATCGACGGGCCTGAGCACCGGTAAACGCGCCTTTTTCATGCCCAAATAACTCTGACTCCATTAAATCTTTAGGAATAGCCGCCATGTTTAAAGCAATAAACGGCTTTTTTTCACGTGGACTGTGACGGTGCAACGCTTTGGCTACCAACTCCTTACCTGTACCTGATTCACCATTGATCAACACAGTAATATGAGAACGTGCTAAACGACCAATAGCGCGAAATACCTCCTGCATTGAAGGAGCTTCACCTATAATTTCGGGGGTCGGCTGAACAGCAGAAGCCGCCTCTTCGGACGCATCCGCTTGCACTTGTCGGCCATGCAAACAAGCACGCTGCGCAAGACTCACGACCTCTTTTATATCAAACGGTTTAGGCAGATACTCAAATGCCCCCCCATGAAACGCAGAAACCGCACTTTCTAAATCAGAATGTGCTGTCATTACAATCACAGGCAGATGTGCGTGTGTTATCTGAAGTTTATCTAATAACTCCAACCCATCCATCCCCGGCATACGTATATCGGTGATTAAGGCGTCGGGCGATTCAACTTCTAAAGCATTTAACAAATCATGACCCGAAGAAAAACTGCGGGTAATAATGCCCGCTTTTTGGAGTGCTTTTTCAACCACCCAACGTATTGATTTATCATCATCAATAATCCACACCACATCAGGCTTTGTCATGCGCACCCTCCATCGGTAGAAAAACCGAAAACACCGTTTTTCCCGGTTGGCTATTACATTCAATTAAACCGTTATGTTGCGTAATTAAGGCTTGTGCAATTGACAAACCTAAACCTGTACCTTCCGCTCTACCAGTAATCATAGGATAAAATATTTGAGTCATCATATTGGCATCTATACCCGGCCCACTGTCTATAATGTCGCATTTAACCGCCAATTTATAGCGTTTGCGACCTATATTCAGGTTCCGATAGATACGTGTTTTAAACATAATATTGCCCTTACCTTCCATCGCTTGCACAGCATTTCTAGCAATATTTAGAATAGCTTGGATTAATTGATCTTTATCCGCATAAATATCCGGAATACTAGGGTCATAATCCGATTTAAAATGGAGCCCCTTACTTGATTCGACTTGCACTAACTGCCTAACCCGCTCCAAAACCTCATGTATATTGATATTACTTTTATTAGGTAGTTTATTAGGTCCCAGCATCTTATCGAGCAACGCTTGTAATCGATCCGATTCATTAATAATAATTTGGGTATATTCTTTAAGCTCAGGATCATGCAGCTCTAAGTCCAACAACTGAGCCGCCCCTCTTAATCCCCCTAAAGGATTCTTGATTTCATGCGCCAAGCCTCTTACCAACAAACGCGCCGTATTCTGTTGCGTTAATAACTGCTCTTCTTTTGAAATACGTATATGCGTATCCACTTGCTGAAACTCAACTAAAATCTCTTTCACCTTTTCATCAACCAACAAAGGGGTAGCACTAAAGTTAGTGGTCACGTTATGCGGCAACCTCGCTAAAGTGAGCGCTCTATCCACCAAGGGCTCTACCATGACTAAAGATTGCTTTAAATTATTCAGCAACGCTGGATCTGACGTTCTAAACAACTCATCGGCACTTTGTCCCACTAAATGATGCGCACTGTCTGCAAATAAAATCTCACCACTGGTATTAATGTAAGTGAGCACTAGTTGCCGATTAAACAGCAAAATAGCGGTATTAAGATGATCCAACATTCTTTTGTACATAGCCTTTCTAATCAGTTCCTTTTAGGCAATAAGATTTACGATTCTTTAAAGCAATTTATAGACCAAGCCTTAAAGAATTAAGGTTTAATAAGATGATAGGGAATTATACGGGAACTAACGCACCAAAATGGATCGGCAGCCATAAAAAAACCCCGACAAGTCAAACTTGCGGGGTTTTTATGTATCACTCTAAGCCTGCATTACACAGGCTTAAGCCTTACAAGCTGTAGTACATATCGTATTCAGCTGGATGAGTACTCATACGTAAACGAGTCACTTCTTCCATCTTCAATGCAATATAACCATCGATAACGTCATCAGTAAATACGCCGCCTTTTAACAAGAACTCACGATCAGCGTCTAACGCGTCTAAGGCTTGGTCAAATGAATGACACACTTGTGGGATTAAGTTTGCTTCTTCTGCGGGTAAGTCATACAAATCTTTATCCATCGCATCGCCAGGATGAATTTTGTTTTGAATACCATCTAAGCCCGCCATCAACATAGCAGAGAACGCCAAGTAAGGGTTAGCTGTTGAATCAGGGAAACGTACTTCGATACGACGGCCTTTTGGGTTGTTTACAAAAGGAATACGGATAGACGCAGAACGGTTACGCGCTGAGTAAGCCAACATAACAGGCGCTTCGAAACCAGGTACTAGACGTTTGTAACTGTTAGTTGACGCATTAGTAAATGCATTCAAGGCTCTTGCGTGTTTAATGATACCGCCGATGTAATACAACGCCGTTTCTGATAAACCACCGTATAAATCACCTGTAAACAAGTTTTTACCGTCTTTCGCTAACGATTGGTGCACGTGCATACCGCTACCGTTATCACCCACTAATGGTTTAGGCATAAACGTTGCTGTTTTGCCATAGGCATGCGCGATATTAGCGATAACGTATTTTAATTCTAAAACTTCGTCTGCTTTTTTAACTAGCGTGTTAAATTTAACGCCGATTTCACATTGACCTGCAGTCGCCACTTCGTGGTGATGAACCTCAGTCGTTTGACCCATTTCTTCTAACGTTAAGCACATTGCAGAACGCATATCTTGGAATGAATCAACGGGAGGTACTGGGAAGTAACCGCCTTTAACGCTTGGGCGGTGACCTGTGTTACCGTCAGCATATACTTTTTCTGAGTTCCAACCCGCTTCTTCAGAATCAACTTTGTAGAATGAACCGCTCATATCAGTGCCCCAACGGACATCATCAAAGATAAAGAATTCATTTTCTGGACCAAAGAACGCAGTGTCTGCGATACCGGTAGATTTTAAATAGTTTTCTGCACGTTTAGCTAATGAACGAGGGTCACGCTCATAACCTTGCATATTTTTTGGCTCAATGATGTCACAACGTAAGATTAAAGTGTTGTCATCAAAAAAGGGATCCATAACCGCTGTTGATGGATCAGGCATTAAAATCATGTCTGATTCATTGATGTGTTTCCAACCCGCTACAGAAGATCCATCGAACATGTTACCTTCTTCAAAGGTATCTTCATCAATTGAATGCGCAGGGAATGTTACATGCTGTTCTTTACCACGGGTATCAACGAAACGAAAATCAACGAATTTAACATCGTTTTCTTCAATCATTTTTAATACTTTTTTTACAGACATCAGAGAAGTCTCCTTAGTGTAGTTTATTATTATTGAGTTTGTGTTTTTGCCAAACGCGCTAAAGATACCATTTTTTTACCCAATTACCCACAAAAAATACACCGCGCCTAATATTCTGTTTTCCGTTAACTTCTTGAACTTAACAGCGCCTGAATAACACAGTGAGCCCACCCTATTCTTTTCGACTCCTTAATATATAGGCACACAAAAAAGCCTAAAGATCCGTTTTTAGCCGTATTTGCACGGATACAACATGTTGCTATTTTTGCACAACATTGAATCGCTTAGAGACGATTACGCACCATAAAAGTACAAATAAAAATAATTAAGATTAAATGCAGACGGCAAGTCATTGTTTTTGCTATACTCGATTTGTGGCATAGATTCTGCATTAAATATAACGGTAAGAATCTTATAACACTATGCCCGTTGTCACTTAACAACAAAATAGTTTTTTATTAAGCAACAAAGAGGAAACACTATGAAACAACCATCAAATCGCACAAGCAAAATGCTTATTGCAGCAGCCAGTGGCTTACTATCACTGACTTCTGTTAACGCATTGGCTAATGATTTTTATGAATCAAAAGGTGCTGTTCAAGCATTAACTGGATACGACGTTAACGAAACGAGCTTCTTAAAGAAACACGGCATCGTGGTCAGCGGCATCGCGAACGCAGGTATCACTTACAACGGCAACAACCCAAGCAACGGCTTTAACGGCCCTGTGACTTTTGGTGACCGTGCGAGCGAATTCCAATTAAACCAATTGAACTTAAACATTCAAAAAGCAGTGGCAACAGAAGGATCTGAATATTCATTCGGTGGTCGTTTAGACACCATGTTTGGTAGTGATGCTATTTTTACGCAAGCATACGGTGTACCGGCTTTTAATGTAAATACTGGCTTAGCACAACCAAGAGGCAGCTGGGACCTTAACATCCTAAGCTCGGACCGTTTTTATGGATTCGCTTTACCACAAGCCTATGGCGAAGCTTATTTACCCTTCGGCAATGGTGTTGACGTTAAAGTAGGTCACTTTTATACCCCGATTGGTTATGAAACTGTACCCGCGAATGAGAACTTCTTTTACTCTCACGCTTATACCATGCAATATGGCGAACCGTTCACACACACGGGCGCTTTAAGCAATTACAACATAGATTCTAACTGGAACGTTATGGGCGGAATCACGACTGGCAGTGCTACGGGCGGCTGGGATGGCGGTTGGGATAAACAACTTGGCAACTGGAGCGGCATTGGTGGCGCCACTTGGACAAGCAACGACAAGGGCACTTCAGCCAACGTTAGCGGCACTTATGGTAAAACATCAGAAAGCAGCAACAAAACATGGGCTTTATACAGCGTTGTTTTAAAACACAACATTACTGACAAAACTCACTTAGTGTTACAACACGACCACGGCTTTGCGGAAGGCGTTATTACGCCAACTAATGTAACTACAGCAGAATGGTATGGTATTAACTCACATTTAACCTATGATTTAAAAGACAACTTAACTGCAGGCATGCGTGCTGAATGGTTCAGAGACCAAAATGGCTTCAGGGTCTTTGCTCCTAGTCGTATCAGTGGGGCAACTAATGGCCAAAATTATAGTTACGCAGCACACGGCACAAACTACTCTACTGGTGTTGCCGCGAGTTACTATGAATTAACATGGGGCTTAAATTGGAAACCTACTAAATGGTTAAACTTACGTCCAAACGTACGTTATGACTGGATTGACACTACAACTTCAACTGCAGCTGGATCACCATTCGGCGGCCAAAAAGACCAAGTATTATTCTCAAACGACTTTACTGTTACTTTCTAAGTCTACCGAGTTTAAATCTTGTCTATAAAAATGCGCCTACGGGCGCATTTTTTTTGCCCACAAAAAACATAAAGCCAAAAACCAGCCCATCACTAAAGCCCAACCCCACACTATCTGCGCACCAATTTAGCGCGCTAAAAACGCCACGCACTAAAAAAATTCAGCATCCCAACTTAACTCTGATTAATATAAGCCCCGTTATCTGTGCAATCTTTAGAATTATCACACCACTCTTTCATCTTATTTATTTTGGTTCGATTCTTGCATAAATCTTAACTACATAACACTCAATAAACTAACCGTACAGGGGAAAACTATGACTGGAAATGCTGCACGCATTCAAGCTGTTCAAAACATTACTAATCGTCAACCTACAGCAACAACCTTCCCAGAGCCTTTATCAACGCTTTGGGCGAGCGACGTGTTTACACTCGCTAAAATGAAAGAGAGTTTGCCGAAAGAAATTTTCAAATCAGTTAAGAAAACGGTTGAAACAGGCGCAGAACTCGACATATCTGTTGCGGACGTTGTAGCTGCGGCTATGAAAGACTGGGCATTATCTAAAGGCGCGCTTTATTACGCCCACGTTTTCTATCCTTTAACGAATGCAACTGCAGAAAAACATGACGGCTTTATTTCTGTACAAAGTGACGGTAGCGTTATCTCAGAATTTAGCGGCAAATTATTAGTCCAAGGCGAACCCGACGGTTCATCATTCCCTAACGGTGGCATTCGCTCTACATTTGAAGCGCGTGGCTATACCGCATGGGATGTGACCAGCCCTGCTTACATCGTAAACACAGACAATGGCGCTACTTTATGTATTCCTACCGTGTTTGTATCATGGACAGGTGAAGCCTTAGATAAGAAAACACCTTTATTACGCTCAAATGCGGCAATGAACAAAGCCGCCACACGCGTATTATCGTTATTAGGCAATAAAGACATTGCACCGGTTAACTCTAGCTGTGGCGCAGAACAAGAATACTTTTTAGTGGATGCTAACTTTGTTAACAGCCGCCCTGATTTATTATTATCGGGTCGTACTTTATTAGGTGCTTCACCGGCTAAAGGCCAACAATTTGATGACCATTACTTTGGTGCGATTCCAGAACGCGTCCAAGTGTATATGCAAGATGTTGAAGAACAACTGTATCGTTTAGGCATTCCTGCTAAAACGCGTCATAACGAAGTAGCGCCCGGTCAATTTGAAATTGCGCCCTTCCATGAAGCAGCCAACGTAGCGACTGATCACCAACAAATGATCATGACTGTGTTAAAAAACACCGCTAAAAAACATGGTCTGGTGTGCTTATTACATGAAAAACCTTTTAAAGGCATTAATGGTTCAGGTAAACACGTTAACTGGTCTGTGGGTAACTCAACACAAGGTAACTTATTAGATCCAGGTAACACGCCCCACTCGAACACACAATTTTTAATATTCTGTGCTGCGGTTATTCGTGGCGTGCATAAATACGGCCCTTTATTACGCGCGGTTATCGCATCAGCCAGTAACGATCATCGTTTAGGTGCTAACGAAGCGCCTCCAGCGATTATGTCTGTGTACCTAGGCAGCCAAATTGATAACGTATTTGAACAAATCAGTAACGGTAAAATCACCGGCTCTTTAAATGCGGGCGTTATGGATTTAGGTATTTCTACGCTACCGATATTTAATAAAGATGCAGGCGACAGAAACCGTACGTCACCTTTTGCGTTTACCGGTAACCGTTTTGAATTTAGAGCGGTAGGTTCGGGGCAATCAGTTGCAGGCCCTTTAGTGTCTATGAACACAATGTTAGCAGACTCATTAAACTGGGTAGCAGATACCTTAGAAGCACATTTAGCGAAAGGCGTTGCTTTAGAGGCCGCTGTTCTAGCGACTTTAAAAGAAATTATTGATACGCACGGTGCTGTGGTATTCGGTGGCAATGGTTATTCAGCTGAATGGCACAAAATGGCGGTTGAAGAACGCGGCTTAGCTAACCTTAAAACAGCCGCAGACGCGTTACCTGTTTTAAAAGAAAAATATATCGAAGAGTTGTTTGATAAATTAGGCGTACTGTCTCCTGTAGAACTAGCCAGCCGTTTTGAAATCTATGCAGAACAATATATTTTAGCGATTGAAGTAGAAGCTAAATTGGTGGTTAGCATGGTAAAAACCGGTATTTATCCTGCGGCTGTTAAGTATTTAGCCGAATTGTCTTCTACTTTAAGCAGTTTAAAAGGCAACGGTATTACCTTAGACGCGGGTCGTTTAACAACCATCAGCGAAAGCTTGAATAGCTTAACCGCTATCATTGAGAAACTCAGTGCAGCGATAGCGCAACATGACTTTGCTACAATTGAAGATCATCTACAATTCTGCGCTAAAACCATTCGCCCCTTAATGGACGAAGCGAGAGCGTATGCAGATAGTCTTGAAACTGAAATTTCTGATGAGTTATGGCCTTTCCCAACCTATCAAGAAATGTTATTTATTAAATAATTAGTTCTTGCTGACAGTAGGCTCTGCAACACAGAGCCTACACTGTTTATGGAATACTAAAAAAACTTAATTATTCTCTTGTGTTAATCGTGTCATCTCAGCACGCTGTTTATCTAATACCAACCATTCGATTTCTTTATGTAAGAAATCATCTTTACTCTTCAGCGTTTCTGCTCGCAACTCTAAGGCTTTAACCTCGGCCTCTAAGTTCATTTTATTGATCTTAAAATCATGCTCTATCTTGAGCGCTGCTAATTTTTCAGCTAATTTCTGCCGCTTAATCTGCTCAGCTTCTTCTTCTTTAAGTTGTATCTCTAAATCTAAACGCTTTCTTTGTAAGGCTTTTTCTTGCTCCAATTGTTCTGCTTTTTGTTGCTGGGCAAGCGTAGCCGATTCTTCGAAGCCTCGCTTACTTTTTAAAACCTGTTCATGCGCTAGTTGTTGATCGAGCTTTTGCAGTTCTAACTGCTGTTCAAGCACGAGCTTTTCTTTCTCAAACTCTAAGGCGCTTGCCAACTCGATGGCTTTTAATTCTTTCTCATAGCGGGCATTATCCCTTTCTAAGCGCACTTCTATTTCATGTTGCTGTTCCCTCTGCAACTCTAACTCCGCTAACTTTTTCTTTGCTAACTCCGCCTCCAATGCTCGTTTTTGGCACTGTATTTCATCTTCTTGCTGAATAACTTCTAATTGTTTTTTAGCATGCTCTAAGCGTATCTGCTCTAATTGTTCAGCCTGTTTAAATTGATCAAGGGCTTGTTTCTCACGGAATTCAAAATCTTTTTGCATGACTTTGTGATAAACAGCATCCTGTGCAAAGCGGCCTTCCAAGGTGTCGGTTGCCGTTAACGCAAAATGAGGGGTTAACTCACATTGCGTGCGCGCTTGGACATGCCTTAAAAGCAACGTTTCGTTAATACCGGATGCTATCTTTCTCTCAACTTCTGCTAGACCCTGTTGCACCCATTCCGCATCTTTAAGTTGGTTGAGCTCTGTTTTAACCAAATCATTAATAACACTCTCATAGGTTGTTTTTATATGTCTATTTAATTCTACAATAACACCCCTATTACTTTGGGCATACACTAAGCTGGCCTGAAAATAGATTTGTAAATCGGCCGTTAACGCACAAAAACCACCATAAAGCCGGTGATCAATCGACAAAGACCACTGTGCTATGGGTAAAGCGACCACTTTTTGATAAAAACGGGGTTCAAAATTGACCGGCTTCTCAAAGACACGATTATGAAAACCTAATTTAGACACAACGACACAACGCTCCGCATCAAAACCAGGATCCCAAACAAACTGATCATTAGGGACCAACCCATGTTCGCCTCTTAACCAGGCTTGTATTAAGGCTTGATTATCACTCATCATCCACCTCTTTAACTGCCGCTTTAGCTAAATTCGCTTGATTTTTGAGCTCTTGAATTTGGGCACTCATTCTTTCAGACATCAAAGGATAAAGATTAGGTGCAAACTCTACGGAGCGTTTATCAATCTTTCTTAAAAAACCACGACTTAATAAAAAGCCTACCGCAAACATTCTGGACCAATCTGAATAATGTCGGGCTTTTTCAATGGCTGTTTTTTCTATGACTATTTCCAGCTCATCATTATTATTAATTCTAAATTCTGAGAACTCTCTCAAACATTGAAAAGCGAGCTCTTGCTCTTCTTCTGTCAAGGGCCCTGGCGCGGTAGTTTCTAAACGATAGGATAATAAGAAGGTAAAGAAATCTACCATCGCCGCGCAAGCAAAAGCAAATAAGGAGAAATCATTCCACATCGCAAATGACGGCGTAACGCCTTGCACAAATTGCGCATAAGTCATCAAGATAGGCGATTCTGGGACGGTATAACCGGCATTGGTTGCTAACTCATTAAACTTTAATTGCACTTCTTGTAACTCAGATGTCAGCAATTGAAAGTTTTTTTCGGTATCGACCGACAAGTGATTTAAGCTGGTCTGTAATGACCGGATATGTTCATCAATTTGATGAAAATCTTTATCGAGTTGTTCAAACTCAGTCTTTTCGGTTTGATAACGCTGATTGTAATGTTTCCAGAATGGCCCTTCACCCACGATATTTTTATAAGCATCTGGCACTTGTTCATGAGTACCAAAATAAGCTTGCGACACTTCTGCAGCGAGTTTATCTAAATCAGCATGTTTTTGTTTTAAGATCGCACTTTTAACGGTGACAATATTACTTAAATAACCATTAACGTCTTGGCGAAGCACATTGATACGATCAATACGTATCGTTTCTGCTTGTGACACCTCGTAAAACTTAAAATAAGAAAACGTAATAGAGGCTGTTATGGCCACTAATAATGACAAAATCACACTTAAATAGCGCCCACGATTCGCTTGCCAATGAATACTGGCAATTTCTAATGAACAAATAACGATAATCGATTGAATCGCTATGGTAATAATTAAAGCAATCCAAGGTAAGATAAAATAAGACAGCCCATAATAAGTCGTAAAGCCGGATGAAATACTCAGCATTAAGACAATAGGAATAGACCAAACGCGCAACATCCCTACGAACAAGGTCTGAATACGATTCAGTAGACTGCCTAAACCACTAGGGCCAAATTTAGTATAACGGGCTTTTTCCATATCAATTTCTTAAACAGTGTTTCAATTAACTCCTGAGCAGTCTATTTGAATACCCAAAGAAATGCAATCATCAATAAGCTGTTCTATTTATTAAGTTTGTTGGATTGATTCTGTCAATCTTAAGCCAATCAAACTTTAAGTCACGCATGGCTGGAGTGGCTTATTTAGCCATTCCATTGGTAGACTAGCGATATATCTATGCAACACGACTCGTTACTGAAAAGTGCTTGCTAGTCAATCTGCTGTAATAATTGAGTGTTCGGCTAATACGCATCATCCCCCATCGCCCTTATCAAAGCCCCCTGCAGAGCAGAAGCACTCCACCCATAAATAATTCCTCTATTCGTAGCCTCTGTACAAAGTGCTCAACTCTCATTAAATTGTACGAGAAACAATTTTTGATGGGTGGAAAAACAAGTTGCATCACTCAGCCAATCCGACCATGCAGTTCAACTATCTTGCCATGGAAATGCAGTATTAGCCCATCTGTCAAATGTATCCAGCCGACTGCTCTGCTAAATAGACTCAGTGATGGAAAAGCACGGCCGAACATTCAGCTCTGATAAAAAAGCCATGCAAATACTTCTCTAGTACTCAAACGTAAGTTTCCAGTACATAGTCTAGAGTTTGCAACGGTGAACTGAGGGGGTGTAACAATGAATCTGCTTATTACAACCCTTAAACTAGAGTTTGTGACATCTTAGCAGAGGGCCAGAGCAATGATCCTAAACTTTCAAATGGGGAAAAGGACTATTAAACAGTCAGTAAAGAAACACTACTCATGCTAAAAGATAATCAAGGAATAATCCCAGAAAAACGACGAATCCAAACCAGTTACTGTTTAAAAAAGCTTTAAAGCACAGTGACTTTTCACGATGAAAAATCAACTTTTGTTGATAAATACACAGTCCTGTTGCGACAACCAAGCCACTGTAATAAGGCAAACCTAAACCTTGCATCTGCCCAACGGTTATCAATAAACTGATGATAATCAGTTGAAGCACGGCCATGATATGGCGATCATACGCTCCAAATAAAATAGCGGTGGATTTAACCCCAATCTTTAGATCATCGTCTTTATCGACCATGGCATACATGGTGTCATACACTAATGCCCATAACAGTACGGCTAAATACATGATCCATGCGACTGACGGAATAGTATCTGTTTGCGCAGAAAAAGACATAGGCACCGCCCAGCCAAAGGCAATGCCTAAATAGGCCTGTGGTAATTGCGTGTAGCGCTTCATAAAAGGATAACTGGCCGCTAAAAAAGCACCCACAAAAGACAGTTCAATCGTGAAAAGGTTGAGCCATAAAACCAACCCAAAGGCCAATAGACATAAGATGACAAAGAACCAAAGCGCTTCTTTAGGGCTCACTTTACCCGCGGCAATGGGTCGTTGCTTGGTGCGCTCTACATGCGGATCAAAGTCCCGATCAGCATAGTCATTAATCACACAACCTGCTGCTCGCATTAGCACTACGCCTGAACAAATAACTGTTAAAACTAAAGGATCTGGATGTCCAGAACTCGCCACCCATAATGCCCACAAAGCCGGCCATAACAATATCAAAATACCAATGGGCTTATCAAAACGCGCTAATAACCAATATTGAATAAACCGATCTTTTATGAAGGCAGATAATTTTGTTGTTGGCACTGGATAACCTGTAAAAATATATCCCTATTGCTTTGTAAGCGGTGCTTTAAAGTCCCGTTGACAGTGCTTTTAAAGGGTAAAATCGATTAAAAATGCTATTATAGCGTCATTTATTTTATTGCGGGCTATCGCCCTAGGGCTGTGTAAACCATGAGTGCAAAAATTTATCACAATCCACGTTGCGGCAAATCGCGCGACACCTTAAAGCTCCTAGAAGCAAATGGTGTCAGTATTAAAGTCATTGAATATCTTAAAACGCCGCCTAGTTTTGCAGAGCTCGAAGATATTTTACAAAAACTCGCGATTGACCCACGTGACTTAATGCGTAAAAAAGAAGCCGTTTATAAAGCATTAGACCTCGGCAATAAAGCGCTAGATAAAACCGCTTTAATAACCGCTATGATAAACAACCCTATTTTGATTGAACGCCCTATCGTGCTATTCAATAATAAAGCCGCACTGGGCCGACCTCCTGAAACTGTCCTGACTATTTTATAAACGCCCGCTATGACAAAAATTTTGATTGTATATTATTCTCGCAATGGCTCAACGGCAGAGATGGCTCAGCACATTGCGAGAGGCGTAGAATCTATAACGGGTGCAGAAGCGGTCATTAGAACGGTACCCGAAGTTTCTGCTGTCTGCGAAAAAACGGCGGACACCATCCCAGCGTCGGGGGCTATTTATGCGACACTGGATGACTTAAGAAATTGTGATGGCTTAGCCTTAGGCAGCCCAACACATTTTGGGAACATGGCGGCATCCTTAAAATATTTTATCGATAACTCAACTGAAGTTTGGTTTAGCGGGGCTTTAATTGGTAAACCGGCCAGTGTTTTTACTTCGACAGGTAGTTTACATGGCGGCCAAGAAAGTACTTTATTATCGATGATGTTACCGCTCTTACATCACGGCATGATACTACTGGGCCTACCTTATAGCGAACATGCTTTAAGAGAAACCTCTTCGGGCGGCACCCCCTATGGAGCCAGTCATCTAGCGACTGAACTTAATCGAATCACTGATGATGAGAAAAAACTCTGCCAAGCCTTAGGTGCGCGCTTGGCTAAAACCGCTCTACTTTTGAAACAGGCTTAAATTACATGACTGCTAAACCCGTGCATTTTCATACTTTAGCCGTCTGCGCCTATCTAGGACTGTTTGCCTTATTAATGCTGTGGAATACTGTATTAGCGCCTAACACTACTTTTCCAGTCGCATTAATATTACTGGTCACCGTTACCCCTTTATTACTGCCTTTACGCGGTTTTTTAAATCGCAACGCCAGAAGCTGTTCATGGATGGCCTATATCAGCTTGGCTTATTTTATCCATGGCTCAGTAGAAGCTTACGCTAATGATCTTGAGCGCTTATTGCCTTCTTTGGAAGTTGTTTTCAGTTTATTATTATTTTTTGGTGCTAATTTTTTCGTGCGCTACTCAAGGAAATAAGGGTACATGGCAGTAAAACAATTACCATTAAGCTTTGAGTTTAGAGCTAATCAAACGTTTGATGATTTCTATACGGGCTGCAATCTAGAAGCCGTTAGCTTATTGCAAGATGCCGTCGTGTACCGCACTGAATCACAAGTCTATATCTGGGGAGAACCTGGTTTAGGCAAAAGTCACTTACTCAGAGCCTGCTGTAATAAGGCGCAACGCGTCAATTTAAGTTCTTTTTACTTGGATTTAAGTGCAGAGCAACTTCCTGAGCCAGATGCTTTATGCGGATTAGAATCGTTTGATCTAGTGTGCTTTGACAATTTAGAACACATCATGGGCAAATCTGAGTGGGAGTTAGCATTTTTTAATTTCTTTAATCAACATCGAGAACTTGGCAATACACTGATCCTATCGGCTTCCTGTCCACCTGCAGATTTAAAAGTGAGCCTACCTGACCTTAAGACCCGTTTAAATTGGGGCTTAACACTCAAGTTAAAGGCTTTAGATGATGATGATAAAACGGCTGCCTTAATATTTAAAGCCGGGCATATGGGTTTTGATATCTCTGTGCAAACTGCCCGATTTATCCTGACGCATTATGATCGAGATTTGAATTATTTATGGGCGTTATTGATAGATCTGGATCATGCGTCTTTAGCTGCTAAACGCAAACTGACCATTCCTTTTTTAAAGGAAATATTAAATCAAGACACTAGCAGATAAAGCTGTTTTTACTTTATATAAGAATCAACAGTGATAAGCCTAGTGAGGCTTAATCCAAGACTGAATGTATGGCCTTCAACTGGCTTTTAGGAAATGTATTAACGTAGCATGAAATACGTCTTACCTAAATTAAAGCTTAGCTATCTTATAGAATAGATAATGGGCGCTGTAAGGTATGCGTTTCTCACTCCCTAAATGGTTAGCATTACAGCCATTTAGTGGCGCAAGTCCTTCACTTGTGTCATATCGATTGATATAACTCGCTGCCGAGAAAGGTCCATCACCTTGATGAGACACAACCTCAACCAATAGCCAAGAGATAGCCGTAGGTGTTTTATTTACCGAGTTAAGAACTTTACCTACGACATGACTGCCTTTCTTATACTCCCAAATAGGTCCTTTGTAATGATTACCTATGACCTCATGTTTTTCATTAAAAAGCGTTGCCTCAGGCGCCTGCACCTGCCATGAATAATCCCCCTGATTAAACGTACATTGATATATCTGCACGCCTTTTGCATAAACTGTTAGATAGGGTGTATGACCCTTGGGTGGCGTAATTTCTGCAGGCATTGATGCTTGCGCAAAAACAACTTCCGGTAAAAACAACCAAAGAAGTAACAGTTTTAATCGCATAATGAGTAAGAATTAATGTGTGATGACAGTAGAATGAGCCGAAACAACTAAAAAGTTAACGTGCTATTCAGAGTGGGTATCGAGAGGTAAAAACTGCCTCTATATAGTAAAGTATAGAGGCAGTGAGAGTAAAACTTAAGCCTTGTAGTTAGCTGCTGCGAAATCCCAGTTAACTAATGCCCAGAAAGCTTCTAAATAAGCTGGACGCGCATTACGATAATCGATGTAATAAGCGTGTTCCCAAACGTCACATGTTAATAATGGTGTTTGGCCTGTAGTTAAAGGGCAACCTGCGTTACTAGTGCTAACAAGCGCTAATGTACCATCAGCATTTTTAACTAACCAAGCCCAACCTGAACCGAATGTAGTCACAGCACATTTAGTGAATTCTTCTTTAAATTTATCAAATGAACCAAAAGTGCTGTTGATTAAGTCAGCTAGTGCACCTGTTGGAGCACCGCCACCATTTGGAATTAAACTGTTCCAATAGAAAGTGTGGTTCCATACTTGTGCTGCATTATTGAATATAGGACCAGAAGACTTTAAGATAATTTCTTCTAATGATAATCCTTCGAACTCAGTGCCAGGTACTAAATTGTTTAAGTTAGTAACATAAGTTTGGTGATGTTTACCATGATGAAACTCTAAAGTTTCTTCTGAAATATAAGGTACTAATCGGTTACTAGCGTAAGGTAATGCGGGTAATTCAAAAGCCATGTGAATGTCCTAATACAAAGTTTAAAAGAAATACTCTTAAGAGTGGTTATAATTAAAATCAAAATTTTGATTGCCTGTAACTTTAGCATTGCTAGACAATTAAATAAAGCAGGACTTTAAGCATATTTAAAATAAATAGATATCTCGCAAAAACAATAATATATACATGGAATTGATGCATCGTATTATTGACTATTACGCTTCCTACTAACCATTTAAAACGCAAATAATTGTAAATTATGCAAACTAAAATAAACGCTCCTTTAGCCGTAGATGTTATCGAAGGCAAACAATATTCTTGGTGTACCTGTGGCTTTAGTAAAAATATGCCTTTGTGTGATAACGCTCATAGAGAGTTCTCTACTAAAAAATCATTTAAGTTTATTGCCGAAACATCCAAAACTTTATACTTATGTGGGTGCTCAGAAACGCAAACTCCTCCCTTATGCGATAAATCAAATAACTGCGGTAAAAATAATGGCCATTGAAATAGAGCATAAGTTTTTGTTAAGTAATGATAGTTGGCGCAGTAACGTCAATAAGTCAGTGATCTTTAAACAAGGCTATTTAAACTCACTACCTACCAGCTCAATTAGGATAAGAATAAGTGATGATAAGGCATGGTTAAATATTAAATCAGCCACCATTGGAAATCAAAGAAGTGAGTATGAATATGAAATCCCTTACAAAGATGCATTAGAAATTATTGATCAACTCTGTAAAAAACCCATCATTGAAAAAACACGTCACTATGTGCTACATAAAGGCAATATATGGGAAATAGATGAATTTCATGGTGATAATCAAGGGCTAATTGTTGCAGAAATTGAATTAGCATCGCAAAACAGTAATTTCGAACATCCAGAATGGATTGGAATAGAAGTAACTGAAGATTTGAGATACTACAACAACAATCTAGCCAATAATCCTTATAATCAGTGGTGAATAGTTGATGGAGTCTATTGATATACAAACGATTATCATATATATTGGACTGTATGAAAAAAACAACGATTGTTGCACTAATGATACTGTCAGCTCAGTGTTTTGCAGGGAGCTTAAATGACTCTTTACAAGATATAGAGTCTGAGTGGGCGATTATTCATTACAATACCCCTGATAAGAAACAAGAAATTGCGTACAACAAGCTCTATTCGAAAGTAATGCATTTAGCTAAAGAATATCCCAACAAAGCTGAACCGTTAATATGGGAAGCCATCATAAAGGCCTGTAACGCAGACCATATCAATGCAGTAAAGGCTTTAGAAAATATTCATGATGCCCATGATTTGTTACAAGAAGCCATCAAAAGAGACCCAGCAGCACTGGGTGGATCTGCCTATGTAACACTTGGTGCCCTTTATTACATGACACCTTTATGGCCTATTGGTTTTGGCGATGAAAATGTAGCTAAGTATATGTTTGAGAATGCCATTAAGATAAATCCAGAAGGTCTAGAGAGTAATTATTTTTATGCTGAATTTCTATTATCGCTCAATCAATTAGATGAAGCAGAAAAGTACTATAAAAAAGCAATTTCAATACCCTCTAGACCAGAACAGAAATTTGCAGATGATCAATTAAGAGCGCTCGCTCGACAAGGCTTAAAAAAAGCAGAAGTCAAAAAACTAGAAGATACTAATGGTATCTTCACTTCATTTGTAAAGAAAGAAATATTAAATTAAGAAAAGTTAGTATTTAATCGCGGCATCCTTTCTGATAAAATGTTCGGATTATAAATTATGTTCCCTAAACTTTTTCCCGGATAAATTATGGCTTTTGTAGTCACTGAAAACTGTATTAAATGTAAATTTACTGACTGTGTTGACGTATGTCCTGTTGACTGCTTCCATGAAGGTCCAAACTTTCTTGTAATTGACCCAGATGAATGTATTGATTGCACATTGTGCGAACCAGAATGCCCTGCTAACGCAATTTTTGCAGAAGATGAACTCCCAGAAGGACAAGAAAAATTTGCTGAGCTAAACGCAGAGCTATCTAAAAATTGGCCAAGCATTACTGAAGTAAAATCTCCTTTGGATGGCGCTGATGAGTGGAACGGTAAAGAAAATAAAATTGATTTATTAGAACAATAAAACATATGTATAACGCTGACTTATGACAGTGTTATACATTATTTTAGACATAAAAAAAGCCGGTATAACCGGCTTTTTTTATGTATGAATAAAACTGATTATTCAGCTCTATCAACTAATTCAACATAAGCCATAGGAGCATCATCACCAGGTCTGAAACCACACTTCATGATGCGTAAATAACCACCCGCTCTAGTTTTGTATCTTGGACCTAACTCATTGAATAATTTAGTAACCATATCACGATCACGCAACCTAGCAAATGCAATTCTTCTTTTAGCAACGCTATCTTCCTTAGAAAGTGTGATTAATGGCTCTGCAAAACTTCTTAATTCCTTAGCTTTAGGCAATGTTGTTTTAATCAACTCATGCTTAAACAGTGAATTTGCCATGTTACTGAACAACGCTTTACGATGGCTGCTAGTAATGTTTAATTTTCTACCTGACTTACGATGTCTCATAAATAAAAAGACCTAATGTTAAAGTGTTGTTATTGCGTGTGAATGGTCAGCTAAGTTCTCTGGCGGCCAATTTTCTAGACGCATACCAAGTGACAATCCTTTGAGTGCTAATATATCTTTAATTTCTGTAAGAGATTTTTTACCTAAATTTGGTGTTTTTAATAATTCAACTTCTGTACGTTGAATTAAATCACCAATATAGAAAATGTTCTCAGCTTTAAGACAATTAGCAGATCGAACTGTTAATTCAAGATCATCAACAGGACGTAATAATACAGGATCAAATATTTCGACAACCTCAACTTCATCATCATCAATTTGATCATTTACCTTTTCAAAATCAACAAATACTGAAAGTTGATCATGAAGAATAGTAGCCGCAAGCTTTATAGTAGTCTCTGGATCAACAGTTCCATTTGTCTCAAGCTCAATAACTAATTTATCTAAATTAGTTCGTTGCTCAACACGAGTACTTTCAACTTGATAGGCAACTTTAACAATTGGACTATAAGCAGCGTCTAATTGTAATGCACCGACTACAAATGTATTTTCAGAATTAAGCTTACGAACACTTACTGGCTCATAACCTCTTCCACGTCGCACTCTAATTTTCATATTAAGTACAACACCAACCTGAGTTAAATTAGCTATAACAAGTTCTGGATTTACAATCTCAACGTCATGTGGCAAAAGAATATCTGAAGCTGTAACGGGACCTGTTCCAGTTTTACTTAAAATAAGCTCAACTTCATCTTTAGAATGAAGAATAACTGCAAGTTTCTTTAAGTTTAACAATATATCGATGACATCTTCTTGAACACCATCAATAGTAGTGTACTCGTGCAAAACTCCTTCGATTTCTACATCAGTAACTGCACACCCGGGTATAGTTGACAATAATACTCGTCTTAATGCATTACCAAGTGAGTGCCCAAAACCACGCTCTAGTGGCTCTATTACAATCCTGGAATGATTAGGCGACTTACATTCGACTTCTACTAATCTTGGCTTTAATAAGCCAGAAATAGGATTCTGCATTTATATCCCTCAGTACTACTATTATTTAGAGTAAAGTTCTACTACTAGTTGTTCGTTAATATCACTACCTAAATCTACACGATCAGGTAATGAACTAAAGACCCCTGTCATTTCTTTTGAATTAACTTCAACCCATGATGGATATCCGTATTGCTCAGTTACACTTAGCGCATCAACAATACGTTGTTGTTTTTTTGATTTTTCTCTTATCGTAATTGCATCACCAGGGGTTACTTGATAAGAAGGGACATTAATTAATGATCCATTAATCATAATAGATTTATGTGAAACCAATTGACGTGCTTCTGCGCGTGTACTTGCAAATCCCATTCGATAGACAACGTTATCTAATCTAGATTCTAATAAGTTTAAAAGGTTTTCACCTGTAGCGCCTTTTTTCAAATCAGCAATTTTATAATAATTCCTGAATTGCTTTTCCAAAATACCATAGATACGACGTAATCTTTGTTTTGCTCTTAACTGTAGGGCATAGTCAGAATTTCTTGTACGTTTAGTACCATGTTGACCGGGCCTTTGATCTAATTTACATTTATTTTCTAGAGACTTTCCTCTGCTTTTTAAAAACAGATCAGTTCCTTCTCTTCTACTTAATTTACAAGTAGGTCCAAGATATCTTGCCATTTTACAACTCCGATTCTATACGCGACGTTTCTTAGGAGGACGACATCCATTGTGTGGAATTGGCGTCACATCAACGATGTTATTAATTTTAAAACCTAAGTTATTCAAAGAACGTACGGCAGATTCACGACCTGGACCAGGACCTTTAATCATAACATCAAGATTTTTCATGCCAAATTCTTGAGCGACTATTCCAGCTTTTTCTGCGGCTACTTGAGCAGCGAATGGGGTGCTTTTTCTTGACCCTCTGAAACCTGAACCTCCAGAAGTAGCCCATGATAGAGCATTACCTTTTCTATCAGTAATAGTGATAATTGTGTTATTAAACGAAGCATGTACGTGCACAATACCGTCAGCCACTTCTTTTTTTATACGTTTTCTAGCGCGATTTGGACTAGCCATTAATTAAAACCTCTAAGGGGTACTTATTTTCTAATTGGTTTACGGGGACCTTTACGAGTACGAGCATTAGTTCGTGTTCTTTGTCCTCTTAAAGGTAAACCACGACGATGCCTTATACCACGATAGCAGCCAAGATCCATCAAACGTTTGATATTCATTGAGACCTCACGACGGAGATCACCCTCTACTGTCATTTTTGAAACCACACTACGAATTGACTCTAATTGTTCCTCTGTCAATTCTTTAATTTTAACTGACGTTTGAATACCAACTTTTTCACAAATTTCACTTGCAGTTTGACGCCCAACACCATAAATAGCAGTTAAAGCTATAACCGCATGTTTATGATCTGGTATATTAATCCCGGCAATACGTGCCATCTAGATACTCCCCTTGTAGCAATCTAAAGTTAAGCGCAGAAGTATAACATTTGAATGCTTCTGTCGCAACAAAATTTAACCTTGTCTCTGTTTGTGTCTACCATCGACACAAATTACTCTAACAACGCCGTTTCTTTTAACAATTTTACAGTTTCTGCAAATTGCTTTGACTGAGGCTCTTACTTTCATATTTGTACTCCTGCGAAAATATATTTCTTAGTTATTTTTTTAAGTTGGATTTTTTCATCAATCCTTCGTATTGTTGCGACATAACGTGAGTTTGAATCTGGGATATAAAATCCATAACCACAACAACTATAATTAATAATGAAGTACCACCGAAATAAAATGGGACATTCCAATAAACGATTAAGAACTCAGGTAGCAAACAAACTAAGGTTATGTAGAATGCACCAATCAGTGTCAATCTAGTCATAACTTTATCAATATAATTTGATGTCTGTAAACCCGGCCTTATGCCTGGCAAAAATGCACCAGATTTCTTTAAGTTATCAGCAGTTTCTTTTGAATTAAAAACCAATGCTGTATAAAAAAAACAAAAGAAAATAATTGCAGTTGCGTATATCAATACATATACAGGCTGTCCAGGTGATAACATAGTTGCAATATCTTGTAACCAAGATAAACCATCAGTATCACCGAACCAGCCAGCAATTGTTGCTGGAAAAAGAATAATGCTAGAAGCGAAAATTGGAGGAATTACACCTGCCATATTTATCTTCAAAGGCAAAAAGCTACTTTGACCACCATATAATTTACGACCTTCCTGCCTCTTAGGATAATTAATAACAATCCTACGCTGCCCTCTCTCAACGAAAACAACTAAAGCAGTTACTGAAATAGATAGAAGAAATAACATAATGATAAAAGCGCTGTTCATTTCGCCGGTTCTAGCCAGTTCCAACGTACCACCTATTGCTTTAGGTAGGCCAGATACAATGCCTGAAAAAATGATCATTGAAATACCGTTGCCGATACCACGCTCAGTAACCTGCTCACCTAACCACATTAGGAAAACAGTTCCTGTTACTAATGTAATTGTAGTTATTGCAATAAATCCTATTCCAGAATTTAAAACTACTGATAATCCACCAGCAGTTTGATTTTGTAAGGCTATAGATATTCCAATTGCTTGGAATGTTGCAAGCACAACCGTTCCGTATCTAGTAAACTGTGATATTTTTCTACGTCCAGACTCACCTTCTTTCTTCAATTGTTCCATGCTTGGCAAAACAACCGTCATTAATTGCATTATGATTGATGCAGAAATATATGGCATGATACCTAACGCAAAAAGACTCAGGCGCATCAAAGCACCACCCGAGAACATATTAAACATATCTAGTATAGAACCACTTTGCTGCTCAAACATTGCAGCAAGCGCCTTAGGATCGATACCAGGAACAGGTATGTGTGATCCAATTCTGTATACTACTAATGCACCTACAACAAATAACAGTCTATCTTTTAATTCAGATAGACCATTACTTTTATTTTGTAATTTAGAAGAAGACACTACTTAAGCCTCAATTTTTCCGCCAGCTGCTTCAATAGAATTACGAGCACCTGGAGTAACTTTAAGTCCTTTAATGACAACAGATTTATTAATCAATCCTGATTGGATGATTTTTGCAGTTTTAGTAAATACCGGAACAATATTTGCGTCAATTAATGTTTTTAAATCTATTTCTAGTTCGGATAAATTATTAATTTCACTTAATCTAACTTCAGCCGAATATTTACTTTTCAGTGACTTAAAACCGACCTTAGGTAGTCTACGTTGCAATGGCATTTGACCACCTTCAAAGCCTACCTTATGAAAACCACCGCTACGAGCCTTTTGACCTTTATGACCTCGTCCACAAGTTTTACCTAAAGTACAACCGATGCCCCTACCTACTCTGACACGTTTTTTACGAGCACCTTCAGCAGATTGAATTGTATTTAAAAACATTAAATTTCCTCCACTTTAAGCATATAAGAAACTTTATTTATCATGCCTTTATTTTCAGGAGTATTTAGTACGATAACAGATTGATTGATTTTTCTTAAACCTAAACCTTTTAAGCAAGCTTGATGTTTAGGTAATCGTCCGAATTTACTTTTTATCATTGTGACATTTAATTTCAAACTAGTCATTTTAACTACCCAATAATTTGGTCTACAGATAAACCACGTTTAGCAGCTATCTGATGAGCGTTATGCATGCCAGTTAAACCATTAATAGTTGCTCTTACAACATTAATGGGATTACTAGTTCCAATACATTTTGCAAGTACATTATGAACACCTACAACCTCAAATACAGCTCTCATCGCACCTCCTGCAATAATTCCTGTACCTTCAGATGCAGGCTGCATGTAAACTTTAGCTGCACCAGTTGTATTCATAATAGGATATTGTAAAGTATCGCCTTTTAAGGATACTTTACGCATGTTTTTTCTTGCTTGTTCTAATGACTTTTGAATAGCTATTGGTACTTCTCTTGCTTTACTAACACCATAACCTACCCTACCTTCTCCATCACCTACAACAGTTAAAGCCGTAAAACCAAAGACTCTACCACCTTTAACAACTTTGGCGACACGTCTAACATTTACTAACTTTTCTTGTAAACCATCTGTGCTTATTTGTGCATTTGCAGTAGCCACACTTATCTCCTAAAATTTTAAACCAGCTTCACGAGCAGCATCAGCTAATGCCTTAACACGACCATGGTATTTAAAACCAGATCTATCAAATGCTACTTCTGTCACACCCGCAGCTATAGCTTTTTCAGCAATTAATTTACCTACCATAGTAGCTGCTTCAACGTTACCTGTATATTTTAATGTTGATTTGATACTATCTTGATTTGTAGATGCGCTAACGATCGTTTTTGCACCGTCGCCAGAAATTATTTGTGCGTAAATATGTAATGCAGTTTTATGAACCGATAATCTTGTTGCACTTAAACTTTTAATTTTAGAACGAAGTTTTAACGCTCTTTTCATACGAGATTGTTTCTTATCCATTACGCTACCTTACTTCTTTTTAGCTTCTTTTCTTACAACATGCTCATCAGAATACCTGACGCCTTTACCTTTGTAAGGTTCTGGTGGACGATAAGCTCGGATTTTAGCAGACACTTCGCCTACTAATTGCTTATCAGTACCTTTCACGATTATTTCAGTTTGTGAAGGTGTTTCTACTGTAATGCCAGCAGGAACAATAAAATCAACTGGATGTGAAAATCCTAAAGATAGGTTTAGAATATTATCTTTAGCAGCTGCCCTATAACCTACACCAATTAGTGTAAGTTTTCTCTCAAATCCTTCTGAAACACCTACAACCATATTATTTAGAAGAGCTCTTGCTGTTCCAGCTTGCGCTGTTGCAACTTTATCTTCAGAATTCCATTCGATGTTAGCAACGTCTTTATTAATTGCAATACTAACATTAGAATTTAAAATATGTGTTAGTTCACCTTTAGATCCCTTCACAGTCAAGTTGTTTCCAACTAATTTTATCTCGACATCTTTTGGTACATTGACGGGAGATTTCGCTATTCTAGACATTAATCACCTATATTAACAGACAGTACAAATAACTTCACCGCCATGCCCAATTGCACGTGCAGCTCTATCAGTCATAACGCCATTAGATGTTGAAACAATAGCAATACCCAAGCCGCCAAGAACTTTTGGCAATTCGTCTTTAGATTTATATATACGTAAACCTGGTCTACTAACTCTTTTAATTGATTCAATTACAGGAACACCTTTGTAATACTTCAACTCAACCGTCATAACAGTATGACTACCGTTCAATTCAGTCGTGTAATCTGTAATATATCCTTCATCTTTAAGAACTTTAGCAATTGAAACTTTCAATTTAGATGAAGGTTGTTTTATATTTTTCTTGCCAGCAGATTGCCCGTTTCTTATACGAGTTAGCATATCTGCTACTGGGTCTGTCATACTCATCTCTATTTCTCCAAACTTGATCTAACAGATCTTACCAACTTGCCTTGACTACACCAGGAACATCACCACGCATTGTTGCCTCTCTAAGTTTATTACGACTTAGACCGAACTTGCGATAATACCCATGAGGACGTCCAGTTAAATTACATCGATTTCTAATTCGAGTAACACTTGAATCCCTTGGTAATTTTTGGAGTTGTAATTGAGCTTTATCTTTATCCTCGTAGCTTGTATTAGGATCTCTAATTAATTCTTTAAGCGTATTTCGCTTAACACTAAATTTAGAAACTAATTTTTTTCGCTTTTCTTCACGAGCGATCATTGATTTTTTTGCCATGATAAATACCTTTTAATTCTTGAATGGAAAATTAAATAACTTAAGTAACGCAAGACCTTCTTCGTTAGTCTGCGCAGTTGTTGTTATAGTAATATCCATACCACGAAGAGCATCGATTTTATCATAATCAATTTCTGGAAAAATTATCTGTTCTTTAACACCCATCGAGTAATTTCCTCTACCGTCAAAGCTCTTAGAACTTAATCCTCTGAAGTCTCGTATTCTTGGAATTGATATACTGATAAGTCTATCAAGAAACTCAAACATACGGTCACTTCGTAAGGTAACTTTACATCCGATAGGCATATCGTCACGTATTTTAAATCCAGCAATAGACTTTCTTGCTAATGTTACAACCGGTTTTTGACCAGATATTTTCTCCATATCTGATAATGCAGATTGTAATATTTTTTTGTCTGCTACTGCGCCACCTACACCCATATTAAGTGTAATTTTAGTGATTCTTGGTGCTTGCATAACAGATTTATAACCAAACTGCTCTATTAAAGCAGGCAACACTTTTTCTTTATATACTGTTTCTAATCTAGCCATAATATATCCCCAACCTAAACGTCAATTACTTCATTAGTTGATTTGAAGTACCTGACTTTTCTACCATCATCTAGTACTTTATAACCAACTTTATCAGCTTTTTTTGTTTGTGGATTATACAAACCAACGTTAGAAATATTAATTGGCATTTCTTTTGTGATTATTCCGCCACTAATTCCTGTATTAGGATTTGCTTTTTGATTCTTCTTTACTTGGTTAATCCCTTCAACTAATACTTTATTATCTTTCAGTACTTTAGAGACCCTACCGCTTTTACCTTTATCTTTACCTGTACGAACTATTACGTCGTCGCCTTTTTTAATCTTTGCCATTATAGTAACCTTATAATACTTCAGGAGCTAAAGAGATAATTTTCATGAATTTTTCTCCTCTTAACTCACGTGTGACAGGACCAAAAATACGAGTACCTAAGGGCTGCAGATTATTATTTAATATAACTGCAGAATTGCCATCAAAACGTATTACAGAACCATCAGGCCTACGAACGCCTTTTCTAGTTCTTACAACTAAAGCATTGTAAACTTCACCTTTTTTAACTCTACCACGTGGTATTGCATCTTTTATGCTCACCTTAATGATATCGCCAATACCAGCATATCTTCGATGAGAACCACCAAGTACTTTGATACACATGACCCTTTTTGCACCGCTATTATCGGCGACGTCAAGGTTAGTTTGCATCTGAATCATGATTTATTCCTAAATTATTATATAAAAAAACAATTATTTTTTTGCTGCATCTATAACAGCAACTAATTTAAATGTTTTATTTTTAGACATAGGGCGACATGACGTAATTGACACCACATCACCTTCATTACAACTATTTTGCTCATCATGAGCCATCATCTTAGTTGAGCGCTTAATATATTTACCATATACAGGATGTTTTACAACACGTTCAACTAGAACTGTAATAGTTTTGTCCATTTTGTTGCTGACGACTTTACCAGTAATAGTGCGTAACTTAGTTTGATTATCAGTCATTATTATGCGCTCACTTTTTGATTAAGAAGAGTGTGTATTCGCGCAACATTTCTTCTTACTTTTTTTACCTGATCAGGTTTCGATAACTGACCAATTCCATTTTGCATTTTAAGGTTAAACTTTTCACGAGATAATTCAACCAACAATTTTTCTAATTCTTCAGTACTTTTAGTACGTAATTCACTTGCTTTCATTACATTATAGTCCGTGCAGTAAACAATGTTTTTAATGGTAGCTTAGCTGCCGCTAAAGCGAATGCTTCACGTGCCAATTCCTCAGATACACCTTGGATTTCATATAGCATAGTTCCAGGTCTCACTTGAGCAACCCAATATTCTACACTACCTTTTCCTTTTCCCATACGAACTTCTAATGGTTTCTTTGTAATAGGTTTATCCGGGAATATTCTGATCCATAGTTTGCCACCCCTTTTAACGTGACGCGTAATCGTTCTACGGGCAGCTTCTATTTGACGAGCAGTAATTCTGCCACGTCCAATTGATTTTAAACCGAATTCACCAAAACTAACAGATGATCCTCTTACAGCAGTACCGTTATTTCTGCCTTTATGTTGCTTACGGAATTTTGTTCTTTTAGGTTGAAGCATAATTTTGTTCCTTCAACTATTTCTTAGTATCAGAGTTAATAGAAGCTAGATGCGCATCCATATCGAAAACCTCTCCTTTAAAAATCCACACTTTAATACCTATAATTCCATAAGTAGTGTGAGCTTCAGCAGTAGCGTAATCTATATCCGCACGGAGAGTATGCAAAGGGACTCTACCTTCGCGATACCATTCACTTCTAGCAATTTCAGCACCATTTAAACGACCACCAACATTGATTTTAATGCCTTCTGCACCTAATCTCATTGTATTAGTAACTGCTCTTTTCATAGCACGTCTATACATGATGCGTTTTTCTAATTGTTGCGCTACACCTTCAGCAACTAATTGAGCATCTAATTCAGGCTTTCTGATTTCTTCAACATTAAGTTGAACTGGCACACCGATCATTTTTGATATTTCTAAGCGAAGAACGTCAATGTCTTCACCTTTCTTACCTATTACGATACCAGGTCGAGCTGAGTGAATAGTTATATGTGCATTATTAGCTGGTCTATTAATTTGTATTTTGCTAACAGAGGCATGAGCTAGTTTCTTTTTAAGAAATTCTCTTACTTTAATATCTTGGAATAGATACTTAGAATAATCTTGAGTACTTGCATACCATCTTGAATTCCAGTCCTTTACTATACCTAATCGTATACCAGTTGGATGTACTTTTTGACCCATATTTATGCCTCTACTCGTATTCTGCTACTTTAACTGTAATATGGCAGGTTCTTTTTAGGATATGATTCGCATTTCCTTTAGCTCTTGCCCTAAATCTTTTCATGGTTGCACCTTCATTGACAAATACAGTAGTTACTTTTAATTCGTCAATATCAGCACTTTCATTGTGCTCTGCATTTGCAATTGCAGACTCTAGTATTTTAGTAAAAATAGCCGCAGCTTTCTTAGAACTAAACTTAAGTGTATTAATTGCATTTTCCACTGATAAACCACGTATTTGATCACCAACAAGTCTGGCTTTTTGTGCTGATAACGGAGCGTTTTTTAATGTTGCTTTAGTTTCCATATATCACTTACCTAGATTTCTTATCAGCCACATGGCCTTTATATGTACGTGTAGGTGCAAATTCACCTAATTTATGACCAACCATATTCTCAGATATTAAAACGGGAATATGTAACTTTCCATTGTGAATTGCTATTGTTAATCCCAACATATCTGGAATAATCATAGATCTTCTTGACCAAGTTTTAATTGGTTTCCTATTATTATTACTCAACGCATCTTCAACTTTTTTCAAAAGATGATGATCAATAAAAGGACCTTTTTTAATTGAACGCGGCACTATGAAACCTCTCTATTTCTGCTTACGACGTCTGATAATCATATTATCTGTACGTTTATTTTTTCTGGTTTTGTATCCCTTAGTAGGCATACCCCATGGCGATACTGGATGTCTACCACCTGATGTACGACCCTCACCACCACCATGTGGATGGTCAACAGGATTCATAACAACACCACGAACTGTAGGCCTTACACCTTTCCATCTTGATGCACCTGCTTTTCCAAGCGACGCTAAATTATGTTCGGAATTTGAAACTTCTCCAATCACAGCTTTACAATCAGCCATAACTTTTCTCATTTCACCTGATCTCAATCTGATTGTCGCGTGTGCTCCGTCTCTTGCAACCAATTGCACTGAAGTACCAGCACTTCTAGCAATCTGAGCGCCCTTACCAGGCTTTAATTCCACACAATGAACAGTTGTACCCATTGGAATATTTCGTAGCGGCATACAATTACCAGGCTTAACAGGCACCGTATCTGAAGATATTATTTCCTGACCGACTGCAATACCTTTGGGAGCAATAATATATCGTCTTTCCCCATCCTTGAAAAGAATCAAGGCTATATTAGCCGTTCTATTAGGATCATATTCTAAACGCTCTACAATCGCAGGAATATCAATTTTATTTCGTTTAAAATCTACGATACGATAGTGCTGCTTATGACCACCACCTATATGACGCGTTGTTATACGCCCTTGATTATTACGACCGCCACTTTTACATTTTTTTGCCAGTAAAGGTGAAAAGGGTTTACCTTTATGTAATTCATCATTTTTAATTCGAACTACAAACCGTGATCCCGGTGACGTCGGTTTTGATTTTACAATCGCCATGCTTTCTACCGTTTCCTATTGATATTTTACTGTAATAATTTATGCAGCAGAAAATTCTATATCATGACCAGGTTTAAGCTTTACATATGCTTTTTTCCAATCAGAACGTTTTCCCATAGTTTTACCAGCTCTTTTAATTTTTCCTTTTACATTAAGGACATGAACTGACTCAACATCAACTTCAAACATTAACTCTACCGCACTTTTTACTTGTTTTTTTGTTGCAGATTTTTTTACTTTAAATACGAACTGATTATTCTTTTCTGCCGCATTTGTGCTTTTTTCAGAAATTATTGGTGCTTCTAATATTCCTGCTAATAAATATGAATTTAAACTCATGCTAATCTCTCTTCTAACAATTTCAATGCACCAGGAGTTGCAATCACTTTATCAGCAGATACCAATAGAACTGGATTCAAGTTAATAGCCTCAATAACTTCAACATAAGGTATGTTTCTTGAAGCTAAAGCCAAATTAACATTAATTGCCTCAACAACAATTAATATTCTATTGGCATCAACAGTTTTGAGTTTATTGAATAAATCTTTTGTTTTTGAAGTGACTGTTAAGATATCACTACTTACAACCAATCTCTCTTGTCTTAATAGTTCAGACAAAATCGATTTGATTCCAACTCTAAACATTTTTTTATTCAATTTCTGATCATATGATCTTGGTCTTGCAGCGAATGCTACACCACCTGTTCTCCATACAGGACTTCTAGTAGTACCAGATCTAGCTCTACCAGTTCCTTTTTGACGCCACGGCTTTGATCCACCACCACTTACATCAGATCGTGTTTTTTGACTCTTTGTTCCAGCACGTGATCCAGCCATATAGCGAACCACTAATTGATGTATTAAAGTTTCGTTGTATGATTGACCGAAAACTGACTCACTTACATCAATATTTCCAGATAAATCGTTTTCATTTATAGCAGGTATATGCAATCCCATGGCTTAACCTTTATTTCGCATTTTCATAGCGGGAGTAATTATAACATCCCCACCCTTAGCTCCAGGAACTGCACCCTTCACTAAAATTAAATTTCTCTCAACATCAACTGCTTGTATAGTCAAATTTTGGACGGTTCTTGTGACGTTACCAAGATGGCCTTCCATTTTTTTCCCTTTAAATACACGACCGGGAGTTTGACACATACCAATAGAACCGAGCACCCTGTGTGATCTAGAGTTACCATGTGTCGCATCTTGCATACTAAAGTGGTGTCTTTTTATACCACCAGCAAAACCCTTACCAATACTCTTACCTTGTACGTCAACAACCTGTCCTGCTGAGAATAAATCTACTGACAGCTCTGAACCCTTTGTAAATTCAACGCCTTCACCATCTTCTAATCTAAACTCCCAAAGACCTCTTCCCGCTGTTGAATTTGCAGCTGCATAATGTCCAGCTAGGGCTTTATTAACTCTAGATGCTTTTCTTTCTCCAGCTGAAACTTGTATTGATCTATAACCATCAATATCTTCACATTTCACTTGGGTAACTCTATTTGAGTCTATTTGGAGAACAGTAACTGGTACTGATGTACCGTCTTCACAAAATACTCTGGTCATACCACATTTACGACCTATAAGACCTATTGACATCTGCCAATTCCTCTATTCTTAATTCAATTTGATTTGTACATCAACACCAGCTGCAAGATCCAACTTCATCAGTGCATCAACTGTTTTTTCTGTTGGCTCGACGATGTCCAGCAATCTTTTGTACGTTCTTAATTCATACTGATCACGCGCATCTTTATCAACGTGTGGTGAAATTAATATCGTAAAACGTTCTTTTTTAGTAGGCAAAGGTATTGGTCCCTTAACTTGGGCACCAGTACGTCTTGCAGTTTCTACTATCTCGCCAGCCGACTGATCAATTAACTTATGATCGAATGATTTTAATCGGATTCTGATAGTTTGATTTGACATATTTATTACTCTATTATTGATGCAACAACACCAGCACCGACAGTACGACCACCTTCACGAATCGCGAAGCGTAAACCATCTTCCATCGCAATCGGTGAGATTAATTTTACTTTTACTGAAATATTATCGCCAGGCATTACCATCTCTACACCTTC
>CAIXAE010000010.1 GCA_903917345.1 uncultured Methylococcaceae bacterium | reverse complement strand
TGAACCACCCGATCCCATCCCGAACTCGGAAGTGAAACCGTTTAGCGCCGATGATAGTGTGGCAGTTTGCCATGCGAAAGTAGGGAATTGCCAAGCGCTTAATATCAAACCTCGATTTCCATCGGGGTTTTTTTTTGCCTAAAGAATTTTGTTAAAGTGAATAGCTAACCAGAGTGTTTCAATATCAGGTTTTGTCCATTCAACCCTATGACGTTTGTGTGCAGGAATTAATAAATAATCACCAACCTCCATACTTATTTCTTCGTGAGGATCTTCAAAAGATAGCCTAGCTTGCCCTTGTAGTATGATGATCCATTCATTGCTATCTTGATCATAGTATTGCCCAGCAGGTGTGTTATGTCCTTTTGATATAATACGTTCAATAGTTAAAATTTGATTTTTCAGTATACATTCGACAATTTCATCTGGTATTTTATTTGGGATATCATTAAATAAATTATTAATTTCAGTTTTTTCCATTTCTATTCCATACGAATTTCGATTTTTATCTGTATTGTATAATAAGCTTACTTTGTATTTTAAGACGCTATAATCATACATTTTTTAAGAGGACGTCCATTATTTGCCAATCACAAGACTCAATAGTTCAATTACATGAAAAGAAAGTGGCTGTTATTGGTGGCGGACCTTCTGGACTTATGGCTGCAGAAGTATTAAGTAACGCTAATGTATGTGTTGATCTCTATGACTCGATGCCCTCTGTTGGTCGTAAATTCCTCATGGCGGGTAAAGGAGGAATGAATATAACTCACTCTGAAGATATTGAACTCTTCATATCACGGTACAGCCAAGGTAAAGATTTTCTTGAGTCATATTTATTAGATTTTACACCTAACAATTTGCGTGAATGGCTTTCAAATCTTGGAATTGATACATTTGTTGGTACTTCTGGCCGGGTTTTCCCAATTGAAATGAAAGCAGCTCCATTATTACGACTATGGTTACATAGATTGCGTAGCATGGGCGTTAAGTTTTATATGCGTCATAATTGGGAGGGATGGACTATTGATGAAAAAATCATTCTTAGTTTTTCAACCTCCCAGGGCTCTATCAATAAAGAATATGATGCTGTTTTATTAGCATTAGGAGGTGCGAGTTGGCCAATGTTAGGTTCTACAGGTCAGTGGACAAGTATACTTATTAATGACGGAGTAGTAATTACTCCATTACGATCTTCTAATTGTGGATTTGATGCGAGTTTATCTGATTATTTCATCCATAAGTATGTAGGTAAACCGTTAAAACCAGTTTCATTATCGTTTATTAACGAAAATGGCCATTGTTTTATCAAGCAAGGCGAGTTAATGATTACAACTACTGGTTTTGAGGGTGGATTAATATACGGTTTTTCGTCTTTGCTAACTACTCAAATCGAACAATTTGGATTTGCCATGATTTATTTAGACTTATTACCCCACTTATCTCTAACTGATATAGAAAATAAATTGTGTAAAAGCCAAGGCAAGTTATCTTTTTCTAATTATTTACGAAAACAATTAGGTCTAGAGGCCATAAAGTCCGCTTTATTAAGGGAGGCTTTTTCACAGGCAGATTTATCGTCTAACAAAATATTAAGTGCAGCTATTAAAAAATTACCTATTAAATTACTGTCTCCCCGTCCAATTGAAGAGGCAATAAGTAGTTCTGGCGGTGTTAATTTTGATGTACTTGATCAACATTTGATGATTAAAACAATACCCGGTGTATTTTGCGCGGGTGAAATGTTGAATTGGGATGCTCCAACGGGTGGTTATTTGTTAACGGCTTGTTTTTCTACAGGTCGAGCTGCTGCATTGGGTGTGTTGAATAGATTAAACTCTATTAATTAGAATGGCTTAATTCAGCCTCAAATTTTTTACATTGCATAATTTCATAACTTTCTATTCACTGACTTTGACAGAGGACATTAATGAAAACGCCTAAAAGTCTTGAGCCCTTAGTTCGTGATGGGCTTATTGATGAAGTGATTCGCCCATTGAAAAGTGGAAAAGAAGCAGCTGTCTACGTTGTTCTTTCTGAGGGTGAGATACGATGTGCAAAGGTTTACAAGGAGGCAAATAAACGTGGTTTCCATAAACAAGCGTTATATCAAGAGGGTAGAAAGGTAAGAAATAGCCGGCAAGCAAGGGCAATGCAAAAAAATACTCGATTTGGAAGGCAGCAACAAGAAGAGGTTTGGCAAAATGCTGAAGTTGATGCTTTATACCGGTTAGCGTTTGCCGGTGTTAGGGTACCGAAACCATATAATTTTGTTGAGGGTGTTCTTTTAATGGAGCTGGTTACAGATGCTGATGGAGCTGCAGCTCCCAGACTTAATGATCTGTTTTTTAGTATTGAAGAAGCATTAGAGCTTCATACTGTTTTAATTAAAGAGATTGTTCGTATGCTATGCGCAGGTATTGTGCATGGGGATTTGTCTGAGTTCAATGTACTTGTTGATTCAGATGGTCCCGTAATTATCGATTTGCCTCAAGCGGTTGATGCTGCGGCTAATAATAATGCGGGAGTTATGCTTGAGCGGGATGTTAATAATATGTCTAGTTATTTTGGTCGTTTTGCTCCGGAATTACTCGCTACTCAATATGGAAAAGAAATCTGGAAATTCTATGAAAGTGGTAACTTGACTCCCGATACAAAATTGACAGGTAAATTCGAAGGTAGCACAAAAAAAGCTGATGTTCGTAGCATTATGAGAGAAATAAATGATGCGAGGGAGGAAGCTATCAGACGAAAATATGAACAGGATACATAAATTTTAATCAGCGTGTTATTTAAGACTCCGCTTTTTGTTCACGCCCTAATAAATTTTGTACGGCAGTCAGTGGAGACATATTCTCATATAAAACTTTATAGGTTTGAGTTGCAATAGGCATGTCCACATTATATTTTTTTGCTAGCAAGTAAGTTTCTTTAGCCGCTGAAATTCCTTCAATTTCTTGTCCAATTTCTTGTCTTGCTTGTGTTATGTCTTTACCTAAGCCCAACGCAAGTCCAAAACGTCTATTTCTGGATTGGTTATCAGTACAGGTTAGAACTAAATCTCCCAGCCCCGCTAAGCCCATAAATGTTTCTGGTTTGCCGCCAAGTGTTATACCCAGCCTAATGATTTCATTTAGGCCCCGTGTAATTAAAGCAGCTCTAGTATTGGCGCCAAACCCTAAGCCATCGGCAATACCAGCTGCAATAGCCAAAACGTTCTTTATTGCACCACCAACTTCTACACCAATAACATCTGAGCTTGTGTAAGTTCTGAATAATTCACCATGTAGTATGTCACTTATTTGTTTAGCAAACTCTAGTTGAGTAGAGGCTATTGTTATTGCGGTGGGTAATCTTGCAGCAACTTCATTGGCAAAAGTAGGCCCTGATAGAATAGCGGCAGGTGTATCGTGATCGAATATTTTTGCGACTATTTCATGAAGTAAACAACCATCATCTGGATTAAATCCTTTAGTTGCCCATGCAATTTTGATGTCAGTATTAGTTAGATTGGATTTTAATTCAATCAGTGTGTTTTTGAAGGCGTGACTAGGTACGCAAACGAGTATAACGGAGCTAAAGTTTGTAGCTTCTTTTAAATCAGAGGTAATAGATAAATTACTCGGAAATGCGTGGTCAGGTAAATAATGTTTATTTTCACGATCAAGAATTAATGACTCAATATGATTGGCATTATGTCCCCACAGCAATGTTTGGCAACCATTTCTGGCTGCCAATAATGCGAGTGCTGTTCCCCAAGAGCCGGAACCTAATATGGAAAGTTTATTTTCCATTAAATTGATTAATTTAATGTTTCTGAAGCAGGTGCTTGTTCTTGTGCTTGTATGTGTTGTGCGTATAGAGCGTCAAAATTTACCGGAGCAAGAATAAGTTGTGGGAATCCGCCTTTTGCAACTAAATCCGATACGGCTTCTCTAGCATAGGGAAATAATATATTAGGGCAAAAACTGCCTAACATAGGGCTTAGCTCTTCATCAGAAAAACCAATTAAGGTGAATATTCCTGCTTGATTTATTTCCACTAAGTAAGCCGTTTTATCTTCACTTTTTACAGTAATAGTAACAGTCAATGCAACTTCATAGAGGCCATTTTCTAGTGGTTGAACATTAGATCCTAGATTGAAATCTACCATAGGCTCCCATTTTTCAGTAAATATTTTGGGCGAGTTAGGAGTCTCAAAGGACATGTCTTTCGTATAGATTTTTTGGATAGAAAACTGTTTTTCAGGTATCGTTTGTTCTTCAGCCATAGTGGTTTAATTAATCCTTAATATAGGAAGTTTAAAAATATTAAAAAGTGTGCAATTTGTCTTAAATGGTTGGTTTTGTTTTTTTCTTAGCTGATATTTTCACTGGGAGCTTGTAATCTGTTTCCCATGCTTGCATACCGCCCGTTATAACGAAGACTTGTTCGAAACCTGCTTTAGTAAGCGTTTTTCCTGCAGAAGCTGATCTTGTTCCTGTTTGGCAGGATATTAGTACAGGTTTATCTTTCTGATTATCTAATTTTTTTAGCTCATCAGCTAATTTCCCTAAGGGTATGTTGATGGCCTGTTCGATATGGCTTTCAATAAATTCATGAGGTTCTCTAACATCAATGATGATTGTTTCTGAGTCATTCATTTTTGTTACTGCCAGTAATGGCGAAATATGGCTAAATTTTTTGAATGCAGTGTCTATGAATTCTTGTATTAGTAAATACGTTACAACTGCTAAAGCTAAAGATAATATGTAGTGATTTAAAATAAATTCTATGTAACGGTCCATAATTTTCTATGTAAGTGAATAATGAGTTGAGTTGTTAGACTTTATTACTGGGGGTTTATGTTGAGACTGATCTAATAATAATGTGTCTATTGAATAATTATTTATACACAATAGCTATAAACGTGTATTAATATAACGTATATGTAATGCCAAGACTCTATGAGTTGAATATTCAAAGAATGATACCTTATTTTTAATCATTTTGGGTAATCGTTAGTGCAACTCTTTGTATGAAGTTTTTTTTATTGGCAGGGTAGTTTTTTTAGTATTCGGAGATGAATAAAAAATGTCAAATCGTCCTAAACCTCTTGTTTTATTGATATTAGATGGCTTTGGTTACACGTTGGAAACAGAAAATAATGCTATTGCTATGGCCAATACGCCTTGTTGGGATCAATTACAAAAAGAATACCCCATGACTTTATTAGATTGCTCTGGCAAGTCTGTTGGGTTACCCGCGGATCAAATGGGTAATTCTGAAGTGGGGCATATTCATATTGGAACCGGTCGTTATGTTCCTCAAGACTTTTCAAAGGTTAACGATGCTATAGAGGATGGCAGTTTTTATACTAATCCTGTTTTATGTAAAGCGGTTGATTTGGCTAAACAGAAAAATAAAGCGCTTCATATTATGGGGCTACTGTCTGCTGGTGGCGTGCATAGCCATGAGATCCAAATTGCAGCAATGGTTGAGCTTGCCGCTAAAAAAGGCTTAAATAAAATTTATTTACACGCATTCTTAGACGGTCGAGATGTGCCACCGAAGAGTGCAAAATCATCTATAGATTTTTTAGAAGAAAAATTTATTGAATTGGGCGTTGGACGTATTGTTTCAATCACAGGACGCTTCTATGCTATGGATAGAGATAATCGCTGGGATCGCGTAAAACTAGCCTATGATTTGATCGCTAAAGGTGAATCGGATAATTCAACTACATCTGCTTTGAAAGGTTTAGAGGAAGCCTATGAAAGAGGAGAAACGGATGAGTTTGTTTTACCTACAGCTATTTTAGATTCTGATGGTAAAGCGGTCGCTCTTGATCCTGAAGATTCAGTTGTTTTTATGAATTTTAGAGCGGATCGTGCACGAGAAATATCACAAGCGTTAACATTGCCGGCGTTTGATAGTTTTGAAAGGGGTTATGCGCCTCACTCTGGTTACTTTTCTACTTTGACAGAATATCATCAGGATTTTGGCTATGACATTGCATTCCCCTCAGTAGACATTAAAAATGGTTTAGGTGAATATTTATCTTTATTGGGATTGAAACAATTAAGATTAGCTGAAACTGAAAAATATGCACATGTTACTTTTTTCTTAAATGGAGGGATTGATACACCTTTCCCCGGTGAAGAAAGAATTTTAGTACCATCACCTAAAGTTAGAACCTACGATTTACAACCCGAAATGAATGCTGGAGAAGTGACTGATCATTTAGTTGAGGCAATTGCCGGTGGTAAATATGACGTAATTATATGTAATTATGCCAATTGCGATATGGTTGGACATACTGGTGTTATACCTGCGGCAATCTTAGCCGTAGAGGCAGTTGATAAATCATTGCAACGTATCGTTGATGCATTAAAGTCAGTAGATGGCCAATTACTTTTAACTGCTGATCATGGCAACATTGAACAGATGGTCGATCCAGAGTCTGGGCAAGCACATACCGCACACACCACTAATAAAGTGCCTTTAGTGTATGTGGGTGGTCATAAATCACTCGCTTCTGGTGGGGGGTTATCTGACTTAGCGCCGACCATGTTAGCTATTTTGGGTGTGGAACAACCTAAAGAAATGACGGGTAGATCACTAATTATTAATAATTGATTAGTGGATGAAAATAAAGCTCACCATTTTTTTCTTGCTGGGTCTGTTTTGTCTATCCAGTTACGCAGAAAGTTTTGATTCTGTAAATAATGATGAAGGACTTTTTCAGCGTATTTTTGCGACTAAGAGCAATATGCAAAACCTGTTATCCGATGTTGATAAGCGTTATGGAGAGATTGCATACTTATTAAACAGGATTCAAGATAAGATTGAGCAAAAGCGTCATAGTTTGAATGATGTTCGTGTTGAAATGGAAGGCTATCAAGAGGGTATTGATAACTTAAGCAAAGAGCTAGGTGAGCAAGTCAGGTTAGCTTATGCTTTAGGGCAGAAGGAAAAACTAAAGTTAATTCTAAATCAGCACGATCATGCCTTGTCGAGCAGAGTCATGGTTTATTTTAATTATTTAAATAAAGATCGTCTAAATAAGCTAAGTGATATAAAAGCGGCTTTAGATCACCTTGAAGAGTTAGATAAATTAAGACAATCAGAAACTGTTGCTCTAGAATCCGAGTTGGAAAGAAAAAAAAATGAGCAAATTATGCTCAATGAAGCTAAAAAACAAAGAACTGAGTTAGTTGCAAAAATGGTGGGTAGCGGTGCCTCGCACGAGCAGCAATTAATTCAGTTACAGGAAAGTGAAAACAGTTTAAAACAGTTGATGCAATCATTGTCTGTTGATGATGTTGATTTATCAGATCATCCTGCGCCTGCAAGTGGGCTATCTGTTTCGAGTCAAGGTGATTTTGTTCAGTCATCTGATTTTATGAGTTTAAAAGGTAAATTGCTCTGGCCAGTTACCGGACATCTGCTGAATAAGTTTGGTGCTGCAAGAGCCGAAGTGACTTGGGACGGGGTAGTAATAGAATCAAATGAAGGATCAGATGTTAAGGCTGTTGCACGTGGTAAGGTCGTTTTTTCTGAATGGTTCAAAGGTTATGGTTTTATGATAATTATTGATCATAATGATGGTTATCTTAGTGTTTATGGGTTCAATCAGAACCTTACCAAGCAGAGTGGGGACGTTGTTGAGTCGGGTGATGTGATTGCTGCTGTGGGTCAAAGTGGTGGGCAAAGTAAGTCTGGATTGTATTTTGGTATACGTCATAAAGGTGTGGCGATGGACCCTCTTGAATGGTGTCGTAGATAATTGATCGCAATTTTGTCATTCTTTAAATGATATTATAGGTAATAAACGGGTATAGGGAGTTTTGAGATACATGCTAAAAAAGAAAGCGATATTTATTTTATCCTTGGGGATAATGCTGGGTGTTTTCATCGGTGTCTGCGGCAGTGTTGCTGCAGATAAATCGACTTCTGTAGCGCCGATTGATACAGATACTTTACCTTATGAAGACTTAAGGACATTCACTGAAATTTTTGGCAGAATAAAAAGAGATTACGTAGAGCCTGTTTCTGATAAAAAGCTATTAGAAGATGCTGTTCGAGGCATGTTAAGTGGTCTTGATCCTCATTCTGCTTATTTAGTTGCTGAAGAATATCAAGAGCTTAAAGAAGGGACTACGGGTCAGTTTGGTGGTCTTGGTATTGAAGTAACCATGGAGAATGGCTTTATAAAGGTTGTATCTCCCATAGATGATACACCAGCCCAAAAAGCAGGTATCAAGACTGGGGATCTTATTATTAAGTTAGATGATAAACCGGTTAAAGGCATGTCGTTAAACGACGCCGTTAAATTAATGCGTGGTGAGCCTAATAGTAAAATTGTTTTGACTATTGTTAGAGAAGGCTTGGAGGCTCCATTAAAGCTCACATTAGCTAGAGATATAATCAAAGTTAAGAGTGTCAAAAGCCGATTACTAGAAAAAGGGTATGGCTATTTACGTATTAGTAGTTTTCAATCAGGCACGGGTGAAGGCCTAAGAGAATCATTAGCTAGTTTAAAGAAGGAGAATGGTGCGCCATTAAGAGGATTGGTTTTAGACTTAAGAAATAATCCCGGTGGTGTTTTAAATGCAGCAGTAGAAGTGAGTGACGCTTTTCTTAAAAGTGGGCTTATCGTTTATACCGAAGGTCGCATTGAAAACTCAGAAATGCGCTTTAATGCATCCCCAGATGATCTCATTGATGAAGCACCTATGGTGGTGTTGATTAATGGTGGTTCTGCATCCGCATCAGAAATTGTTGCTGGTGCATTACAAGATCAAAAGCGTGCAGTCATTATGGGTGAGAAGTCTTTTGGTAAAGGCTCCGTACAAACGATCTTGCCAACAAGTAATGGTGCAGCCGTTAAGTTAACAACGGCCCGCTACTTTACCCCTTCTGGTCGGTCAATTCAGGCCGAGGGTATTGAACCAGATATCGCTTTAGCTCGGGTTAAATTAGAAAATATTGATAAGGGTGAGTCTCTTTCAATTAAAGAAGCTGATTTGTCAGGTCATTTGCAAAATGCAACCGTTGCTAATAAAGCTAAGAAAGAAGGACAAGATAAGGAAAAAGAAAAATTAGATATAGAAGATTATTCTCTTCACGAGGCTTTAAACCTATTAAAAGGGATCAGTATTATTAAGAAATAATCTTGTTTGAAATAAAAGAGCCGGGTTTCTTCATGAAATCCGGCTTTTTTTATGCCTGTTGAAATGGAGCGGTTTTTAAGAGGGAAATGAGTTGGAAATTATTCTAGTGTAGATAATTTATTTGATAAACGAGCAACAATAGTCAGTCGGTGTATTGATTTTAACTGTAAATGCACAGTTAGCTGGTACATTAAACGATTCGCCACCGATTACTTTTAGCCATTTATCATTATTAGGTAATAAGACATCAAGATCGCCATCAAATATTTCCATCAATTCTTTATCGGCTGTATTAAAAATGTATTCTCCTGGCAACATGAAACCTAAGGTTTTCACAGAGCCGTCTGCAAAATGGATAGTGCGACTAGAGACATTGCCACCGAAGTAGACGTTAGCTTTTTTGACAATTGATACATTGTTAAATTCTGACATGGATTTCCTAAGGTTATTGTAAATAAAACGGACAAAATAATAACAGATTCTGAGGCTTATTAGTTGTTATTAGAGTGTTTGCGAATAACAAAAAGAATCGGTGCTGTTTCGTTGGCAACTGCGCTGGTAATAATATCCACTTGAAATTGATTTTTGTTTAACTGATTACACCAAGTTTTTATCTCAACCGTTTCTAAGTCACCACCTGAATGACCGGGATAAGCTATTAAAGTGATAATCCCTCTCTCACTAATGATTGAACAGGCAGTATTTAATGCATTTATGCTGGAGCATATAGATGTGATAATGGATTTGTCACCCCCCGGTAAGTAGCCTAGGTTGAACATAATCGCAGAAATTTTACCGTGCAGTGGCAGTGGGATTTTTTCAGCCATGGCTTCATGGCTGGCATGAAATGATATTAAAGTATTAAGATAAGAATTCGTTTTTAAACGGTCTATTGTTGACTCGATTGCGGCTTGTTGTATGTCAAACCCAAACACGCGACCCATGGGGCCAACTTGCTGCGCAAGAAATAAAGTGTCATGCCCGTTACCCATTGTTGCATCAATGACAATATCATTGATTTTAATGTGCTCCTTAAGTGTGTTGTGAGCAATTTTAAGCAGTGAAATGCGTTGCATAATGACGATTAATAGGTGAAGGTATATCTGCTTCTTTCAATAAAGCATCTGCAAATTTTTGGCTATACCAGGGTAACTGTAAGCTACCTTTGGCTCCAAAGCCATTAAAAATAGACAGTTTGGTATGGGTAGGGTGGTGGCCAATGAAGGGTTGTTTATCTAAGGTACAAGGCCGAATATTTGCCTGATGTTTCACTATATTACCTTCAGATAAGGGGCGATAAATAGACTGTAATGATTTTATTAAACTGACTTTTCCTAAGTCTGAGGAGAGTTCGTTTAGATTATCTCTATCAAAAGTGGCTCCGATACGAAATAAATGCTCATCTAAGGGAATGACCCAATTACCAAAGTTAAGTATGTTTTCTAAATGTGATGAAGAATGGTGGACGGTTAATATTTCGCCTTTAGCTAATTGAAAAGGTAACCAATTAAACCAAGGATTAGAGCTTGCGTGATAACCTTCACAAAAAATAATACGTTTCGGAGTGATGTGTTTCCATTTGAGCATCGGTTGAATTTGGATATCCTGATAATGGATAGTGGCTTGTTGATAGCATTGTTTGCTTATGAAGAACTCTTTTAAACAAGCTAATAAATTATTAGTTAAAAGATAGCCAGTGTTATGTTGTTCTATAAAGCCAAATGGAGCACTGATGTCTTCTAAACTATTTGCAGCTCGATTTAATGAACCTAAATAAGGTTGATAATCGGACTGTTCAAGACGTTTATGAGCGGCTTCTATTTCGTTAGCGTTTTTAAACAATCTTAATAGAGGCTTTTCTATATAAAAGGATTGTTTAAAAAAAGATGCTAGTTCTGCGTAATGTTTTTTAGCGGTGGGTAATAAATGATCTACATCAATGGACTTCACGAACCGCTGGCCGGTAACGGGGTTAATTAACCCCGCAGCCACTTTAGAAGCATTTTCTAGTCCATTATCTATAATCATAACTTTGCAATTTCGGTTTATTAGCTCCCATGCCAACAAACTTCCGGCCAGGCCTTGGCCAATGATTAAATAATCTATGTCCATAATAAGTCTAATTTAACAGCAACGCTTAATACCTTGCCATTTTTCATCTTGCCATTGCTTAAAGAACTCTCCTTTCGATAATGGTTTAGAACACTCAGTGCTGTCATGATGACAATGCTCGTTGTGAAAGTTCTTTAAATAGACTTCGTAAGCGTCATCACCTGAAAGTCGACGGATTATTTGCCAAAAATATTTAAGCTTAGGTATTGTCATTAATCTCTAATCCAAGCATCAAGCAGTCTGCTTTGCATATGTTTTGATTCTGTTGAGGGTAATACTGGCTTGCCTGCTATAGATCGCCAACATACGCGTAACATATCAATAATAATTAACCAGAGTAAGCTGACAAAAAATAAGGTAATCCACGCGTCTAGTTGCAGATTTAAAATTAATTGCGGCGCTATAGATGCTTTTGCTGCGGGAAGAGTTCCAGACGCCAGTTTTTCGGCTAAGTCGTTAGCGGCAGAGAAAAATCCGATTCGAATATCTGGGCTCGTAATTTTTTGCCAAGCAGCTGTGCTAGTGATAATGACTAACCATGTGAGAGGTAGCCCAGTAATTCCAGCGTATTTTAATTTACCTGATTTAACCAAAATTCCGGTGCCCACACTTAAGGCTATAGCGGCTAACATTTGATTAGCAATACCAAATAAAGGCCATAAGATGTTTACACCGCCGTTAGGGTCGATTACGCCAATATATAAAAAGTATCCCCATCCAGCAACTACAATACTACTCGTAAAAATGACAGAAGGTGTCCATGATGTTTCGCCCATTTTGGGCCATATATTGCCCAGTATATCTTGCAACATAAAGCGACCCACTCGCGTGCCCGCATCTAAAGTGGTTAATATAAATATAGCTTCAAACATAATAGCAAAGTGATACCAGATGGCGAGTAGTCCATCTCCAAACGCTTTGCCAAATATACTTGCCATACCCACTGCCAAAGAGGGTGCGCCACCTGTTCTTGCAAATAAGGTAGATTCGCCCATTTGTTGGGCTAAGTTTTGCATTTGCTCAACTGTAACAGGATAGCCCCAAGCACTTATTTTAGTGACGGCATCTATGGTATTGCTACCCACTATTCCTGCAGAGCTGTTGATTGCGAAGTAAACACCGGGGTCTAGGACTGTCGCAGCGATCATTGCCATAATGGCAACGAAAGACTCTAATAACATGCCACCATAACCAATCATCACTATATCGCGTTCATTACTTAATAATTTAGGTGTAGTGCCAGAAGATATTAAAGAGTGAAAACCGGAAATAGCACCGCAAGCAATAGTAATAAAAACAAATGGAAATAACTTGCCGCCAAAAATAGGTCCAGAACCATCAATAAATTCGGTAATTGCAGGCATTTTTATACTGGGTTGGAGTAATAAAATAGCGACAGCAAGCAATGTGATGGTGCCTATTTTTATATAGGTTGATAAGTAATCTCTTGGCGCTAATAATAACCAAACGGGCAAGATGGCTGCAGCAAAGCCATAAATCATGATCGACCATGCGAGAGTTAAGCCCTCATGATCAAATAATAAACGTAATGTTTCGTGTTCAGCAACATTACGACCACCCACCACTGATAACAATAATAAACATACGCCGATTGCAGAAGCCTCAAGAACTTGACCTGGTCGTAAATAGCGCATGTAAACGCCGACTATCATCGCAATGGGAATCGTAGCAGAAACCGTAAATGTCGCCCAAGGACTATGTTTCATTGCGTTAACAACGATTAAGCCTAAAACGGCAATTAAAATAATCATTATCGAAAAGGTAGCGATTAAGGCGGCTGTTCCTCCCAAAGCACCTAGTTCGTCTTTGGCCATTTGCCCTAAGCTTTTAGCATCACGTCGGGTAGATAAAAATAACGTGACCATGTCTTGAACACATCCTCCCAAGACGGCGCCCACCAAAATCCATAATGTGCCTGGTAGATAACCAAATTGAGCAGCGAGAGTGGGTCCCACTAACGGGCCAGGACCCGCAATAGCTGCAAAATGATGTCCAAATACTATCCATTTATGGGTTGGAATAAAATCACGTCCGTTCTCTAATCGTTCCGCAGGCGTTGCGCGAGTAAAGTCGACTGCCAAAACTGTCGCAGCAATCCAGGCGGCATAAAAGCGATAAGCAAGACTATAAATACAGAGAGCGGCCACTATAAACCACAGGGCATTAATATTTTCGCCGCGGTTAATTGCAATACCACCCAGTGCAGAAGCGCCCAAAATGGCGATCAATACCCAAAGACCTGATTTTAAAGTTTTGTCCATAATTAAGAATTCAAGTTAATAAGTTGAGATTTAATGTCTGCAATAGCAGTGCTAAGTTGTGTTTCGCTATAAGAAATAGCTTCAAATTTCCCCCAGATAGGTGCTGGCCAAGCTTTGTCCGTTTGGTAGCGCACAATATGGTGAATGTGGAGTTGAGGGACTAGATTGCCAATGGCTGCAATATTCATTTTATCGGCCTTATAAAAGACCGCTAAATTTTCAGCTAAGTAATTTGACTCCTCGGCGAGTAAGAGTCGATCTGCTTTGCTCAATTGATATATTTCTTTAATATCTGCTTTTTCTGGAACCAGAATAAACCAAGGAAACTGATTGTCATTCATGAGAAGTAATTGGCACAATTCAAAGCGACCTAGTTGTATGCTATCTGCTTTTAAGCGGGGATGTAATTGAAATAATGCTGTCATTGTTTAGCTGTAGAGTCGATAGATTGTTGTCGAAGTATCTAATAAATTTAGTGTAATTTAGCTTCTGTTTTAAAATATAACAACTATATATCAGAGGATGTGTTTATGTCTGCACCCGTTTCTGTAATTAATGCATTGCCCGCTAAGCAAAAATTGACAGTTTCATTTAAGTTATTATTGAGCCTATATGCCATTATTCCCTTGTGTTTATTTATTCAGCTTATTGATACCTTTTTTTTAGAAAATTATTTAAAAGATAATTTACCTTCGAGCCCAACACATTTTTTATTATTTCAGATTTTATTTGGTACGCCCCACATATTAGCGAGTGCAATAGTGTTAGTGGGCAGTGCTGAATATCTTAAGATTTATAAACGAAATATCTTAGGTATAACGTTGTTATTGGCGGTTATATTTGGGTTCGGTAGTTTATTTATTCCGTATAAAGTTTTTTACGTATTTGTCGCCGCATGGACTGTTTATCATGTCATTAAACAGCAACTTGGTGTCGCGAGAGGTGTTTGTCGTTTGCCTAATGGTGCTTTTTATCTTCTTCTGAGTTTAAGCATCGTTGCTGGCTTGTTTATTTACATTGGTATTTTTTTAAAAAACAGTTTGGAAGTACAGCAAGTAGAAGCATTAAAGCTCTTTGTGGGTTTATTATGTACCTGTTTGGTATTCACTGCTGTTTATTGTCAACGGCTTATTATTACGAAAATAGGTCATTGGTTTTTATGGGCTAATGTTTTGTTGATTGTCAGTAGTTTCTATTTGTATGTTCAGCAGTATTATTTCTTAGCTATTTTAGTGCCCAGATTGGTGCATGATGCCACTGCATATGTCTTTTATGTGACGCATGATTTTAATAAACATCATGAACAGCCACAAAATTTACTTTATCGATGTGCCGCTCAATTAAGAATTAATATATTTCTGGTCTTGCCTTTATCTTCATTTGCGTTAGCTTTTGTCTTGCAGGCTTATGGCGATCAATTTGTGAATTTTCTTGCTCAGTTTCTATTCGATGTCCAGATTCATAAAGTCATTACGGTAGGTTTATTGGGATATTTTGCTTTAATGCACTATTACACTGAGGCTATTACGTGGAAGGTGGGGTCGCCTTACCGAAAATACATAGGGTTTTCTGATTGAATAATTTTTTTAAGTTTCAATATTTAACAGGCATAAATCTGTAGTCGGAGGACGTTTAGTTTTTATTTGATCATAGAGAGTCGTCTGTTTCAGATAAAAGTGAAATTATGGAACAATTTATGCTTACACTATGAGCATGTGGATTATGTGCTCTTAGGTTTTTAGGGAGTACAGCCAAATTAAACTTAGGCAATAGGAAAAAAGATTATGACCATACGTGTCGCCATTCGTCACAAAACCGTATACAGTTTTGATAGGCCTGTATCCTTATCCCCCCATGTTTTTCGCTTACGGCCAGCAGTTCATAGTCGAACACCCATAAAAGCCTATGCCTTGCGTATTGAGCCAAAGAACCACTTTATTAATTGGCAACAAGATCCTTTCGGAAACATACTAGGCCGAGTGGTATTCCCCGATAAATGTCAAAAATTAAGCGTAGAAGTTGAAGTGATTGCCGATATGACGGTGATTAATCCTTTTGATTTTTTTGTAGAGGATTATGCTGAAAATTATCCATTTAAGTATGATGCGCAAACGCTTAAAGAGTTACAGCCTTACCTTGAGTTGACGGAAAAAGGTCCGTTGTTACTAGAATGGGTTAAACAATTCGACAAATCTAAAAGACATATAAATGACTTTCTAGTAGAGCTTAATCGTGCTGCATTCGAAGCGATTAGTTATAACATACGTATGGAAGTCGGTATTCAAAGTAGTGAAGAAACCTTAAAAATACGTAGTGGCTCCTGTCGAGATTCTGCATGGTTGTTAGTGCAAGCCCTAAGGCACTTGGGTTTAGCTGCACGTTTTGTGTCTGGTTATTTAGTGCAATTAACCTCAGATGTTAAATCATTAGATGGCCCATCGGGTCCTGAACAAGACTTTACAGATTTGCATGCATGGACAGAAGTGTATGTGCCAGGTGCAGGTTGGATAGGTTTAGATCCTACATCAGGATTATTAGCAGGTGAGGGACATATTCCTTTAGCCTGTACACCAGATCCTGCAAGTGCTGCTCCAGTGACTGGCGGTACAGATAAATGTGAGGTTGAATTTGAGTTTAGTAATACGGTAGAGCGCTTACATGAGGATCCACGTGTTACAAAGCCCTATACCGATGAGCAGTGGTATCACATAGATGCATTAGGTAAGGCTGTTGATAAACGCTTGCTTGAAGATGATGTGCGCTTAACCATGGGGGGGGAGCCCACTTTCGTTTCCGTTGATGATATGGAAGGAGATGAATGGAATACGCACGCTGATGGTGCGAATAAAAGAGAGCGCGCACAACATTTGACCATGCGTTTACGAGATGTATTTGCAAAGGGTGCAATGTTGCATTATGGTCAAGGTAAATGGTATCCAGGCGAGCCTTTACCACGTTGGCAATATGGGATTTTTTGGCGTAAAGATGAAGCGCCAGTCTGGCGTAATCCGGCATTATTAGCCGACATTAATAAAGATTATGGTCACACGGTTAAACAGGCTCAAAAGTTTATTTATGAATTAGCACAGCGATTAGGTGTGCAAACAAAATATGTAGTCACTGGCTTTGAAGATCGCTTTTATCATTTGTGGCAAGAAGGCACATTGCCAGATAATTTAGATTCCTTAAAGTATGATTTAAGCGATTCTATTGAGCGTAAAACTTTAACTAAATTATTAGAAGTAGGTTTGGATCAACCTGTCGGTTTTACACTGCCTATTAAATGGAATTGGTATGAGCATGTTTGGAAAAGTGGGCCCTGGGATTTTCGTCGAGGCGCCATGTTCTTAATCCCCGGTAACTCTCCTATGGGTATGCGTTTACCTTTAGCGAGTTTGCCGTGGGTTGCACCGGATAAACGTGATTCACAAGAGCCACAAAGTCTATTTAAAGATTTGCCAGAACTAGGTGATTACTATGGCGAAGTCACACGTCGATATAGTCATCTGGAAGCTAAGGTTAATGAGCATCCAGAAATTATTGAACAAGAGGTAGGTGATAGTGTTGCCGAAGTAGAGGTGCCTCATACGGCCTTGTGCGTAGAAGCTAGAAATGGTCGTATTCATATTTTTATGCCACCTTTAACAACCTTAGAGCATTATCTGGAGTTAGTCGCGGCAATTGAGGCAACAGCAGAAAGTTTAGCCATTCCAGTCGTCCTAGAAGGTTATGAGCCACCTAGAGATTATCGTATAGAACGTCTCATGGTGACACCGGATCCGGGTGTGATTGAAGTTAATATTCATCCATCTAAATCATGGGATGAGTTAGTAGAAAAAACACACATAATCTACGAACAGGCGCATTTATCTCGTTTAGGTACCGAAAAATTTATGCAGGATGGCCGACACACTGGGACAGGTGGCGGTAACCATATCACTATGGGTGCAGAAATGCCGGCTGATAGTCCTATGTTGCGTCGTCCAGATTTGTTACGCAGTTTGATTACTTATTGGCAGCATCATCCAGGCTTATCCTATTTATTCTCAGGCATGTTTATTGGTCCAACCAGTCAGGCGCCTCGTGTTGATGAGGGGCGTGATGAGAAGTTATATGAGTTAGAAATTGCCTTCCAACAAATGCCGGAAGGTGAAGTGCCTGCACCTTGGTTAGTGGATAGATTATTACGCCATTTATTAACAGACATCACAGGAAATACACATCGATCAGAGTTCTGTATTGATAAACTGTATTCGCCCGATAGTTCGACAGGGCGTTTAGGTATTTTAGAGTTACGCTCATTCGAAATGCCTCCGCATGCTCAAATGTCCTTGGTACAAGTCGTGTTATTAAGATCGTTGATTGCGTGGTTCTGGCGTGAGCCTTATAAGCATGACTTAGTGCGTTGGGGTACAGAGTTGCATGACCGCTTTATGTTGCCGCATTATGTGCATGAAGATATGCGTCAAGTCACAAAAGATTTACAACGTGCAGGCTTTGCGTTTGATCTTGAATGGTTAGCGCCATTCTTTGAATTCAGATTTCCGCGTTACGGTAATACGCTGATTGACGGCATGGATTTGGAGTTAAGATTTGCAATTGAGCCTTGGCATGTTTTAGGTGAGGAAATGAGTAGCTCGGGTACTGCGCGCTATGTGGATTCATCGGTAGAGCGAGTACAAATAGCTGTTACTGGTTTTACTGAAGGCCGTTATGTCATCGCATGTAATGGACGTCGAGTACCAATGCGTAATACAGGCCGTAAAGGTGAGTTTGTGGCTGGTGTACGTTATCGAGCATGGCAGCCACCTTCAGCGCTACATCCCACTATCGCACCCCACACGCCATTAGTGTTTGATGTAATTGATACGTGGAATGGTCGTTCGGTGGGCGGTTGTACTTATTATGTCGCCCATCCTGGTGGTCGTAGTTATGATGATTTCCCAGTAAATGATTATGCAGCAGAAACACGTCGGATGACACGTTTCTGGGATTACGGACATACGCCAGGCGTTATTATTAGGCCACCATTAGCATCAACACGTGATGTGGCCTCAGATGAACCCTTCTTACAAAACTTTAAAGCGACAGATAAAGCCCCGAGTGCTATGGCGCCACCGGTTGAAGAGTTAACTGTGGATTATCCTTTTACATTAGATTTACGTCATCGTAATCGGTAGATTTTTATGACTTGAGTTAAACTAGTGCCAACTAATGTTTAACTCTATCGGCTATCAGATAGTAGTAACAACCTATTACTAGGAGATTTATTTAAATGAGTAGTAAATTAAAAGTGTTAAATCCAGCTATATTAACTTTGGATGATAAGAGTTATTCATTACCCACCTACATGGGGGTTGAAGGTGAAAAAGCGATTGATATCACCAAATTACGTAGCGAAACGGGGTATGTTACTTTAGATGATGGTTATGGTAATACCGGTGCTTGTGAGAGTGCTATCACTTACATCGACGGTGAAAAAGGTATTCTACGTTACCGAGGCTATCCTATTGAAGAGTTAGCGGAACACTCTCGATTTGTAGAGGTCTCTTATTTATTGCTTTATGGTGAATTACCGACAGCAGATAAACTATTACAGTTTTCAACACGTCTTAATGAATCATCCATTATTCATGAAGATATGCACCATTTCTTTAATGGTTTTCCCCGTGGCTCGCACCCCATGGGTATCTTAACAACCATGGTGGCGTCGTTATCTACGTTTTACCCTGTGCCTGATCGTTTAGATGAGCAAACAGAAATACAAATTGTGGCAAATCTAGTTTCTCAAGTACGTACCATCGCCGCTTTCTCTTATAAGAAGTCTATTGGTGAGCCACTGGTTTATCCGTCTATTAAATATAAATACACCAGTAATTTCTTGAACATGATGTTCTCTTCACCGGTGCGTGATTATCAATTAGACATGGATATTGTAAGAGCCATTGATATGGTCTTAATCCTGCACGCTGATCATGAGCAAAACTGTAGTACATCATCGGTCCGTACAGCGGGTTCAAGTATGGCTAATGTTTATGCGGTAATTACAGCAGGTATTGCGGCGCTTTGGGGGCCTCGTCATGGTGGCGCAAACCAAGAAGTAATTAAGATGCTTGAGCAAATTCATGCTGAAGGGGGCGATGGAACTGAGTTTATTAATCAAGCGAAAGACAAAAAGTCAGGTAAGCGATTGATGGGTTTTGGGCACCGCGTTTATAAAAACTTCGACCCGCGTGCACAAGTACTTAAACAACATTGCGATAGGTTACTCAATAAATCAGGTATCAATGATCCACTCTTAGACATTGCAAGACGTATTGAAGAAATAGCTTTAAATGATGAATACTTTATCTCTCGTAAGTTGTACCCCAATGTGGATTTCTATTCAGGTTTAATTTTACGTGCGGCAGGTATTCCAACGAATATGTTTACGGTTTTATTTGCGATTGGTCGTATGCCGGGTTGGTTAGCGCATTGGCGTGAAATGATTCACGGCGAGCAAGTCACTATCTATAGACCACGTCAAATTTATACGGGAGAAAAAATGCGCCACTACGAAGAGATCAGCTTAAGAACGGATTAAGTGCAAAGTCTTCGTAGAAAACTCTATTTTAACCTTAGTTTTAAGACATTAATTCTGTCCTAAATAAGGATATTTCGAGTAAAAGGATAACAACCCGATACAAAAAGTATAAGGATGAATTGGTGCGCAATAACAGTTTAGCTAATGATATTGGTACGCAATATTATGCGACTCAGCTTGGTATATACGATGAAATGTACGCAAATAAAGTTAAAGTGTTGCCTTATTGGGAACGCTTTATGGCGGCATTGGACAGTATGGGTACCGAAAACCTTGAGTTGCGTCGCAGGGAAGCTCAGCGGTTATTGCGGGAAAATGGGGTTACCTATAACGTTTATGGTGATTCGAAAAATTTAACGAGACCCTGGCAACTCGACCCCGTTCCTTTATTGATTAGCAGTGAAGAATGGGTAGCCATTGAATCTGGCCTCAAAGAGCGCGCGGAATTACTGGATTTAATTTTAAAAGATATTTACGACAAGCAGACCTTGTTAAAAAAAGGTTTGTTGCCACCTGAACTAGTCTTTGGGCATGAAGGATTTTTACATCCTTGTGTGGGTGCTTTACAAAAGCAAAAGCGTCAATTAACTATCTATTCTGCTAACTTGGCCCGAGGGCCAAATGGCAGAATGTGGGTATTAGATGACAGAGCTCAAGCACCCTCAGGTTCGGGTTATGCCTTAGAAAATCGTACTGTGATGACACGCGTTTTGCCGGATATTTTTAGGCAAACTCAGGTGCATCGGTTGTCTGGATTTTTTAAATCCTTACACAAAGGTCTGGTTGATATTGCGCCGCATAAGAAAGAAGATCCGCGTATTGTCATACTAACACCCGGGCCACTCAACGAAACTTACTTTGAACACGCTTATTTAGCAGCCTATTTGGGTTATACCCTTGTTCAAGGCGGAGATTTAACCGTTAGAGATGGCAAGGTTTGGTTAAAATCACTCTCAGGTTTGCAGGCAGTAGATGTTATTTTGCGACGTGTTGATGATTCATTTTGTGATCCTCTAGCGTTACGAAGCGAATCAAAATTAGGCGTAGCAGGATTGTTAGAGGCGGTGCGACGCGGAAATGTCGCGATAGCTAATCCGTTAGGTAGTAGCGTCTTAGAAAATCCAGGTCTTATGGCCTTTTTACCTCGACTCGCTCGTTATTTTTTGAATGATGAATTAAAGCTACCTTCCATTGCGACTTGGTGGTGCGGCCAAGCTCGAGAGCGAGATTTCGTATTACAGCATCTAGATAGTTTAGTCATTAAGCCGATTAATCGTGGGTTTGGAAATTATGCTGTGTTTGGTGGGAGTTTAAGTAGCAAAGAAAAAGAATACTTACGTAGCCAAATACTGGCTAAGCCGCATTTATTTATTGGTCAAGAGCAGGTCAGTTTCTCTACCTTACCGGCTTTTATTGATCAAAAAATTGAACCTCGCAATGCCGTATTAAGAAATTTTGTGGTGGCGAGTGGCAGTGATTATGAGGTCATGCCCGGTGGTTTGACGCGCGTTGCTCGGCAAAAAGATAATTTCATCGTTTCAAACCAAGCGGGTGGCATCAGTAAAGATACTTGGGTATTAGCGACGGAGCCGGATAAGCCCGTTAGTTTATGGACACAGCCTAAACGAAATCAGTTAATTGATGCAGATACTGAAGCCTTAACAAGCAGGGCAGCAGATAACCTGTTTTGGGTGGGGCGTCATCTGGAAAGAACAGAGGCGGTCACGCGCTTGTTAAGAGTTATCTTGACTAAGCTTAGAGAGGTATTTGAATTTAAAGATCCTCTAGATGCCGAGTGCTTGGGTGTTTTATTAAGAACATTTACACAGGTGACGGGTACCTATCCAGGCTTTATAAAATGCGATGAATCGTTTTTAAAAGAGCCAGAGGCTGAATTAATTTCATTAGTGAAAGATGGATTTCGACGCGGAAGTTTAACGGCTAATATTCAAGCCTTCTTCCAGGCGGCTTTTAGTATTCGTGATTTATGGTCACAAGATACTTGGCGTAGTGTCGATAATATACATCGTCGATGGCAGCAACGCATTAATAACCTTGAATTGAGGATTGAGCAACTGCCCAGTCATTTAGATGACTTGATGACAGGTATTGTAGCTTTTACAGGCCTGACGAGCGAGAGCATGACCCGTGAAGCGGCTTGGTTAATGTTAGACAGTGGGCGTCGATTGGAGCGAGCCTTAGCGCTTATCTCGCTATTACGTTCTACATTAGCTTTACGACATGAAGATATTCTCCAAAACCAAGTGCTTGAATCCGTTTTGGTGGCAACTGATAGTTTAACTATTTATCAACGCCGTTATCGATCCTATATTCAGTTGCCTTTAGTGCTGGAATTGCTTTTATTGGATGAAGCGCATCCAAGATCTGTGGCTTATCAGTTACATGAATTGAGTGTTCACATCAGTGCTTTGCCCCGATGTAAGCGAGCCGGTCAAATAACGGCTGAGGAACGGATAATATTAAAAGCGTATACCGATTTAAAATTATGTAATGTGCAAGAATTAACGCAAGTTAATGAAGAAGAGGGCGTTTATCAGGAGTTTGAAGAGTTATTGTCCAATACAACCGATTTATTATGGCAATTATCTGAACTGATTGCAGAGGCTTATTTTAGTCATTCTCAAACCTCTCAATTAATGGTGAATAATACACCTGAGGACGAACTTTGAAATACCGCATTACGCACAGTACCCTCTATGATTACAGTCAGTCAGTAGGCTTATGTCAAAATGAAGCACGTTTGCAGCCGCGTAACTTTTGGCGTCAGCAAGCACATAGCAGCCATTTTGAAATAACGCCAAGTCCGACTGATTATAATGAGCGGACAGATTTTTTCGGTAATAGAGTGGCTTATTTCTCAGTGCAAAAGCCACACACTAAATTGCTTGTCACTGTTGTCAGTGAGGTCAGTCTTTTTCCAAAGCACAATAGCTTAGATTTATTTAATGCCGTGACGTGGGAGCAAGTGCAGCAGATAATGCAGGGGAATGTTTTAATCAATAGCCAGTCCCAATCGTTTGACAATCAGAGTCAGAGCCAATCACAATCACAAACTCAGAACCAAAGCTCAGAGTATATGCTTGAGTTATTTGATGCGAGACAATATGTATTGGATTCACCTATGGTGTCCGTCAGCGCAGAACTTGCTGAATATGCCCGGGCGTCTTTTTTGCCTCAGCGTGCTTTAGTAGAAGTAGTTCATGATTTGATGGCACGTATTTATAAAGATTTTACTTACGATCCTACTTTTACGACGATCGCCACGCCTTTATCGGATGTATTGCAATTTCGTAGAGGTGTTTGTCAGGATTTTGCGCATTTGGCGATTGGCTGTTTAAGGGCTTATGGCATTGCTGCTCGCTATGTGAGTGGTTATGTTGAAACCTTACCTGAGCCGGGTAAAGTTCGGTTAGTGGGGGCAGACGCCTCCCATGCGTGGTTTTCAGTTTATGTTCCGGCGATTGGCTGGATGGATTTTGATCCAACCAATAATAAAGTACCCCATGATCAACATATTACCTTGGCATGGGGGCGAGATTTTTCAGATGTAACGCCTTTAAAAGGCATTGCATTTGGAGGTGGTCAACACACCTTGTCAGTTTCAGTTGATGTCTTAAGACTGATATAAACACATTTAATTTTTACATATATACAAAGAGGGCTAGATGGCTACAATTCATTTGATCGGGGGAGAAAAAGGCGGCGTGGGTAAGTCAGTGGTGGCGCGCTTATTAGCGCAATACATGATTGATCATGAGCTACCGTTTGTGGGTTTCGATACCGATAAATCTCATGGTTCATTACTGAGATTTTACTCAGATTACACGTCACCCACGGTGATTGATAGTTACCAAAGTTTAGACGCCATTATGGAAGTGGCTGCAGAGCAACCCGAGCAGCGCATTTTGGTGGATTTAGCCGCTCAAACGCATCAAGCGCTTGCAAAATGGATAGATGACTCAGGGGTGTTGGAATTAGCTGAAGAGTTAGATATTAAGATTTATTATTGGAACGTGATGGACTCGGGCAAAGACTCTGTTGATCTGCTTAATAAATTATTAACGCAATTTGGGACCAAGCTGAATTATGTCATCGTGCAGAATCAGTTACGCGATGAGCATTTTAATATTTTAGAGTTTTCAGGTGTTAAAGAGCGTGCTTTAGCGTTTGATGCAAAAGTAATGACTTTAAAACGTCTGCATGCGGCAGTCATGACTAAAATAGATGGTAACAGCTACAGTTTTTGGGCTGCGAAAAATAAAGATGAAAATAGCCTAGATGCCTTAGGTTTGTTAGAAAGACAGCGCGTTAAAATTTGGCTCAGTCATGCTTATAAGCAGATAGAGTCATTAGGGATTTAAAAATACGGACACATTACTTTTAGGATTATTCTTGGACATGTTGCTGATATGAAATTAAGAGTCAGTTGTAGTCTTCGTTTTCAAGTCTTTGAGCCCAGCGTATTAATTTTAATGCTGCGGCCCTATCGAGGTATCCAGCAATGGATTAACCGAGAAGTTTATGTAGTAAGACCTGTTATACCCATGCTGGAGAGTACCGATAGTTTTGGTAATTCAGTACAGCGGTTGATGGCTCCGGTCGGTAATTTTTTAATATATACCTCAACGGATGTCATTGTCGCCGATAAGATTGATGTTGCTCCTGGTGCTTATTTTGTAGAGATTCAAGATTTGCCCAATTATGTGCTGCCCTTTTTATTGCCTAGTCGATATTGTGAATCCGATCGTTTTGGTGATTTAGCCAGAGAAATCACGTTAGGAGCGTTGCCTGGTTATGATCAAGTTAGCAGGATCAATGCATGGGTGCGTGATTTTATAGAATACGTTCCAGGGTCCAGTGAGTTTCCATTATCAGCAATAGAAGTGCATCAACGCGGACAGGGTGTTTGTCGTGATTTAGCGCAGTTGGCAATCGCTTTATGTCGAAGTATCAGTATTCCTACTCGATTAGTGGTCGGGTATTTGTACAATTTACAGCCCATGGATTTGCATGCATGGTTTGAGGCTTATGTGGGGGGGCGATGGTATGCCTTTGACCCAACACAGGCTGATTTTTTGGGGGGGCGTGTGATTGTCGCCTTTGGTAGAGATGCGGCTGATGTATCCATTTTTCATCAATTTGGTTCGGGATGTTTGTTAAACAATATGGACGTTCGGGTCGATTTGCTGGATAATTAACGCATCAAAAAAATTTTCATCGAATAACTAATTATGACTTATTGTATTGCAGCGTCTATAGACGAGGGTTTGATTTTGGTTTCTGACTCCAGAACCAATGCAGGCATCGATAATGTGAGTACACATGGCAAAATGCATGCTTTTGATACAACAAGTGATCGCTATATCGTGTTGTTGAGCGCGGGTAATCTAGCCACCACTCAGGCGGTTTTGGAGCAGTTGCATCGTGATAAAGTTAAAGAAGCCGAAATAAATCTAAATAATGTAGAAAGCCTGTTTGAGGCGGCCGATTATTTGGGCCATGTGAGTGTAGAGAAACAAAAACAACATAAAAGTGATAAAGGTCAGTCTGCGTTTAATCCGACCGCTAGTTTTATCATTGCGGGTCAAATAGGTGACGAACCCCCTGCAGCGTATATGGTTTATGCAGAAGGTAATAGTATAACCACCTCTGCTAATACACCGTTTTTGCAAATAGGTGAGAGTAAATACGGTAAACCTATATTGGATCGGTTTTTAAAATTAAATACCCCGATTTATGAAGCAGCACGTTGCTGTTTGGTCTCTATGGATTCAACTATTCGTAGTAATGCGAGTGTTGGATCACCCGTAGAAATGCTCATATACCGTAAAGACAGTCATAGCTTTGAAGAATATTACTGCTTTGATGATGATGACGATTATATGTTGCAACTCAGACGTAGTTGGGAAACCAAGTTACGTGAGGCTATAGCGGCCTTGCCTGACATAGATAAAACCTCACATAAGGTAATGCGAAAGGTTTTATAAGATTTTAAGTTGTTGTAAAGCGGTTAGTGGGGCTGGATTAGCCCCACTAACAAAATGCATAGTTAGTCTTCTGAAACAATCAAAAACCAATTTTGGGTGATCTCATTATGTAGGCCACCTATCTTATTTTGTAGATCATCTAGAATCCCACGTAGTTGAGCTTGAGTTGTGTCCTCCGTTTTAATGGCTTGCACGTAAGTTTGTAACTCAACGACTTTTGCTGGTAAGTCGCCATTGTTGGGTAATTTGATAATACATTCAGATATTTCTGATAAACAACACATCACGGAACGCGGTAGATTGGTGTTTTTCAGTAAAAAGTCCAGTACATCATCACCATTAACATGGCTGTGTTTTTGTTGACGATACATCAATAGCGCATTCAGCGCTTTTAAGACATTCATCCATAAGATCGTTTCATATTGACGGACTTCATCGCTGCGCGATTCAGAGAGTAGTAAAGAGGCCAAGTCTAATATGCGACTGGTCATATCCGCACGTTCCATATTTCTGCCTAAACGAATAAAGGCATAAGGATGGTTGTGGCTCATATAGCCAGATAATAGACCGGTAAAGCGTTGGCAACCTTTTAAAATCTCATTAAGAAAAATGACGCGATGACGTCTATTTGAGACGGTATCTAAATTCTTTTTGGCAAATAAATACATCTCATTGACTTGTTCCCATGCTTCATCGGGTAATAAATCCCTAGACGTACGGATGTTTTCTCGCGCCGCGGTTAAAGAAGAAAATAAAGAGCCGGCGTAAGTATCATCAGCCAATAAAAAACGAGTAATGTTTTTTTCATTGGCGACATTATATTTCTCATAAAATATCTGGTCAGAAGAATTAATTAAAATTAACTGCTTCCAGCCCATTTCTACATCTTTAGGCAAGTCCATGAGTAAATTCATGTGAACATTAACCAATCGGGCGATGTTTTCGGTACGTTCAATATAGCGGGCAAGCCAATAAATGCGTTCTGCTGAGCGTGATAACATTATTTATCCCCCATGTTAATAATCCAGGTATCTTTACTTCCACCACCTTGAGAAGAGTTGACCACTAATGAGCCTTTCTTTAACGCTACTCGGGTCAGACCACCTGCGGTCACAAACGTATCTTGTCCTTGTAAAATAAAGGGGCGTAAATCAATATGACGAGGTTCTAGCTTACTCTTGCACAAAGTTGGGGCGGTTGAAATGGATAATGTCGGTTGTGCAATATAGTTGCGAGGATCTTTTTTAATGATGTCTCTAAAACTAGCGACTTCTTTCTCGGTTGCATGGGGACCTACTAACATCCCATAACCACCTGACTCATTAGCCGGTTTAACAACGAGTTCGGCTAAATGATCAAGCACATATTCAAGATCATCAGGGTTGCTGCATAAATAAGTAGGCACGTTCGGTAATATCGGTTCTTCATTTAAAAAGTAACGAATCATTTCGGGTACGTAGGCATACACCACTTTATCGTCAGCAACGCCGGCGCCTGGTGCATTAGCCAAGGCTACATTGCCTGCTTTCCAGGCGCGCATTAAACCTTTTACACCTAACGTAGAGTCTTTACGGAATACTTCTGGATCCAAAAAGTCATCATCAATACGGCGATAGATGACGTCGACCTTCTCAAGACCTTGAATGGTTTTCATGTAAACGCAGTCATCATCCTTAACCACTAAGTCGCCACCCTCTACTAATTGAGCGCCCATTTGTTGAGCTAAATAGGCATGTTCAAAGTAGGCAGAGTTGTAAATACCAGGTGTTAGCACCGCACAAGTCACTTGACCATTTTGGTGCGGAGCAATAGAGGTTAGCATTTCATGGAGACGGGTAGGGTAATCATCGATAGGTTGAATATCAATATCCTGAAATAATTCAGGAAATACCCTTTTAGTAATAACTCTATTTTCTAACATATAAGAAACGCCAGAAGGGACACGTAAATTGTCTTCTAGTACATACATAATGCCATCTTTGTCGCGCACCAAATCGGTGCCACAGATGTTGGCCCACACATTGTGTTTGGGCTTCATGCCAACGCATTCTTTACGAAAGTTTTTAGAACTGTTTACAATTTCGCCAGGCATTTTGCCTGCTTTTATAAAAGCTTGTTCGCCGTAAACGTCACTGATAAAGCAGTTTAAAGCGGTTAGGCGTTGTTTTAAACCTTTCTCAATAATACGCCATTCTTTGGCAGCAATAATGCGGGGGATAATGTCGAAAGGCCATGCCCTGTCTATGTTGCCTTCATCGCTGTACACCGTAAAACTAATGCCCATTTCCATAATGGCAAGTTCAGCAGCGGCTTTTCTTTTATCTATATCCTCTTTCTTAAGAGTATCTAAATAACGACATAATTGGTGGCTCACAGGACGAGATTGATATTCCGAAAACATCAACTCATCGTAAGCAACATCAGTTTTATAGTTTTCCCAAATTGATTTCATGACACATCTGCTATATAGAGTTTAGTTCAGTAAAATTTAAAGCATGAATAATGCCAGATATGATCATCTCTTAAGCGGATACGCTAGCCAAGTAACGAGGTCCCCTTAATCTGAGCATAGAGCTGCATTCCAGTCCGCAAATCGAGTACTTGAGCGGACTTTTGGGTAATGTGTGCCAATAGAGATTGGCTCCCGAGTTCTAAGCGTACTGTACATTGCCCGTGGTTGTCATTTTTAATTTCTTTAACACGGGCGGGCAGTATATTAAGAATGCTAGTGGCTTTGGGTGCTTCAAGCGTAAGGCTCACATCTCTTGCGTAAATCTGAACCCTTAACCCTGTGCCTACAGGCGCATTAATTAACGGCAGGCTCAGTCTATTATTTTCAATCTCAACACAGCTTAAATGGAATTCGGGTTCATGCTGAAGCAAGGTAACTTGCCATACGCTACTGGCCGCTTTATCTTGCGAAAAGCTAAGGTCAATACGATTAAAGGTTTCAGTCAGGCCGCCCATTGCAATGACTTTACCTGATTCCATAACCACTAAGGTGTCGGCAAGTTGCGCCACTTCTTGTGGGGAGTGTGTGACATAAAGTACGGGGATAGAGAGATGCTGATGAAGGTGGATTAAATAAGGCAAAATTTCTTGTTTACGTTTGTTGTCTAAAGCCGCTAAGGGTTCATCCATCAATAATATGTCGGGTTTTAACAATAACGCTCTTGCAATCGCTACACGTTGTTTTTCACCACCCGATAAACGATCCGGTTTACGATGGAGTAAATGCGTAATGCCCAGTAATTCTAAGAGCTCTTGGTTTTCTTTTAGATTAATAGAGGCTTTTTTTTGCTGCTTTAAGCCAAACTGTAAATTACCCAATACCGTTAAGTGTGGAAATAAATTGGCCTCTTGAAATACATACCCTAGGTTACGCTGATAAGTAGGGACAAATTGGTTATGGCCACTGTCTTGCCAGCAGTGCCCGTTAATTTCAAAATAGCCCGTGGGTGCTTTTTCTAAACCCGCGATGCAACGGAGTAGGGTAGTTTTGCCAGAACCCGAGGGGCCAAATAGAACCGTGACCCCGGTGCTGGGTAGCTGTAAGTCAACAGCTAAGTTAAATTCGCTGTACGTTAATTTAAAACGCGCGGTTAAAGGTTTCATTACTTTAGTTGCTGTACTTGCGGTGGCGTTTTAAGCACGGAATACAAAATAAATAAGACCGTAAAAGAAAAGGCTAATAAGCAACCCGCCAACCAGTGCGCTTGGGGATATTCTAAGGCTTCGACATGATTATAAATTTGTACGGAAACCACGCGGGTTTTATCGGGGATATTACCGCCGATCATTAACACGACGCCAAACTCCCCGACGGTATGAGTAAAGCCTAAGATACTGGCGGTTAAAAATCCGGGCCGGCTAATGGGCAAAACGACATTAAAAAACGTGCTGATAGGGCTGGCGCGTAAAGTAGCTGCTGCCTCTAAGGTTTGTTCGGCAATACTATTAAAGGCGGTTTGTAAGGGTTGTACCACAAAGGGCAGAGAGTAAAGAACTGATGCTATCACTAAGCCAGCAAAGGTAAATGATAAGGTGCCTAGATTTAAAAAATGGGTTAATTGGCCGATTGCCCCACTGGGGCCCATTAAGATGAGTAGATAAAAACCTAATACAGTGGGCGGAAGCACTAAAGGCAAAGACACTAAAGCATTAATAAAACCCTTGGCGGGTGAAGGGGTGCGAGCCAACCACCACGCTAAAGGGGTGCCGATTAAGAGTAATAAAAAAGTCGCTAAACTGGCTACTTTAAAGGTAAGCCAGAGCGCATCTAAATCGGCAGTAGTGAGCATGTTTTAACAAGTCATTAGGTTATTTTGGTAAATCGTAACCGTATTTTTGGATAATCGCTAGTGCGGGTGCCGATTTTAAATAGGCTAACAAGGCGATAGCGGCGGGATTATCACTGCCATTCTTTAACAAGGCCACGCCTTGGCGAATAGTGGCATATTCACTTGCCGGAATTATATAACCGGATCCAGAGCCAATTTTACCATTCTCAATGACTTGAGCGAGTGCGACAAAGCCTAATTCTGCATTACCCGTACTAATGAATTGCTGAGTTTGGCTAATGTTTTCGCCAAAGACCATTAAGGGTTGGATTTTATCAAGCAAGCCCTGTTTTTTTAAATAATCAACAGCCGCTGCACCATAAGGCGCTAGTTTAGGATCGGCAATGGCAAGATGTTTAAAATGACCTGTTTTTAATACAGTGCCTTCTGCATCAACATAACCCGCTGTTGCAGACCAAAGTACCAATTTACCTATGGCGTATACACTACGGGTACCGCTGACAGCCAAACCTTCTTTCTCCAGTAAAGCGGGGCCGGTTTCGTCCGCAGCGAGTAGTACTTCAAAAGGCCCGCCGTTCTGGATTTGAGAGACAAACTTACCTGTTGAGCCAAATGATAGTTTTGCAGAATGCCCCGTGGCTTTTTCAAAGCTTTCGGCAATTTCGGTCATCGGTTTAGTAAAGTTTGATGCCACAGCTACGAGGGTAGAGTCTGCCCTAACGGAAGAGGTGCTCAGTACTAAACCAAAAGTGATAAGCGATAAGAGGGATAACTTTTTAGACATAATCGTCTCCATGTAATTGAGTGAAGTGTGCGTTCTTATTAAAATCTTAACTGACTTTGAACAAAGAAATAGTCAGTATCAGCGCCAGGCGGTGGAGTGACTCCGGTTAAATAAATGCCTGTGCTTGAAGTGGTATGCGCTGATTTAGCAAATTCACCTTTAAATAAGTGGTACCAGCCGGCATCAAAATTAATACTGCTATTAAAGTTATAACGTCCGGTAAAACCTAATTGATCACCCACAAAGGAACCATTACCATTAGCTAATGCGGGCTGCGTGGCAGCGGTGCAGGTATTTCCACCCCAACAATCAGTTGCAGAGGCTAACCACACTAAACGTTGTTGAAACCTGAATGACAAATCTTTAGTGGGTGCAAAGTCCAATTTATAGCCCGGAGAGTTGATGTTACTTCTTTGGAAGGCACCATAAATGCCTGTCGGTCCAAAGTCAAAATCAGAGGCGCCATATAATGGGTCAAATCGACCATCAACACCTGCAGAAGAATGGTCTTTCCAATTAGAACTGCCACTGGCATAGTCATATTCTAAATAGAATCGGGGTGACCAAGGCATGTCAAAACTATAGCCTGCTTCTACATGTGAGGACCACGCTTCATGGAGTTGGGTTGTATTAGCATAAGTGCTGGTTGCAGCATATTTAACCGTACCAAATTGCCCCATTCCTTCCGCTTGAAAGTCGAACTTCCCTTTGGCTGGTTTTTGATAAATACGCACCGTCGGTGTCCAGTAATTGCGATTACGAGTGGCGTTTAGAGAACTGTCTCCTTCGTTTAACTGATACAGAGCCACCTCTGCGTTGATATCTTTATATAAGTTGCTGTATTCAAAAATGCCGCCTGAAAACCAAGTATGAAAATCTTCTTCATCCCATTTTGTGTTATTCAGTAAATTGGGGTTTGTTGTTATCGAATTGTAATTAGGGTATCTGAGCACGGGTACCGTAGCAAACGCATTAAATTGCCATTTGTCATAAGCTATTACGCGCGTTCTTACGCCGGTAAAGTTATTAACGGTATTTCTAAATATGGGTCTGGCGACTAAGCGACGACTGCCCAAATCCATGGTTTGGCGGCCGAATTTAATCTCAGTGCCTAAGCCACTATTCAATACGTTTTGATCAGCCCAAGAGGCATAGCCTTGAGCAAAATCCCAAGTATCAACAGATGAGTTGTTTGATGGAAACGGGGTTGTGTTAGGACTATTGCTGGCATTTGTGCTTTTGCTAACATCTGAGCCTAACGTTCTGGCATCCATTAATTCCACGGCAAGTCGAAATTTATTAAACTTGGCTTGTAACCAAAAGTCTGTTTGTAAAGCGATTTGCTGATCCCCGCCCTTTGATTGGCCGAGTGAAGAAGGCGACGTTTTTTGTGAGCCTTTAAAGGCATCGGAAACTGACTCATATCGCGTTCTTTGTTCCACACCAAACGACAACCATTTCGGCAAGCCTAAGGTGTCATGTACATTCCAGACCGGCTTTTCATAACTATTACCTAGTAGCGCATCATCCATCATAAAGTTGTAAGCCGCCATAGGGGCACTAGTGTAGGTAGGCGTGGGTAGCTTTGTGGCGGCAGGATCCGCATTGAGAGTTTCAGCAGAAAGTCCTAGCGTTGGATAATTAAGCATCATCAAACCAGGGATAATTAATTTAAGTGTCGAATGTCCGACGGGACGACGTTTCTTTAATGTCATCAGGGTTCCTTAAAGCGGTACAAAAAGTTTCAACGAAGAGGGATTCGTTGGGCTCGTGTTCAATTATATAACGGAATGTACTTTAGTACATAACGTGTATGGTGTTTGCAAATGACATGCCAAAGATTTTGTTTTGGTTAGAAATAGCGCTCCCTATTGATATTAATAAGGTTGCTGAGGGAAGGTTGTGCTGAAAAGTTTAAGGGTTCTGTTTTATTTCTTACATCGTTAGGCTGTTTAGTACATAACGTTGTCGGGTTTATTACAGATGATGATTCTTATTTTGCAGGAAAGTTTAAAAGAGGAGGAGGAACTCTATGCGAGCTTGCATAAGGACTGTGCGTGCAGGTCGAGTATCTGTGCAGGCTTGCATAAGGACTGTGCGTGCAGGTCGAGTATCTGTGCAGGCTTGCATAAGGACTGTGCGTGTAGGTCGAGTACCTGTGCAAGCTTGCATAAGGTCTGTGCATGCAGGTCGAGTATCTGTGCAGGCTTGCATAAGGACTGTGCGTGCAGGTCGAGTATCTGTGCAGGCTCGCATAAGGACTGTGCGTGCATGTCCAATACCTGTGCAAGCTTGCACAGGTATTGGACATGCACGCAGAGTTCCTCAACAACGAGCTCTGGTTCTTGGGCACATAATAAATTCACCGCAAGCATTGCCGTTAATTTGCTAAAAATGGGACTGTATTTAAATTATTTTCTCAATCACCATTATTTCTTAAGATCTTAGGGTGTGCGGGGACTGTAGAGGTAATTAAGTTTAAAATTAGCCAATAAAACCTATTATTTATGAGGATTAATGTGGGTCGGCGGAAAATAAATGCTAGCTTTTTGACTTTACTGCGTATACTCAAGACTCCTTCCTAAATGATTATATTAAGGTTTTATATGAAAAAGACTAAAGTCTCTTTAGAGTTTATTAGATTGCCCGTGCCAGATAAAATTATTTTTTATCGCAGTGTATTAGTTTATATGACAGGGAATATAAATTATCAGATGCCGGATGTACCTTTAGCAGAGGCTAAACTGGCGGTCGATAATTTAGAAATAGCGGCATTAGCTGCACAAGGCGGGGGTCCATTAACAACCGCGTAAGAACATGCTAAAGAAAAGATTGCGGATGACATATTCCATAATTTAGCCGCGTATGTAGAGAGAATTGCCAACGGTGATGACGCTAAAATACTTTCTAGTGGTTTTCATTGTACCCTGCAGCCCGCACCTTTTAATAAATTGCCCTTAGTGATTAATGACGGTTTGGTTTCGGGTACGGTAGACGCGGTGATGAAAGCGATTGAAAGTGCAGGGGCTTATAATGTGGAGATTACAATAGGTGAAATACCCACTACAGCGGCAGGTTGGAAATCAGCGGGAAGTAGTACCAGTGCAAGAATGACGATTTCTGGTTTAACGGTTGGCTCAAAATGCTTTTTTAGAATGAATGCACTGACCCCACTAGGCCTCACCGATTTTTGTGATCCTGTTTCAAAAATTATTATCTAAGTATTCTTCGTTGGGCGGTATTTATAAATAACCAAGTACCGCGTTTTGTTATTAATCTATAAAAGGGTTTAAGAGTCTAATACCAGTATTCTCAAAGTCTTTGGTATTTCGTGTAACAACAATCAGTCCGTAGTTTAATGCAGTGGCTGCAATCAATTTATCCAGCGCATGTTGAGGCTCCGGCACTCTTAATCTTCCCCAAAGCAAGGCAATTTGATAATCTATATTAAGAATATTGTTTTGGTATTCATCAAGAATTGAATTTAACCAATTCTCTAATAATCTACCTTGCGTATCATCACCACGATGATAAATTAAATCGACCCCTCTCCTTAATTCACCGATGGTTATTGATGAAATATACAGTGGTGTACTGTTTTGGTTTGCGGTATCAAAAAAATGCTTTACGCCTTGATCAGCTTTTTCACCTTTTCTAATTTCACTAATAATATTGGTATCAATTAAATACATGGCTTGCAGGGGTGTCGTCTTGTATTCTGACAAAATCCTCATCATTCCCAACATCAGGAATGCTTGATAAGGCTTCAGCAAAAGATTTACGCTTAGGTTTGCTTAATACCTCTGCCAAAATCGCTCTGTGTTCCGCTTCTGTTGACCGTTGATGCGCAACAGCTCTTTCTTTAAGTGCAATAAGGATAGATTCGTCAAGATTTCTAACGACTAGACTAGGCATGATTTATCTCCAAGAAAACGATTGATATCAATGCTATCATGGTTTTGCTATAACCTTCTAATATCTATCAATGATAAGGTGAGAAGGTGCTACTGGGTTATCAAGAGCCAAAACCTTAACCGGACTTCCCCATAGTTGCGAAAACAGGGTCTGGGCATGTTCTGGAGATCCCGTGGTCATAAATACTTCATGACCTGTCGGTTCGTTTAGGCTGTTAGCCTTGTTAATATTAAGATAGCGCATCGTTTGGCGAGCAACCGCTGCTGATGACTCTATGATATGGACGTCGGGGCCGGCGATTTGCTGAATAGCGGATTTTAAAAACACATAATGTGTACAGCCAAGGACGAGGGTGTCGGCATGTTGGGCAAGCAATGGGCAAATAAGTTTTCTGAGGTACTCATAGGTTCCATCGGAGGAGAGTTCACCGCGCTCGACCCATTCTACCAAACCCGGACAGGGTTGTAATAAGATATTTACGCCATGACCAAATTCCGCGCATAGTCTTGCTACTGTTTGACTTTCTATCGTTCTTTCAGTGGCCAGAACACCAATGACTTTGGTTTTTGTGAGTGCGACTGCGGGTTTTATGGCGGGTTCCAACGCGATAATCGGGACAGTCAGTGTTGCGCGCAACTTTGCAACCGCTATTGCCGTGGCGGTGTTGCAGGCGATAACGATAACTTCTGCGCCTGCGTCAATCAGAGAATGGGCAATATGAGAGGCTCGGCTTTCAATGAATTCTGCTGACCGACTGCCATAGGGGGCGTACCCCGAATCTGCGATGTAGATGAAATTAATGCTGGGGTGTTTTTTTCTGATAGCTTTAAGAACTGACAAGCCACCAACGCCAGAGTCGAAAATTCCGATGGTTCGAATAAGGGAGGACGGATGGGCCATGGTGTTAGTGGGCAGTCCTTACACATTATTAAATAAGCTAAGTAAAATACCTAGCTTACTCTTTTATTGTCAAGGCTTTCACCACCCATTAGCGATTTATTGTTATAGCTCTTCTTCAAACCAATGGTAAATCGCGGGTATCATCACTAAGGTTAATAACGTTGATGTAATTAACCCACCTATCACAACAATGGCTAAAGGCCGTTGAACTTCTGAACCGGGCCCCGTAGCAAATAAAAAGGGTATTAAGCCTAATAATGCCACGGTTGCTGTCATCATGACCGGTCTAAAACGTTGTGCGCATCCTTGGCGGATGGCTTGTTCTTGGCTAAGGCCACTGATTCTAAGGTTTCTGATATAAGACACCAAAACTACGCCATTTAAGACGGCAATGCCCCATAAGGCAATAAAGCCTACAGATGCCGGCACAGAAAGGTATTCACCGCTGATAAACAATGCAAAGACACCGCCGATGGAGGCAAAAGGTAACACCAATATAATTAAACTCGCAAAACGTAAAGAGTTAAATAATAAAAATAATAAGAAGAAAATGCCGGCAATCGTAATCGGAATAATGATTTTTAGATGGGCTATTGCACGTTCCATATTTTGAAATTGTCCACCCCATTCTAAATAATAGGACGCGGGTAATTTAACGTCCTTAGCTACGGCTTTTTGGAGCTCTGCTACAAAACCACCTAGGTCTCTATCTCGCACATTAATACCCACTACGATACGACGCTTGCCCATTTCACGACTAATTTGTGAAGGGCCATCATTTAAACTAATGTCGGCAAGATCACCCAAGGGAACGCGGGCGCCATTGGCAGAGGTGAGTAAAATGGCATCAATCGCTTCTATGCTATTACGAAAGTTTTCTGGGAGACGTACTGAGGCAGAAAATCGGCGTTCGCCTTCATAAATATCCGTGGCTATTTTTCCTCCGATGGCTGTTTCAATTACATCATGAATCTCTGCGGCATTAATGCCGTGTCTGGCAGTGGCTTGGCGATTAACATTAATGGATAAGTATTGTTGGCCGGTGAGTCGTTCTACCCGAATATCTTGGGCGCCTTGAATAGAGTTTGCGATGTGGGCAATTTCATTGGCCGTTGCTTTAAGGGTTTCTAAGTCGTCGCCAAATACTTTAATGGCTAAATCAGAACGCACGCCGGTCAGCATCTCGTCAACTCGATCTGAGATCGGTTGCGCCATCACTATTTGAATGCCCGGCAGATGGGTGCTTAATTTATCTCTAATTTCATCGGCAATTTGGTCTTGTGTCCAGCCTTCTGGCCATTCATTTCTTGGCTTTAAACTAATAATGGGGGTGGACTCATTTTGGCTTTGTGAATCTGCAGGACTTTCGCCTCGACCAATATTGGTGACCGCTAGGCTAACCCCGGGAATGGTCATAATAAGGCGCATAGCTTCCATCTCCATTTTTATGCCTTCTTGTAATGAAATATTAGGTACTCGATTAATGGCGGGCACAATAGAGCCTTCTTTCATTTCTGGGATAAAGGTACTGCCTAGATAAGGCAGTAATAGGAGCGCGCTTGAGAATAATAAGCTGGCAACTAGAACGACATGCTTGCTTTTTAATAAAGCCAAATTGAGCAGTTTCAGATAGGGCTTTTTTAGGAAGGCAACAATACGGGTGTCATGCTCACCCGAAGATTGGCCTTGTAATAAATAGGAACATAATACGGGGGTTAAGGTGAGTGATAAGATGAGTGAAATCAGTAGTGCAATAGCGATGGTATAAGCGAGAGGGGCAAACATTTTGCCTTCCATGCCGTTTAAGGTCATCAGGGGTAGAAAAACTAAAACAATGATGATGACCCCAAAAATGACGGGCGTCGCTACTTCTTGGGCGGCAGCCAAAACCACGTTAACACGACTGGTGGATTTGCCTTTACGGAGGGTTAATACACTGAAAGCATTCTCAACCACCACGACCGAACCATCCACAATTAGTCCTATCGCGATGGCTAAACCGCCTAATGACATTAAATTAGCTGAAATGCCGAGTTGATTCATGACGATAAACGTCATTAATGGCGTCACAATGAGCGTGCAAACCACAATAAGACTGGAACGAACATCCCCTAAAAATAATACGAGGGTAATAATAACCAGGGCGATACCTTCTAAAAGAACGTGAGTTACCGTGCCTAATGCGGCATCGACTAATTCACTGCGGTCGTAGTAAGGTATGATTTTTAAATCTTCTGGCAACATATTATTGTTGTTGATTTCGTCAACTCTGGCTTTAATACGCGTAACTACATCTTTCGCATTGCCACCTCGTAACATCATTACGACGCCACCGACTGACTCTGTGTAGCCATTTTTAATAACAGCGCCCACGCGTTCTTCATAGCCAATTTTGACTTCGGCAACGTCATGCATGTGAATAGGGGTGGCGTTTTCTTCTTTTAGAACAATATTGCCAATATCTTTAATATCCCGAATTAAGCCGACACCCCTAATTAAATATTGTTCTGCATAATGCGGTAAGACGCCACCACCACTGTTTGCGTTGTTGCGAGTAAGTGCATTTAATACGTCTTCACTGGTGATTTGGTAATGAAATAATCGGTCAGGATTTATGAGTATTTGATACTGCTTGTTATAGCCGCCCTGTGAGTTAATTTCTGCAACCCCAGCAATACTTCTTAATAGCGGACGTAAAACCCAATCTTGAATTTCTCGGCGCCGCATGAGTTCATCTGTACTGAGGGCGCGATTACCATCATCGCTACGCTCTAATGTGTATTGATAAACTTCACCTAATCCTGTGGATACGGGGCCTAAAATGGGATTAATGCCATCAGGCATCCTATGACTCACTTCTATAAGGCGTTCCATCACTAACTGTCTAGCAAAGTAAACATCCGTTTCATCGGTAAACACTAAAGTGATTAAAGACAGACCGTTTTTATTGAGTGAGCGCATTTCGGTTAAGTTAGGCAAACCGGTCATGGCGATTTCCAAGGGCGCCGTAATAAAACGTTCTACTTCTTCGGGTGAGCGTCCCCGAGATTCGGTGGCAATTTGAACTTGGACATTGGTAACATCAGGAAAAGCATCAACCGATAAGTTTTTGAAGGCAAAAATGCCAAAAACAATCATACAGACGGCGAGCGCTAACACCAGAATACGACTATTTAAACTATTTCTAATCAGTGCTTCAAACATGGCTTAATCCGTTTTCTTATTTTGTAGCTCACTGTTTAAATGAAAGCTCCCCTCGGTGACTATTTTGTCACCTTGGTGTAAGCCACTGATGATGGGACGCACATTGTCATGGCGAGGGCCTAACTCCACAGGAATCAGCTCAAATTCATCAGCGTTAATTTCTTTAAACACATGGTCTTTGTCATTAATTCGGATGACAGCCGTATCCGGTAAGATGAGTTCTTGCGTGCCTTGCTTTTTAATGAGTAGGCTCGCCAACATGTTCGGTTTTAAATCCCGATGGGGGTTGGGTAACTCTATGCGCACTGTAACAGTGCGCGTGCTGGCATCCACCATATCTGCAACATAGTTAAGTGTGCCTGTTAAGTGGGCTTCGGGTAATGCAGGGATGTTGATTTCAGCGGCATCACCTTTATGGGCCCAACTGGCTTGTTGTTCTGGAAGCTCTGCTACGATCCATACATGTGATAAATCGGCTACGGTAAATAACGCATCTGCCGGTTGCACAACTTGGCCAACTGTCACTTTACGCTCCACAATGGTGCCTTGTATGCTGGAGGTGATGGGTAAAATGGAATGTATGATTTTGGCTTTTGATAATTGGCTCAGATCTTTATTGTTCATGCCCAAGGCACGCAGGTGGTCTTCTGCTGTATGCAAATTAACTTGGGATTCTTCTAGGGCGGCCAAGCGTTCTTGTAAGTTAGCGGTAGCAATAACGCCATTATCAAGTAAGCGTTCTGCTCTATTAACAGCCAATTGTCTTAAATGCGTTTGAGAGGCGTTTTTTAAATACATGGACTGCGCTTCAGCTAGTTCATTGCTATTAAGCGTGGCGAGTTGTTCGCCTTTAGCGACTTCTTGGCCCAATACGGTTTCTGTTTGGATGATGCGTCCTGTGACAGTAGCGCCTATTCGGGCTACATGCTGTTGATCAAGTTCTATGCGGGCCGGCAGGCGAAAGGAATCGTGTATTTGACCTTCGCCTAGGGTAATGATCGTGAGTTGTTTGGTTAACGAGTAGGGGGCTTTTACCGTGTGAGTGGGTTTTGCAAAGCTTACAGTGCTGAATAGTAGCGTTAGGCTGGTCAGTAAAACGGTAAAAATACGCATAAATACAGGTACTCAATGATTAAATAATGTATCAAAAGTGGCAAGCAGTTAGTGTGCCATTATTACATTAAGGTTAAAAAGGTTTAACCACCGCCAAAATAATAATACCGACTAAAAACAATACCGGTACTTCATTCATCCAGCGGTAATACACATGACTGTGTTGATTGCGATCATGTTTAAAGGCTACTAGCCATAGGCCACAAAAAATATGATAAATAACCATGATGAAGAGTAGGCTGAGCTTTATATGTAACCAGCCACTTTGACCATAAATAGCCCATGCATAATCAGTTAACATCCAAATTCCAAAGATAAAGGTGATGATCATCCCTGGCGTCATAATGCCGTAGTAAAGTTTACGTTCCATGATTTTAAAGCGCTCATTGCTGATTTCATCTGAGCTCATGGCATGATAAACAAACAGTCGAGGTAGATAAAATAAACCCGCAAACCAAGTGACCATAAATATGAGGTGTAGCGCCTTAAGCCAAAGCATGAGTTATCCTTTTATATAAGTTTCGATATGCGTTTTTAGTGCGTTAAAATCAATTTTACCGATTATTTTCAAATCAATAATACCTTGAGGGTTAATTAAAAAAGTTGTCGGGGTGACTTGTACATTATCAAAAGCATGTACGACTTCGGTATCTAAATCTAGGGCAATCGGGTAAGGGATGTGTTTTTCTTGATTGAGGGCAATAACATGATTAGGTGGGTCATAGGGCATGGCTACCGCAATAATCTCTAAACCTTTACTGTGATAGTTTTCATAAAGCTCTGTAAAGATAGGTATTTCTTTAAGGCATTCGGGACAATCTGATGCCCAAAAAGTGACTAATACCGGTTTGCCGTGGAGTGCCTTTAAGGCAATTTTTTCACCGGTTAGCGTAGAAAAAGTAACGTCAGGTGCTAATCGGGGTGAGTAGTTTTGATAGATATTAATGCTAACGGCGATAATTAAGGGAATTAATACGGTCGCCAATAAAGCATTTTGTAGGCTAAATCCGCTATTTTTAACGAAAGGCTTGAATAATGGGGTCAATTTTTGCATAGTTGTAGCCATTGGGTAATACCGAGATTATAGCAAAGCTGGTAAACTGCACGCTTTAATTAAACGTTGTTTTTCGGGAAGTTATGAGTTTTGATGTTATTTGCTTTGATTGTGATAGCACTTTAAGCAAAATAGAAGGGATTGATGAGTTAGCGAGCAGAGTCGGCATGGGTGCTGAGATAGCCAAATTAACGGATGCGGCCATGAATGGTGAGTTTTCTTTAGAGGCTGTTTACGACCGACGTTTATCATTAATTAAACCGGATAAAGCCAGTATCGACTGGGTGGCTGATTTATATATTGCTGAAATAGTGGCGGGTGTTAAAGAGGTATTTAGCACTTTGTTAGCGCAAGGTAAAACGGTACACATTATCAGCGGGGGTTTAAGGCAGGCTATTTTGCCTTTTGCAACGTACTTAGGTATACCCGAAGATCATGTGCATGCGGTTGATGTTTATTTTGATGCCGCAGGCGCTTATGCAGGTTTTGACCAAACGTCTCCCTTGGCCAAAACCGGTGGTAAGGCGATTGTAGTCGCTGGATTAAAAACAACGGCACCGCTGGTGATGATTGGTGACGGTAAAACAGATTTAGAGGCGAAACAGGCCGGTGCTTATGTGATTGGTTTTGGTGGCGTGGCTGATAGAGATATTGTGCGAGAAAATGCAGATTTTTATAGTACAGATCCGTCATTATTGTTTGTTTTAGAACATATTTTATAATTCAAACACAGAGACTTGATGAGAATTTTAGGGATAGATCCAGGTTCAAGATTAACGGGTTATGGCATTATTGAAAACACATCTAGAGGCTATCGCTATATAGCCAGTGGCAGTATAAAAATTAAAGGGGATTACTTTCCTGATCGACTTAAGCAGATATTTGATGGGCTCATAGAAATTATGGATAACTATCAGCCGGAACAAATGGCGATTGAGCAGGTCTTTATGCATAAAAATGCGGATTCGGCTTTAAAATTAGGCCAAGCGCGTGGCGCGGCAATTTGTGCCGTGCAAACTCAATCGATTCCTGTTTATGAATATGCGGCTCGCCAAGTCAAGCAGGCGGTGGTCGGAAAAGGGGCCGCTGATAAAACTCAAGTACAACATATGGTAAAAATATTGTTAAATGTACAAGGTGAATTATCTTTAGATGCCAGTGATGCCTTGGCTATCGCTATTTGTCATGGTAATTATCAGCAAACCGCAACTATGTTAGCCAAACAAGGAATGACGAGATGATCGGGTTTTTACGCGGTAAATTAGTGCATAAAGCGCCGCCTTTTTTGGTGTTAGACGTTAATGGAGTCGGTTATGAGGTTGAAGCGCCTATGACCACGTTTTATGATCTTCCGGCTTTGAATCAAGAAATTAAGTTACACACCCATTTGGTGGTGAGAGAGGATGCTCACATTTTGTTTGGCTTTTCTGCCGAAGCTGAACGAAGTTTGTTTAGAACATTAATTAAAGTGAATGGTGTAGGCCCTAAGTTGGCTTTAACCATTTTGTCTGGACAGAGTGCGGAAGAATTTCATCGCTGTATTCATGATAATGACACACAAGCCTTAGTGCGTTTACCGGGTGTCGGTAAAAAAACTGCAGATCGTTTAGTGATTGAAATGCGGGATCGATTACCTGAATTAAGTGAATCATCGGCGGCGAACTTTACTCAGGAAGCCGGAGGTCGATCAACGGCGGTCGCTAATCCAAAACAAGAAGCGATCAGCGCCTTATGTTCTTTAGGCTATAAACCTTTGGATGCCGGCAAAATGGTACAAAACATTAGCGCAGAAGATAAAACCTGTGAAGACATTATTCGATTGGCCTTGCAAGGTACTGTTAGATGATTGAAAGCGACCGATTAATCACTGCACGCAGTAATGTTGACGAAGAGCGCCAAGATCGGGCTATTCGACCTAAAAGGTTAGCTGATTATGTGGGCCAAAAAGAATTGCGCGCCCAAATGGAAATTTTTATTCAAGCGGCAACAGCGCGCCAAGAAGCGTTGGATCATGTACTTATTTTTGGGCCGCCAGGCTTAGGTAAAACGACCTTGGCTAATATCATTGCGGCCGAAATGTGTGTTAAAATTCGCCAAACTTCTGGGCCGGTATTGGATAAAGCAGGTGATTTAGCGGCGCTTTTAACTAATCTTGAAGCGCATGACGTATTATTTATTGATGAAATACATCGTTTAAATCCTGCTGTTGAAGAAATCCTCTATCCTGCGATGGAAGATTATCAGTTAGATATTATGATTGGCGAAGGGCCCGCTGCTCGGTCAATCAAATTAGATTTACCTCCTTTTACATTAATTGGCGCTACGACAAGAGCGGGTTTATTAACTTCGCCATTACGCGATCGTTTTGGTATCGTGCAGCGCTTAGAGTTTTATACCGTTAATGAGTTGGCGAGTATCGTGACTCGTTCTGCAAGTGTTTTGGGCATTGCAATGGACCAAAAAGGTGCGCATGAGATTGCTAGGCGCTCTCGTGGTACCCCCAGAATTGCGAATAGATTGTTAAGGCGTGTGCGAGATTACGCAGAAGTCAAAGGTGATGGCACTATTACAGAGGCGGCCGCCATGCAGGCTTTGGATATGCTGAGAGTGGATAATAATGGTTTTGATGCCTTAGATCGAAAGTTACTGTTAACGATGATTGAAAACTTTGATGGTGGTCCAGTAGGGTTAGATACGTTGGCTGCGGCAATCAGTGAGGAGCGGGGCACTATTGAAGATGTTCTGGAGCCGTATTTATTGCAACAAGGCTTTATCATGCGGACGCCGCGCGGACGCGTAGTTACCCGAAATGCCTACCTTCATTTTGGATTGCCAGCACCCAAACAAATGGGTGACTTTGAAGATTATTTTGAATGATTAAGCATGTCTCTTAAGACGTTTTATTGGCCAATTCGTATTTACTATGAAGATACTGATGCGGGTGGTGTGGTTTTTTATGCTAATTATTTGAGGTTTTTTGAGCGTGCTAGAACGGAGATGCTCAGAGCTTTGGGTTTTGAGCAAGATGATTTAATTGCAAAAAACGGTATAATTTTTGCTGTGAGATCTGTAGAGGTGGATTATCTTCGTCCAGCCTTGTTTAATGAACAAATTTTGGTGAGTGCCGAAGTGGTGCTGGCTAAAAAGGTAAGCGTTACGTTTGAACAAAACATTACCCGAGGGGATGACATTCTATGCAAAAGCACTGTTCGCATTGCGTGTTTAGACGCCAAAACCTTACGACCCAAAGAAATTCCTGAAAACTTACTAGAGCTGTTAAAGAATGAATACTGATTTATCTATTTTCCATTTAGTCAAAGATGCTAGTTTTGTTGTGCAATTTGTTATGTTTTTGCTGTTCTCAGCATCATTAGCTTCTTGGACATTTATATTTTCTAAGCGTAAAGAGCTTAATAGAGCGGTTGAAATTACCGATGAGTTTGAAGAGCAGTTTTGGTCTGGCGTTGCTCTGGCTGATCTGTATAGAAAATTATCGGCAAAAGATTTTGAGCCAGAAGGAATAGAAAAGATTTTCTTGGCGGGTTACAAAGAATTTTCAAGAATGCGTCAGGCAGGTAATGTTGAGCCAGGCGTACAGGTTGAAAGTGCCCAAAGAGCGATGCGTATTGAATTATCACGTGAGCTAGAACGCTTAGATGAACATTTATCATTTTTAGCGACGGTCGGTTCTATTAGTCCTTACATCGGTTTATTTGGGACCGTTTGGGGGATTATGAATTCATTTATGGCCTTAGGTAATGTTAAGCAAGCCACATTGGCGCAGGTTGCACCGGGTATTGCTGAAGCATTGATTGCAACAGCGATTGGTTTATTTGCAGCGATTCCTGCTGTTATTGCGTATAACCGTTTTTCTACCCGTTTAGATAGATTGGTAGGCCGATATGAGTTATTTGTTGAAGAATTTGTCGTCTTATTACAAAGACAGGCCCATCAAAAATGAGTGCGCCAATAGGTAGAAAAAATGGGCGTAGACGCCCCATGGGAGAAATCAATGTAGTACCTTACATTGACGTGACCTTGGTGTTATTGATTATCTTTATGGTAACGACACCTATGTTACAAACCGGTGTTGAAGTCGATTTACCTCAAGCAGAATCTAAAATGGTTGAGTCTGAGGGCGATGGCAACACACCGCCTATCGTTATCTCTATTAAAGAGTCGGGCGAATATTTTATCAAATCTGATAATGACGATGATTCCCCCGTCTTACCTGAAGAAATCAATGCTAAAGTCGCGGCTATTTTGTCTAATCAGCCAAAAACGAAAGTTTTAATTAATGCGGATAAAGGCGTGAGTTACGGCACTGTAGTGACTGTGATGGCCTCATTAAAAAATGCGGGTGTTGAAACTGTGGGTTTAATGACTAAGCCTGAAGACAAGTAAACTAGATGGAAAAAAAGAATAGATTTACTAAGCCTACGTTATTAGCGATTGCGTTACATGTAACGCTACTGGGTTTATTTGTCTTAAGTGCGCTTTATAAGCCTACGCCTAAAGAAGAGGCCGCTTCTGAAATTATTCATGCAACGATGATTGATACGGCAAGCCTTCAGGAAGAAGCGGCCGCCATTAAAGAAGCTGAGACTGTTAAAGAAAAAGCAGCGCCAGAAGTAAAGGAAGCCGACCAAGAAAAGGCTGATGTTGAAAAACAAGTAAAGGAAGAGGCCGCTAAAGAAGCTAAAGCAGAAGCGGCAAAAGCAGCGCAAGAAGCTAAAGAACAGGCAGCTGCACAAGCTAAGGCAGAAGCTGCAAAGCAAGCTAAAGCAGAGGCCGCCAAAGAGGCGAAAGAACAAGCGGCTAAAGAAGCCAAAGAACAAGCCGCGGCTGAGGCTAAAGCAGAAGCCGCAAAGCAAGCTAAAGCTGAGGCCGCCAAAGAGGCGAAAGAACAAGCCGCGGCTGAAGCTAAAGCGGAAGCCGCAAAATTAGCGAAAGTTGAAGCTGCGAAAGCGGCTCAGGCTGCCAAAGAGCAAGCGGTTTCAGAAGCCAAAGCAGAGGCCGCTAAACAAGCCAAGGCAGAGGCAGCAAAAGCAGCGCAAGAAGCTAAGGAGCAAGCGGTTTCAGAAGCCAAGGCCGAAGCTGCAAAACAAGCTAAAGCAGAAGCGGCAAAGGCAGCTCAGGCTGCCAAAGAACAAGCCGCCGCAGAGGCTAAAGCTGAAGCTGCTAAACAAGCCAAGGCAGAAGCAGCTGCCAAGGCTAAGGCCGATGCAGACGCGGCCGCGGCAAAGGCAAAGGCTGATGCCGCGGCAAAAGCTAAAGCGGAGGCTGCTGCAAAAGTAAAAGCTGATGCAGAGGCGGCGGCCGCGGCTAAAGTTAAGGCTGAAGCGGCTGCAGCTGCACAAGCTAAGGCGGCTGCAGATGCCGCTGCCGCAGCACAAGCTAAAGCCGCTGCGCAAGCGGGTGAAGCAGAGCAGGCCAAGCAAGCGATTATGAAAAAGGTTGATCGAAGCTGGATCCGTCCTGTCGATGCGGCTGAAGGCTTAAAATGTACTATTAGGGTGCGTTTAATGTCAGATGGTACTGTAATAGATGCTGAAGTCATCACAAGTAGTGGTGATGAGATATTTGATAGATCGGCCGAAAATGCGGTTCATAAAGCGTCTCCCTTACCCGTTCCTGCAGATAAAGAATTATTCGCTAGAGAATTTAGATCGTTTACATTCACATTCCATCCTAAATAATATTTAGGCATTATTAGGTGTGTGTTAAATTAAAAAGATTAAAGCATTACGTGATGCTCATTAATTTGGACATAAAATAAACCAAGAACATGATAGAGGTGAGAGTGAATTTTTTTAGATGGTTGTTATTGACAGCTTTATTGGGTTTTAACATTGAAGCTAGCTTTGCAGAATTAAATATTGAAATTACTAAGGGGGTTGAAAGTGCTACCCCTCTCGCAATCGTGCCATTTGGCTCTGATAGCGCCCCTGTTAATGTTAGTGGCGTTGTTAATGCTGATTTAGAGCGTAGTGGGTATTTTAAAATGATGGACGAACAGTCCATGGTTAATCAACCCAGCACCGCGTCTGCTATTAACTTTAAAGAATGGCAGGGTCTAGGCCAAAATTATATGGTGATTGGTCAAGTGGTGAGTGCTGGCCCTGGTCAATACAATGTTCAGTTCCAATTATTTGATGTATATAAGAGTAGTCAAATTTTAGGTTACAAGATGGCTTCATCGGGTGCAGACCTAAGAAAGACAGCACATTACATTAGTGATCTTATTTTCGAAAAGTTAACCGGTAAAAAAGGTGTGTTTGGTGGTCGTATTGCTTACGTAACGACTAATGCTCAGCGTGTTCATCAAGTCCAAGTTGCAGATGCTGATGGCTACAATCCACAAACGGTTGCTGCTTCTATCGAACCTTTAATGTCCCCTGCTTGGTCTCCAGATGGAAAAAAAATAGCTTATGTGTCTTTCGAAAGAAAAACAGCGGCGATTTATATCCAAACGTTAACAACGGGCGAAAGAGTTAAAGTGGCTGAGTTCCCTGGTATTAATGGTGCACCTGCATGGTCACCTGATGGTTCTCGCTTAGCATTAACCTTATCAAAAGATGGTAGCCCTGATATTTATGTTTTAGATTTATCGTCACGTGCTTTAACTAAATTAAGTAGAAGCATGGCTATTGATACAGAACCTAATTGGTCTCCTGATGGTAGCAGCGTTGTGTTCACTTCAAACAGAGGCGGAAATCCACAAATTTATATCGTATCTAGTCAGGGTGGCCAAGAGAAAAGACTCACTTTCTCAGGTAACTATAATGCCAGTGCTAGTTTTTCTTCAGACGGTAGAAGTTTAGTGATGGTGCAGGGCAATGGCAACAATTACCGTATTGCAGTCATGGATATGGGGAATCATTCAGTGAATGTATTAACCTCGGGTCCTTCTGACGAGTCACCTAGTTTTGCTCCTAATGGTAGTATGATTTTGTATGCGGCTAAAAAAGGTCGGGTAGGATTCTTATCGGCAGTGTCATTAGATGGTAAAATGCAACAGAAGTTAGTATTTAACAGTGGTGAGGTTCGTGAACCTTCTTGGGCACCTTAGGTTTTTGATCTAAGACGCACGTATTTTTAAAGTTTGCACTTAATATTAGGAAATAAAAATGAAATTAAATAAAACATTATTGGCTTTTGCTATCAGTGCGGTTTTTTTAACTGCGTGTACTGATGATGAAAAAGACGCAAGTTTAACTGATGGTAGCCAAAACGCATCAAGCGGTATTAATGATGCTTCTACCAATGGTTTAGGTAATGGATCAGGTATCAACGGTTCTGGTTTTTCAGGTGGTGATTACGCAAGTACATTAGGCCCTGAGTTTAACGATCCTAATAACCCATTATCAAAACGAACTGTTTATTTTATGTTAGATAGCAGTGAAGTGATGCCAGACTTTATTCCTGTTATTAATGCACATGCACAATACTTAGTGGCTAATCCAACTCAAAGAATTACTCTTGAAGGTAATACTGATGAGCGTGGTGCACCTGAATACAACATCGCTCTAGGTGAGCAACGTGCTAAATCAGTAGCTAGCATGATGAAAGTGCAAGGTGTATCTGATAGCCAATTAAACGTAGTGAGTTATGGCGAAGAAAAACCTGCGACTATAGGCAATGAAGAGTCTGCATGGGAAAAGAATCGACGTACAGAAATTGTTTATTTGCCTAAATAATTTACGTAATGAAAAAAACGAGCCTTATTCTAATACTAGCTGCTTGCGGTAATGCGCAAGCAGCCGATTTGCCTGCCGTTATTGATAATTCATCTTATCCAGCGACAGCAGCGGTGCCTGCTAATACTGGCGCTCCTGCTTCATCAAGTGCTATGTATGAGTTGATGCAGCGTTTAGAGCAAATGCAGTCAGATGTTCAGCAGTTAACAGGCAAGGTGGATGAACAAGCCTTTTTGATTGATGAATTAAAGAAGCGTCAATCTAAGTTGTATTCGGATTTTGATGAACGCTTGCAAAGTATTGAGAATAAGGGGAGTTCATCTACTCAAGCGACTCCAGGTGCCACACCTGAAACGGTACCAGCAGGTCAAGCACCTGTTGCTCCACTTCCTTCTGTGCCAGAAGTAGCGCCCGCAACTAAGTCCACGCCTGCAATTGAAGCGCCGGTTGAAAGTGCACCTGTTACACCTAAGGCTGCAGCTACTAATACGGAAGTAACTGGTCCCGAGAAACAAGACTATTCAACAGCTTATAATGAGCTTAGAACAGGCCATACACCGCAATCAATTGAGCAATTTAAAGCTTTTTTGAGCAAGTATCCTAATAGTTTGTATGCTAACAATGCTCAATATTGGCTTGCTGAGGCTTATCGCGTTCAGCAAAATAATAGCGCGGCATTTCAAGCGTTTGTTGATGTCGTTGAGAAATATCCAAATGGTGCAAAGGTACCTGATGCACTATTAAGATTGGGTATGATAGAGATGGAAAAGAATAATTCGGCGAAGGCGAGAGAATATTTCACGCGAATAGCCACGCAGTTTCCTAAATCGCAAGTTGCACCTATTGCTGAAAAAAAAATGCTCAAATTGGATGAAGTTAAAAATTGATAGTGAGCTCACTTAGAATCACTGAGATTTTTTATTCGCTTCAAGGTGAATCAAACACGGTAGGTATTCCTACTGTATTTATTAGATTAACCGGTTGTCCTTTGAGATGTACCTACTGTGATACCGCTTATGCATTTACAGGCGGTGAAAAGATCACCCTTGCCGATATTGTTAAGCAAACGGCAACATACGGTACAAAATATGTAACGGTCACCGGTGGTGAGCCTTTGGCTCAAGTGGCCTGTATCGATCTGATTAAAGAATTGTTAGATGCCGGTTTTATCGTTTCGTTAGAAACGAGTGGGGCATTGGATGTTTCTAAGGTTGATAAAAGAACAGTTAAGGTCCTAGACTTTAAAACACCAAGCTCTGGGGAGCTGAGTAAAAATCTTTATCAAAATATTGATTTCCTAACCGCCAAAGATCAAATTAAATTCGTTATTGGTAATGATGAAGACTACGAATGGTCAAAAAAACTTGTGGAAGAGCATAAGTTAAATGATCGTTGTCAGATTTTATTTTCACCGGTGATGGGAATACAAAATCCAACTGAACTTGCCGAAAAAATTCTGCGTGATAAGTTGCAAGTTCGTTTTCAAGTTCAATTACATAAGTTGCTTTGGGATAACGCTCAGGGTAAATAATTTACATGCAAAAAAAAGCTATTATTCTTTTATCGGGTGGACTCGATTCAATTACTGTATTGGCACTTGCAAAGCAGCAAGGTTATGAGTGTTATGCTTTAAGCTTTGATTATGGTCAACGTCATAATGCAGAGTTAATCGCAGCCAGTAAAATAGCAGCGCACTACCAGGTTAAAGACCATAAAATAATTAAATTAGGCCTAGGTGCCATTGGTGGATCTGCTTTAACAGACGAGCATATTGCAGTCCCTAATACGCCTCAATCGGGTATTCCCGTTACCTATGTGCCGGCTAGAAATACAATTTTCTTATCTTTTGCACTCGGTTGGGCAGAAGTGGTCCAAGCACATGATATTTTTATTGGTGTTAATGCGGTAGATTATTCGGGTTATCCTGATTGTAGGCCTGAATTTATTGCTGCTTTTCAAAATTTAGCTAATCTTGCGACCAAAGCGGGCGTAGAGGGTGAGGCTGTCAAAATACATACGCCATTAATATCCTTAAGCAAAGCTGAAATTATTAAGACAGGGTTGGGGCTAGGTGTTGATTATCAAATGACAGTTTCATGCTACTCCGCAGATTCTGAGGGGCAAGCCTGTGGTGTTTGTGATGCTTGCCGTCTAAGAAAAGCGGGTTTTGTGGAAGCGGAAGCAATTGATACAACAAGGTATCAACCCTAATGAAAAAGCAGTTGCAAAATTTGATATTTTCACTATAATAGTCGTTCTTTGTTGGGTCGTTAGCTCAGCCGGTAGAGCACCGCACTTTTAATGCGATGGTCGCGCGTTCGAATCGCGCACGACCCACCACCAAAGATCAAAACAAATTAACCAGTTAGCTTTATAGGCAACTGGTTTTTTTATGCCTATTTATAGCATCCTGACTGTGCTACAGTTATCTTCAGTTTCATGTTTGTCCAATAATTATATACGGCCCCATTTTGACATCATTGGTTTATTTTAGGAGTTATAGATGAACTCCCCATCACTGTTACTGTTCGATCTCGGCGGTGTATTGATTGAGAGTTCTGTATTCGAAAATTTGAGCGACTTATTGCCGGACTCTCCTTATCTCACCGCTATTAAAGATCAATGGCTGTTTTCACCCTCAGTAATTCGATTTGAACGCGGTGAAATGTCATCATGTGAGTTTGCCGAAAGTTTTATTGCGGAATGGGGACTTCAGATTACGCCTCAAGTCTTCATTAAGGAATTTACATCTTGGCCTAGAGAATTATTTCCCGGTGCGCGCGAGACAATTCATCTTTTACGAAAAAATTACCGGGTAGGATGCCTGAGTAATTCGAATTCATTGCATTGGGAACGGTTCAGAGGGTTGGAGGATGATTTTGATTGTACCCTATTGTCGCACATGCTCGGGGTCACCAAACCTGATCCAGAAATATTTAGGTTTGCACTGCGCGAGTGTGATGTTGATCCCGCCAAAATCTATTTCTTTGACGATTGTTTGACCAATGTCGAAGCGGCGCAAAGTCTTGGTATAACAGCGTTTCATGTTGACGGCTTTGAAGCGCTCCAAGATGTCTTAATCTGTCAAGGATTGCTTCCAATACAACCGAGTTAAATTTCAACAAGTGTCCCCATTCTTCTTGTTAAGGTTAATGAATAAAGGCAAAACACGGGGACAAATCTTGTAATCACACATTCAGCATAATAATGCTAAACCTGAGTAAGTTTATAATGATTAAAAGACACTGCAGTTCGATCAGATTAAAAAATTAAAAATAATCAAACCCGAAGCAATTGTAATTACATTAAACGTCATTACCATACCAAATACTCTAAATCTAAAATCCTCATCTATCTTACTTAAACCATACGCATGTATGATTCTTCCAAGCAGAAAAAGGCTGAGTAAGATATGTACAATAATTTCGTTGTATTTCAAGCTTTCAACAAACCCAACTAAGATAATTGCGATTGGTGTGTATTCTGCGAAGTTAGCATGTACACGCATTGCTCTTTGTAATTGCGGTTTATTTCCATCGCCTACAGCCACTTTGTTTTTTCTTCTGATGATAATGGTTTTTATGCTTAACACTACAAATATCAAGCCTAACAATGCCGCATAAATTGGCGTAATTAAAAGTCCCATTGCAACCTCTCGTTTTAAATTAAGTATAGGTGGCGATTATAAATGAGAGTATGCAAGGGATGAGTTTTTTATGCCGGTTTGTGGCATACTTAGTAGCTTACTACCTAAAAAATTATTTATTATTAGATTCGAAGATTATGATTAATATCGTTATTGAAGGTCCGGAAGAGTCGGGCAAAAGCCATTTAATGGCTCTGATAGGAAAGCATCTCAGAGAGCAGGGTTTGGATGTTAATATTCAATCAGAACACACTCATAATGCGGCGGTAATGAAAATGAATACTGCGGAATTAGTTGAGCATTTAACAGAAAGAAAAATTATTATTACGGGCTTAAGAACTTTTTCTTAGTAATATAGAACCTTTAATTGCTAACAATAAACTAAGGAAAGTTAATCATGGCTTTAGTCTCATTAAGACAACTTTTGGATTATGCTGCAGAACATGGTTTTGCCGTTCCTGCTTTCAATATTAGTAATATGGAACAAGTTCAAGCGATTATGCAAGCGGCGGATGCCAGTAATAGTCCTGTGATTATGCAAGGTTCAGCTGGGGCTAATCGATATGCTGGAGAAGTGTTTTTAAGGCATTTAATTCTCGCGGCAGTTGAACAATATCCTCATATACCCGTGGTTATGCATCGAGACCATGGCCCTAGCCCCGATATTTGTGCACAAGCAATTCAGTCTGGTTTTAGTTCTGTGATGATGGATGGTTCCTTATTAGAAGACATGAAAACACCAGCTACCTTCGAATATAACGTTGAAGTGACCCGTACGGTGGTTAAAATGGCGCATGCCTGTGGCGTTTCGGTTGAAGGTGAAATTGGCTGCTTGGGTGCTCTAGATAGTCATCATAAGACAAGTCATAGTCAATTATTGACTGATCCTGATGAGGCTGTCGAATTTGTCAAACAAACTCAAATTGATGCTTTAGCTGTAGCGATTGGAACGAGTCACGGCGCTTACAAATTTAGTAAACCACCTACAGGTGAGGTGTTAGTGATTAGTCGCTTAAAAACCTTACAAGAACGTTTGCCTAATACGCATTTTGTAATGCACGGTTCAAGTTCTATTCCACAAGATTGGTTGAAAACCATTAATGATCATGGTGGGAATATTTCGCAAACTTATGGCGTTCCGGTTTCGGAAATCGTCGAAGGAATTAAATACGGGGTCCGTAAAGTCAATATTGATACTGATTTACGTATGGCATCAACCGGTGCTATTCGACAGTTTACAAATCAACCAGAAAATAAAGCGGAATTAGATGCGCGTAAGATTTATGGCGCTGCTAGAGATGCGATGCAAACCTTATGTCAATCAAGATATGAGGCATTCGGATCGGCCGGTCATGCAGATAAAATTAAAACTATTCCATTAAGTAAAATGGTTAAGCGTTATCAGTCAGCATCATAATTTATAAAGTCATTTCATCCCATTTTGGTGCGTAATAGCGGGTGGGTTGGTTTTTGGTTCGTTTTTTAAGATTTAAAATTTAATAATATCCTACTCGTTTGAATTAACTTATTCATTTTCTGGCCGGTTAGTTACACTTAATTGTTTGTGGCCTGCAATTTGCTAATTCATGATTATGTTTAACAGAATACTTTAGGTGATATGAATTCTTTAATTTACCCAATTCAGGGAGATAAATATAACTCTTCTTGGTTTAACGAATATTTGATCAAGTTGTTGGAAGATCGTGATCGGATTGGTCTAACGGATATGATTCGGCAGGTGGATGCCTTAATAATTAACGTAGAGCCAGGTTGCTCCGTGAGTTATGTCGGTGAATTGGCGTTGATGACGCCTTATAATTATTTAGTCACTTTAGAGTCAGAAACTTACTCTACTCATGTTTTAAGAATTGATATGAGTGTGCCTGATATTTTAGTCCGTGAGGTCCGTAACCCAGATTATCATGGCATTTTTAGGAGTTTAAATGAGGTCTATCCCATCGGCGCCTTTAAGCCGAATGCGCGTTATATGGGGGAGATATTTAGGGTTACTAACTTACGTGATGTGGTGGAGATTCAAAAATCTCGTGAGATTCGTTTCTTTAGTCCAGAGCAAATGCAAGATCTCGAATTGCCCGCAAACATGGCAATCGTTAAGCCTTCACCTTATACGCATAATATTGTGGGTTACTGGGAAAGACCGGAACAAAATATTCGCGTGTATGATTTAGGTGTGAGTGTTATTAGGGATGATGTGAATCAGGCTTATATTAATGCTAAAAACATTCAAAAGAACTTGGGTATTGAGAACTTAATTCTGCCAATTGATCATTTGGCGACCCGCGTATACAGCCAAAATCGTGAAGTGGCTATTTTGGAATATTTAACGCTCTCTAGTTATTACTATTGGGGGTCTTATGATATTCACGATCAAAACTCATCTACTAATGTGACCAAAAGTATTCATTTTAAAGATGAAAGAAATAGCCCAGCTAAAGTATTTACCGCGGCTAATAATCCCTACTTTTTAAATCATATTGATGGATTGCCTTCACCCACGGAAAGCTTTGTGCGAAATTACGGGCCTAGGTTACATCACGTTGCTTTAATTGTGGCGGATGGTGAAACTAATGGCATCGCTAATATAGATTATGTGGTTGATGTGATTCGCGCAAATGGTAAAGACTTTTTGTTGGATGTTATTGGCTCTAAAGATGAAGGGTTGAAGCAAATCTTTTCGAGTGCTTCTGAGCATTCGTCTTTAATTGTGGAGTATGTCCAACGCTTTGGTGATTTTGATGGTTTCTTTACTAAAAAGAATGTGGCTGGCTTAACCGCAGCCGCAGGCGTAGAGGAAAATCTAAAGCTTATGCAGGCTCAGGCTTCGCGTTAATAAATATCTGTATTCATCTTCAATTGCTTGGGAAACAATTTTTAGCGAATTTGTTTCCCAACGCCTAAGCTAATTTTAACGGCTAGTCTTCTTGTGTTATTCTGATTTTGAATAACTATCTTTATTGTCTTACTTCTTCATATCTTAAGGAATTTCTATGGTGGATCTGCTCGGTGGCATTGGTGTGTTTTGGATTTTATTTTTAGGTGCGCTTGGTGTTTTGTGGTTCTTATTGCCTTTCGCTGTGTTTGGGATTAAAGCTCGTCTAGATGCCCAGATAGCGGAGCAAGAGAGGACAAATCGATTGCTAAGAGAGTTAATTGATATGAACAGTCCGCTTAATCATTTGTCTAGAAACAATACAGACTTGGAACAATAAATTAAATGTCAAAATCTAATGATACAGAAGTGAACTGGTTGCTAGAAGTTGAGGAGCATGATTATCCTGCAGCAACGTCTTATTTAAGTATTATTTATAATCGTGAAAAAGTAAGTCAGATTGTTGATGCGTTAAGAGTGACTGGTATTGTTCAATTTAAAGCCAAAGATATTTTTAGAGCTTCACAGTTGTCTTTGTTAGGGGTGAGTAATTCACATGTCCAGAAAGATTGTAAAAAAATTGATAAAGGTATTGCGCTATCTCCTTTGTTATTAGTGAGGGATGAGGTCAATGGACGAGTCATTATCGCTGATGGATATCATCGTTTATGTGCTGTTTATGAATTTGATGAAGACGCCATGATTTACTGCAAAATTGTTTAAATTAATCATTATAGATAATGAAGTGTGCGTTCTCAGTCAGCAAGCAGCGCCATTTAAATGATGGTTTTCAATTTTCTTTGGACGTATCCGATTAAAACACTTTCGAAATATATATTATTGGCTGATTTAGTCGCGGGATTATCTGTGGCTTTTATTCTATTGCCAGAGGCGGTCGCCTATGCAGCCATTGCTCATCTTTCAATTCAAGCTGCAATTACTGCGGCATTAATTGGTTTAGTGGTATACGCATTATTGGGTGATAGTCCTTTCGCAATAGTGGCTCCAACTTCTTCTGCTGCAGCTCTTTTGGCGGCTGTTGTCTTGTCTATGCGTCCACCTGATGCAGACAGCATTGTAAGTTTAGGAGCAGCTTTAGTAATGCTTACTGGGTTGGGATTGTTGATTTTTTCAAAGGCTAAACTAGGTAAGTTGTCTGCTTTTGTATCAAGACCTGTATTACATGGATTTTCTTTTGCATTGGCTATTACAATTATCAGTAAACAATTGCCAATTATTCTAGGCATTACTGTACACACACCAAATCTATATAAATTGTATTTGGAGTTGTTTGATAAATTTCATGAGGCTTCTCTATGGAGTACCGTGATTGGTGTAGTCGCTCTATTTGCGCTATCCATTTTAAAACGCTGGCCAACTTTACCTAGTGCTTTTGTGGTTTTGGTCTTAGGCATTTTTTTAAGTTATACCATTAATTTGTCTGAGTATCATGTCGCGACTGTCGGTACGGTTTTAATAAAGTTGCCCAGTTTGAATATTCCTCAGTTGCCTATAGAAAAGTGGTTGCAGTTAGCTGAGTTGGCTTGTGGCTTAATGGTGATTATTGTTGCGGAGTCTTGGGGAAGTATTCGTAGTCTTTCTTTAATTCATGGGGATAAAGTTGACTCTAATCGAGAGCTATTTGCTTTAGGTGCGGCTAATTTAGGATCAGGACTACTCCAGGGTATGCCCGTCGGAGCGGGATTCTCTGTAAGTTCTGCAAGTGAAGATGCGGGTGCAAAATCTAAAATGGCGGGTGTTTTTGCGGCGGGAATATTGTTGATAATGATTGTTTTTGGTCAACGATGGATCGCGTTAATTCCTCAGCCTATAGTTGCAGCTGCAGTTATTAATGCTTTGAGTCATGCTTTAAATCCAAAATCGTTAATTGTTTTATGGCGAATCAATAGAGATCAATATTTAGCCTTGGCCGCAATTATTGCAGTGTTGGCTTTTGGAGTATTGCATGGCATGTTGATCGCGATCGCTTTATCAATAGCAGCAGCTATTCGATCTTTTAGTCAGCCAGTGGTGAGAGAGCTGGCTGAACTAGGCAATTCACGTGATTATGTGGACAGAGAAAATCATCCTAAAGCCGTTCCTCAAGATAAGATTTTAATTTTACGACCTGAGGCACCTTTATTTTTTGCAAGTGTTGAAGGGTTATTGACTGAAATATATAGGCGATTAAAGGCCAGGAAAGACGTACGAATTCTTATTATCAGTCTAGAGCAAAGTGCGGATCTTGATAGTACTGCCGCAGAATCTTTAATAGAGTTTGCCGAGCATTTGAATAAACGAAACAGAATTCTTTTATTAGCTCGAGTTAAAGATCCCCTAAGACATTTGCTGTTAAAGTTAGCGCCAGCGCAATTTCAGCATAAATTATTTTGGAGTGTTGCGGATGCAGTGGTTGGGGCTCAAAAAATAAAAAAGAACTAATTGTCATATTTTAGGTCTTTAATGTTCGGTTATGAGTAATAACTATTATTGTTTTTTAAAAAAAGGTAAAAGTGAAATGAGAAGAGTATTAGTTGTCTTGGCAATATTGGTATTGGTTTCTTGTGCAGAACATCCTTATCGCGGTAATTATTATGGAGAAAATCGCTATGTGCCTACGCCTTATTATGGTGGGTATGGATACGGTTATGGAGCTATATACCAAGGTGGATATGGTGGTGGTTACCGAGGCGGGTATAGAGATCATGATGATTATCGTGGTTACCGCAGGGGTCATGAGGGAGGAGAAAGAGGTGGTTATCGTGATGATGATAATGGATATCGTGGTGGAGATCGTCGATAAAATGTACTCGTTTTATCTCAAAACATGCCTTTCTAGGGAAATTAATTTAAAACTATGCACAAATAAGTGATGTAATTGTATAGATTTAGGAGGCTTGATAGCAATCATCTTATTTCAGTCGTTTGAGATATTATTTCTCTAGCCCTATAAAATCCCACACCTTGTGCGAAAATGTGGAGCTCGCTTGTTCAAGAACTGGTGGTCCACTAGGATAATTTAATTCGTATACTCGTTTTACATCATTGGCTAGTGTTGTTTGATTAAGGTTTGTATAAGCTTCATTTAAAACTAATAATGCATACGGTAATGCTGTTGTTCGTGGATATTTGTCAATCACGGTTGATGCCCGATTGATAGCTGCTGCGTAAGCATGACGTTTAATATAATATCTTGCTACGTGGACCTCATGCATCGCGAGATTATTTTTTAAAGAAATAAGTCTTAAACGACTGTCGGCAATATACTTACTGTTAGGAAAGCGTTGAATGAGTTCTTCAAAGTTTTTTATAGCATCAGAAGCCGTGCCGGTATCGCGTTGAGACGTGTCAGTAGGCAAAAAACGATCAACAAAACTAATGCCGCGATTGTAATTAACTAAGCCTTTTAAGTAGTAGGCGTAGTCAATGGCTGGGCTACGTGGGTTGATTTTAGCAAAACGATCTGCTGCGGCTATGGCTGACTCAGGTTCATTATTTTTAAAGTAAGCGTAAGCAATATCAAGTTCAGTTTGTGCGGAGTCTTCACCGAAGGGATAGCGAGATTCTAGAGCTTGGTATAGTTTGATAGCCTTTTCATAACTACTATCATCAATTAGTTTTTTCGCTTCAGTGCGAAATTTTTCGGCAGTCCAATCCGCATATTCAGCCTCATCAGAAGCTTTAGAATCGGAAGAAAATATATCTTTAAAGGATGAACAGCCGTTTAAAAATAGGCTTAAACAGCAAACAAATAAAATTTTAATTAAAATTAATCGCATAGTACCAACGACACGTTGTAATATTAGAGGTTTTCTCGAAAGATAAAAGGCATACTTGAATTTGCCTAATTAACTTGCGAGTATAACTTAACTATGGTTTATTCAGAAGAACTTGTTATGACAAGACTAACGGCAGAAGTTCCTAACGAAATGGCAGGTATGCGCTTGGACCAAATCCTTGCTGAATTATTTGCTGATTATTCACGCAGTAAATTGCAAACATGGGTTAAAGCGGGGCGCGTAAAAGTTAATGGCTTAGCGCTTAAGCCTAAGGATAAATTGGAAGGTGGTGAGGAGATAGAGCTAGATGCGGAAGCTGAGGTTGTTATCAACTCGGAACCTGAAGAAATTCCTTTAGATATTATCTATGAAGATGAAAGTATCTTAATTGTTAATAAGCCCGCGGGTATGGTGGTGCATCCGGCAGTGGGTAATTGGAATGGTACTTTATTAAACGGGTTATTAAATCATGATTCTAATTTAGAGACATTACCTAGAGCAGGTATTGTGCATAGAATTGATAAGGAAACGAGTGGCATCTTAATGATTGCTAAAACTTTGCAGGCGCATAATAGTTTAACGCAGCAATTACAAGAGCGTAGTATCAATAGAGAGTATTTAGCAATTACACGTGGACGAATGACAGCGGGTGGTACAGTTGATGAGCCCATCGCGCGTCATCCGACTGATCGAAAACGTTATGCGGTGCGAGAGTCAGGTAAAGATTCTATAACACATTATCGAGTTGAGACACGTTTTACACGCCATACTTTTGTGCGAGTTAAGTTAGAAACAGGGCGAACTCATCAAATTAGGGTACATATGTCGCATATTAGATTTCCTTTAGTGGGTGACCAAGTTTATGGGGGGCGTTTTCAAATGCCTGCGGGATGTAGTGAGGAATTGGAAAAAGAACTTCGTGGATTTAAACGTCAAGCGCTACACGCAGCTAAGCTTGGGCTGCAACATCCTGTTACAAATGAGTATTTAGAGTGGATACAGCCACTACCTGATGATATGGTGCGTTTATTAGAAGCTTTGGCAGCTAATGAATAATCCACCTAGTTTTCTATATCCTGAATGGCCAGCGCCTTCAAATATTAGAGCGCTAACAACATTAAGAGTGGGCGGTGTAAGTGAGTCGCCTTTTAATACTCTCAATCTTGCTACGCATGTTGGCGATAATTTAGATTCAGTGATGCAAAATAGAGCGATTATTAGTTCTGAATTAGAGCTGCCAACTGAGCCCGTTTGGTTAGAACAAATACATAGTGATCGAGCGATAGAAGCTATCCATAGGCCTATGCCAGAGCAAGCTGATGCTAGTTATACTTCAAAAATCGGGGTGGTATGTGCTGTTTTAACAGCAGATTGTTTGCCGTTGTTAATTTGTTCTAATGATGGATCGCAAGTTGCCGCTGTGCATGCTGGTTGGAAAGGATTATTAGCTGGAGTTGTAACTAATACTATAAAGGCATTAGAGAAGGTATCGAGTCATAATCAAGGTTATATGGTTTGGTTAGGGCCGGCAATTGGTCCAAATTGTTTTGAAGTAGGTGCAGAGGTACGAGATGATTTTGTTAGAAAGCATTTGGGAAATGAAAGTGCTTTTGTTCAGCTTTCCTCGGATAAGTGGTTGGCTGATATTTATCATTTGGCGCGTATTGAATTAACAAAAATCGGAGTTAATGACGTTTATTCTAGCGCTGCTTGTACTTTTACAGAAAATGAGTCTTATTATTCTTATCGTAGAGATGGCCAAACAGGCCGTATGGCTTCTTTAATTTGGAGGGAATCATAAAGTGAATCTGTTGTTATTAATTATAATTTTCACAGCGGTGGGTGGTGTATTAAGTGTATTGGCTGCTGCTATCTTTTTATTGTTGCGGGAAGAGCATAGAAAAGCAGTTTTACCTCATGGAATTAGTTTTGCAATAGGTGCGTTATTGGCTGTTGCGTTTTGGGGTTTAATACCAGAGGCTTTCGAATTGGTAAAGCCGGAACAATTTCAAGCCTTATCAGGCACTATTTTAGTTGGAATACTAGGTTTTTTTGTTTTAGAGAAATTATTGGTATGGCGACATTGCCATGCAGGGCATTGTGAGGCTCATGGAGAAGATAGTCATGCAGATCATGATCACTCACATAAGCACGGGGCAAAAAAGTCAGCCGGCGCATTAATTATTTTGGGTGATAGCATTCACAATTTTGTTGATGGTATTTTAATTGCAGCTGCATTTTTAACTGATGTGCAATTGGGTATTGTAACCAGCTTAGCGGTGGCGGCACATGAGATTCCACAGGAAGTGGGTGATTTTGCAATTTTGTTAGATAGTGGTTATTCCCGAAGGAAAGCGCTTCTATATAATGTTTTGGCGAGCTTAACTACAGTTTTAGGCGGTGTCTTGGCCTACTTTAGTTTGGAAAATATACAAAATACTTTGCCTTATTTTCTGGCTTTGGCGGCTTCAAGTTTTATCTATATTGCCGTTGCAGATTTGATTCCTTCTTTGCACACTAAAACAGATACTAAAACTTCTCTGCAGCAAATTGCTTTAATAGCTGCGGGTGTTTTATTGATTTGTTTCTTACATGATTTTGCGCATAGTATGAAACCTTAGGGGCTTAAGCCTCTTGCCTCATAGAAGCAAATAATTTGCTTCTATGAGGATGCGATGTTTTTATGTGATTACATCAGGTTCTGTTCTACCAGTACGTTGTTTAACTTCGCAAAGTTGTTCTGCTAGATCTATTAAAAAAGCTAATGCAACTTGAGCTTCTTGGTCATGTTTAGTGATGTCTGCTTCGAAACGTTCAATATAGATTCTTAGCGTTGCGCCCACTGTACCCGTTCCTGACAATCGGAATACAATACGAGAGCCATTTTCAAATCCAATACGAATTCCTTGATGGCTACTGATACTGCCATCGATAGAGTCTTCATAACAGAATTCATCGGCATAACTCACTTTATATTCACCAAATACCTGTTTTGGTAGTTTAGGAAGTTGTTCGCGTAAATGTTCAACAATAGAATTCGCGATGGGCGTTTCTATGGCTTCATAATCATGGCGGCAATAAATATCACGCCCAAATTTTTCCCAATGTTCGTGAACAATATCTGCAACGGATTGACGTTTTACAGCGATTAAATTTAACCAAAATAATACGGCCCATAAGCCGTCTTTTTCTCGAACATGGGTAGAGCCCGTACCAAAACTTTCTTCGCCACAAAGAGTAATCTTGCCTGCATCCAATAAGTTACCGAAGAATTTCCAGCCGGTAGGTGTTTCATAGCAAGGTATTTTATAGTTTTTGGCAACACGATCAACAGCTTGACTGGTTGGCATGGAGCGCGCGACCCCACTCAACCCTGCTTTGTAAGCAGGAATTAAATGAGCATTAGCGGCCATAATAGCTAAACTGTCGCTAGGGGTTACGAAAATATGACTACCAGTGATCATATTGCGATCACCATCACCATCAGACGCAGCACCAAAGGTAGGTGCATTAACGCTAAACATGCGCTCCGCAAGCTCATGGGCGTGGGCAAGGTTGGGGTCAGGGTGATGACCACCAAAATCTTCAAGAGGTTCAGCATTAATGACGGACTCGGGTGATGCACCTAATGTATCTATCAGGATGCGTTTTGCATACGGACCTGTAATGGCACTCATAGCATCAAAGAGCAACGTAATATAGCCATTGCTAATGCTTTGCTTCAATAACTTAAAATCGAAGATTGATTCTAAAAGTTCAGCATAGTCAGTGACTGGGTCGATGATGGTGATTTTTAGATTACCAAATTCTTGAGAGCCTAGATTATCAAGATCTACATCTGGGATGTTAGTGCTTTTGTAATGATCGATGACTTGGCTACGTTGAAATACGTCTTTTGTAAATTTCTCTGGGGCGGGTCCACCGTTGCTAACATTGTATTTGATGCCGAAATCTTCGTCAGGACCACCAGGATTATGACTGGCTGAAAGTATAAGGCCGCCAAAAGCTTGATATTTTCTAATAATATGTGAAGCAGCAGGTGTTGAAAGTAAGCCGCCTTGTCCAATGATAAGCTCTCCAAAGCCATTTGCAGCAGCCATTTTAATGATAATTTGTATGGCTACTCTGTTAAAATATCTACCATCACCACCCAATACAAGACTTTTACCTTGAGTATCTTCAAGCGAATCAAAGATAGACTGTACAAAGTTTTCTAAATAACCCGTTTGCTGGAATACTTTAACTTTTTTTCTTAGTCCTGAGGTGCCTGGGTTTTGGTCTTGATAGGGGCTCGTTGTGATGGTATCTATTTGCATATTCTCTCCATAATGCGATAATTAACTTGGCTCATAAAATACACCAAAATTTAGGTATAGTCTAAAATTAATATGTTACGAATTTATTCCTTGTTACTCTTCGGTTTTGTTTCTTTTTCAGTTTCTGCCGATCCCAGAGTTTGGTTACTAGTCGATACACAGGAACGTAAAATTGAAGTAAAAAAAGGTGAGAAAACTATTGAAACCTTAGAGTCAATCGCCATTGGCAGAGGCGGAGCGGGTGCAAAAAATCACAGGGGTGATAATGTGACTCCCTTCGGCGAATACCGTATTGGTTGGGTGGGTAAAAGGAGTGAGTTTCGACGGTTTTTTGGGTTAACTTATCCTTCAGCGGCAGACGCTGAGAAGGCTTTAAATAAAGGAGTGATTGATAGGCCCACTTTTGATCGTATTGTAACTGCGCATCATTATAAACAAATCCCTCCTCAGAATACCCCCTTAGGTGGACAAATCGGTATACATGGTTTGGGGCGTGCTGATTTAAAAATTCATCAGGCCGTTGATTGGACGCATGGTTGTATAGCATTAACTAACCCCCAAATTGATCATTTAAGTCAACTAGTGGAAACCGGAACCGTAGTAAAAATAAAATAAAAGTGGAATTTTTTTAAAAACCTGATAAAATCTGTGCCAGCTATAATGTTTTTTGTAGTAATAACTCTGACTAAGGAAAATAATATGAAAAAAGTAATTAAATTATCAATGATCGCAATGGTTGCTAGCTTAGTAGTTGGTTGTGCAACTAACTCTGACATTGAAGGTCTTCAATCACAAATTGACGGTTTGAAATCATCTGTAGCTTCTGCTTCTTCTGACGCTGCTAGCGCAAAAGCTGCTGCTGACGCTGCTGCTGCTCAAGCTGCTGCTGCTGAATCAGCTGCTAACCGTGCTGCTCAATACGCACAAGACACAAACAGCAAATTGGACAACTTGTTCAAAAAATCAATGTTGAAATAATTCAACTTTGCTTTAATGCTGAAAAAGCCCGGCGGGTTTACCCGCCGGGCTTTTTTTTATGCCTGATTTTCCCCGCCAAAAATTTCCAATAAACGTGGAATAAAGTTAGCTAACTCTGCTGACATGATTGAAAAATCAACATCAAACTGTGCTTCTGCGTCTGTAATATCTGTTTCTGAAACCTGATCCTGTATTAAATCAAGAAAACGTAGGCGTTTAACAGCTAAGTGTTCATCAATTATGAAGGCTAGGCGGTCTGACCAGCTTAGTGCTAATTTAATGACGGCTTTGCCGGAGTCTAGATGGTTCTTTATTTCAGGTAAGCTAAGATCATGTTTTTTACAACGAATAATACTGCCTGATTCGTCGGAACGTAATTCACATTCATCTTCGATAGTTAAATCGCTCGGCGTTTGTTGAGTGAGTAACCATTGGGTCATTATGCTACTTGGTTTATCAAGCGTATTTAATGGGATTGCCGGCAAAGATCCTAGGGATTTACGAAGTAGGCTTAATAAATCTTCTGCGCTTTTGCTAGAAGCTGAATCAACGACAATATAGCTGCCTTTAATATCAATATAAGCATATGTTTTCCGTGAAAATGTGAATGCTTTAGGCAGTGATTCAAAAATAATTTCGTCTTTTATTTCGGTGCGTTCTTTTTTAGATAATTTACGTGCTTGCTGCTCTTCTTTTTCTATGATTTTTTCTTGAACCAATTCATTGATAACTGCGGATGGCAAAACACGCTCTTCTTTTTTTCCACATAGCATCATATAGCCATTGCTTGAATGGACAAGCTGTTGTCCGGACTTACCTATAGGTGAAGTCCAGCCTAAAGAAAACTCTTCATGAGGCCCGCAAGGTCGAAAAGCGAGTGCCTCTAGTTTTTGTTCTAATTCTTCGGCTGATAATGTGAATGTTTCGGTAAGACGAAAAATGCTGAGATTTTTAAACCACATGGGTGAGTAATATCCTTAAAAGTGAATGATCGAGCATTATCGCAAATTTGTCCTGATTGCTCAGTAATAAATAGATTTTAATATTTAATCAGTATTTAACGCTTAGAAGATGCTGAGATAGTCTGTGGTAAAATGTTCAGGAGTGTTTAATTGATTGTGTATCTCGTTTGGTTTTAATAGGCAGGAACGTTTCGGTCAGTTTTCTAGAGTTTATAGCGATATTTTTATGTGTGATGGTTTGATAAAAGATGAGTGAAGAGCAAGAATTTGATTATGAGTATGAATATGATGACCAAGGTCAGATAGTTTATTACGCCGTTAGGCCTAATAAAACGCGGATAAAAAAAGATATGGCAGCTCTCTTTGCCTTGGGTGAAGAGATATCTGAGCTGTCTGTCACTCAAGTTAATTCACTAGACTTGCCAGAAAATATCCACAAAGCGATTCTTGAGGTTTCTAAGATGCCCCATAAAGGGGCAAGAAAGCGCCTTTTAAAATTTATAACTGGGCAACTACACAAAATAGATGTTGAGCCTATTTTAGAGAAGTTAGCGAGAATAAAAAACAAGAGTGCTCATGGTGTAAGAGAGCATCACATCGTTGAGCGCTGGAGAGATCGATTAGTTAAAGGGGGGCATGATGCTTTAACGGCGTTTTTAAATGAACAGCCTGATGCTGATAGACAGCATCTTAGACAGCTATTAAGAAATATTCAGAAAGAAGCGGAAGCTAATAAGCCGCCTAAATCATCTAGACTACTTTATCGCTATTTAAAGACTCTGTTAAATATAGATGATGAGTTTGATTATGATGAGGCTTCTGATCTCGACCAAGAAGAGACCGAAGATGAGATGGAGTTCTACGAGATGGGTGATGAAGAAGATGACGATTATGAAGACGACGAAGAAGACGAAGATTAGACTCAGTCTAAGTCTTTGAAAAAAGCCCGATCAAGTGTTTAATTTGATCGGGCTTTTTTTTATTTATTAATTAACTCTATCTCTGTGCTTAAGTTCCACGCAGAAAAAGGAAAAGGTAAGGTTTCCGTATTAAAAGTCATAAATAATAAAATATGATAAGTATACGAGGATAGGTTTTGCCCCAGGCTAAGTATGTTTGGATTGGCTTTACCCGTTAAGAGTGTTGAACCCACCTGTAATAAAATAACGCCCCAAATCATTATTCTAACTAATGAGCCTATTGCCGCAAAAACCATCATGAAGAAAATACGTTTCCAGGTGCTGGCTTGAGTTAGATTGTAGTTGATCTGTTCATCCATTGAGCTATTAGCCCCTGTTCATAATGTCACGTAAGTCTAATGCCGCCGCGTTAGCACGTGAAATGTAATTAGCCATGGTGAGTGAATAGTTAGCAAATAAACCGTAACCACTACCATCTAAGATCATTGGGCTTAAAATAGGTGTCAAAGCATTTTCCATCGCTTTAATCATAATATCTACGGTACGCATCGCACGTTTATCTAAAAGAATATCAGCAAAGTCATGTTTAATAGCTCTAAGAATATGTAATAGAGCCCAGCTTGCGCCACGCGCCTCATAGAAAATATCGTCTATTTCTAACCATGATACTTTGGTTACGGGCGTGCCTTTTTCATCAGCGGCTTGTTTTTCAAGTACAGAAAGCCCGGGACCATAATTACCACCCGCACTATTAGCCGTTAAGCGTGTTGATAAACCACCCAGACGTTTAATCACAACCTCAGTGTATTGCCATAAATTATCCGCTCTTGAATAAAATTGAGCTTTTTTAACATTGCCGCCATATTTTTGTAAGCGTGACATGTACTTATGCAATGCTTCAATACCTTTTTGATACTCTGCTTCAGTTGAAGGTAATGCCCATGAGTTATGCTCATAGTAAAAATAAGGTTCTGCAATCGCCAAGTCAGGATCTTCAGCTGATTGAGATTGGTCTCTAGCAAAGTGGTTTCTTAATGCGGTAGTTGCGTCACGCAACATAACGAGTGCGCCATATTCCCAGTTTGAGATGTTGTCTAGAAATACGCCAGGTGGGGCAACGTCATTAGTAATATATCCGCCGCTTTTGTGTAATAAAACTTCAGCAATATGCGCTAAGGTGTTGGTATAGGTATAACCGATAGGCATTTCAGAGAACTCGCCTTCAGCAATTTCTCCGTCTTCATTTGTTTTGGGTGCTTCAGCAACATGAACCGGTTGTTCATGGTGTTCATTGGTTTCAACTTTAGACTCTTCGACACGTTTACGCGCTTCATCTTGGATGTTAAATTGATCTGGTTCGCTGCCCCACCAAGCACCTAGAATTAAAAGTACGACTAAAGATGCGAGTGTAAGAACCCCAAACCCCCATAGAATGCCTTTAGATTTTGTCTCATCTAGTGTGTCGTGTGCTGCCATTTCCAGTATCCTGTCATGAGGGTGTGTTTTTTAAATAAAACAACTGTATTCGGTCAAAAATATTTGCAATGTTAGCAGGTTTTTAAGTTTATTGCTTAGCTAGGCTTAGGGTTGGAGCGATTTTTTTTCGCTCTGGGGTGTGATTTATCATAGATATCTGCCAAATGCTGAAAATCCAGATGCGTATAGATTTGCGTCGTACTTATATTACTGTGTCCTAACAGTTCTTGTACGGCTCTTAAGTCTTGACTGGATTCAAGTAAGTGACTAGCAAAAGAGTGTCTCAGCATATGGGGATGTATACTTTCAATTAAGCCCTTTTTTGTACACCATGACGACAGTCTTAATTCGATGCTTCTTTGGCCTAATCGAGTGCCACGGTTTGATGTAAATAAAGCGGATTCGGTTGATTCTGGATTTACAATGCGATGCCCCAGCCAAAGCTTGATAGCATTAATAGCTTTACCGCCCATGGGCAGTATTCTTGATTTATTGCCTTTGCCTGAGCGGATTAATAATGTTTTATCGCCCAGATCAATATCATTTAAATCAAGAGCGCTTAATTCACTTAAACGTATGCCAGAAGAATAAAATAATTCGAACATCGCTAAGTCACGAATCTCTAAGCTCGAGTTAGGCTTAGCGTCTAGCAACCCATTGATTTGGTCAACATCGAGTGTTCGGGGTAGTTTTCTCGCCTGTTTAGGGGCTTTGATATGTTGAGCGGGATTATTTTCGACTAAGTTATTTTTGAGAAGGTAGTTAAAAAATCCACGAATAGCAGACAGTTCGCGTTGAATTGATTTACTACCCAAGCCATTTCTATGGCGATTAGCCATATGTGACCGTATATCATTTTGAGTGAGGTCAGCCCATAAGCCAACCTCTTTTTTTATGCAATATTGCTCAAGCTGAGCGATATCTCGTTGATAGTTTTTTAGGGTATGTTGTGACGCGCGTTTTTCAATAGTGAGTTGGGTTACATAATCAGCCAGCATCTGCTGAGCATCAACATGCATCATTTCATTTACGGAGTAATGAAATTAAACGTGTCCCTATGATTTCACTAATTTGAGTTAAAAATAAATTCCCCATGCTGTGGTGAAAGCGATCTTTCTCTCGGCTACCTATCGCTAAAATACCCTCGAGTTCAGTGAAGTTCATCGGTATGACGGCCCACGATTTTATTTCTAAAGCCGAAGTGTCAAACAGTACTTTAGACTGACTAATAGTGGGGCGTCCGCATTTAGGTTGATTACTTGTCAGCTCTTTCATAAATGGAAGAAGATCTTTGCTGTCAGGGTCAATAAACAAATGTGACATTGAAGATTCAGGACATTTTTTAATGATCTTTATAGCGACAAAATCAGTTAAAAAGTATTCTGCAAACACGGCTTTAAGATTAGATATCACTTCTTCTATGGTAGAGGCCTCAAGTAATGCAAGTGTTAACTTATGCATTCGAATCATCGAATTATCATTTTCTCGCGCGATGTCGATCAAAGAGGTCAGTTGGTTTTCTAACTCCTGATGTTTGTTTCTAAAGATCTCAAGTTGCTTTGAAATAAGTGATACAGCAGAGCCACTGGCATGCGGAATACTCATTTCTTCTAATAGATGTAAATGCCCATGGAAGAAATCTAAATTTTGACTTAAGTAGCTTTCAACTTGCGTGGCAGTTATCGTATTCTTTTGATCTTTCATAGTTTTATTACACCATCATAAACGGATATTGCGGGACCTGTCATCAGAACAGGTTGGCCGCGGCCATTCCAGCTAATTTTTAGACTTCCACCCGGAAGTTCAACTTCAACTTCAGAGTCTAGCAGGTTTTGTTCTATTCCTATAACCACAGCCGCACAAGCACCGCTTCCACACGCTAAAGTTTCAGCCGCTCCTCGTTCATAAACGCGAAGCTTAATGGCCTGCCTACTAATGACTTGCATAAAGCCAATATTGGCTCGCTCAGGAAAGAAAGCATGAGACTCCAGTATTTCACCCCATTCAGCTACAGGCGCAGATTTAATGTCACTGACTTTAATAACCGCATGAGGATTTCCCATCGATACAGCTCCAAAACTAACAGGCGTGTTGTTAATAGTCAGCTGATAGGTCAAGGCCTCTTGCTCGGCCAGCATAGGCACTTGGGCAGGGTTATGTCTGGGTATGCCCATATTGACAGTGATTAAATCATCGTCACTAAAATAAAGTGCAAGGGGGCCAGAGTTTGTGTCGACATGAATAGGGTTCTTAGACGATAGTCCCTTGTCGCGGACAAATCGTGCAAAACAGCGGGCGCCATTGCCACATTGTCCGACTTCACTGCCATCCGCATTAAAAATGCGATACTTAAAGTCGCTTTGTTCTGTGCTGGCTTTTTCAACCAGTAATAATTGATCAAAGCCAATCCCATACTTACGGTCAGCCATAAACCGGATGTTTTCCGGAGTTAATGAAACCGCTTGATTAATCGCATCAATAACGACAAAGTCATTGCCGATGCCCTGCATTTTTGTGAAATTTATCATCACTTCATATTAAATGGCGTTAAGAATAGTCGACGTACTGTTTTAAGGTAATAAGTGTTCACCTGTCCACAGTTGATCTATTGTTTCTCTTTCTCTTATTAAGTGCGATTGTGCGCCATCCACCATAATTTCGGCCACTTTAGGTCTGGAATTATAGTTAGAGCTCATGGTAAAGCCATAAGCGCCAGAAGATCGAATCGCTAAAAGATCGCCTGCATTTATATTAAGCAACCGTTGTTTACCTAAGAAATCACCGGTTTCACAGATAGGGCCAACAATGTCCCATACCTGTGCTTCAGCAGTGCTGTTTAGACTAGTCGGAATAATTTCTTGCCATGCGTTATAAAGAGACGGGCGAACAAGATCGTTCATGGCCGCATCAACAATGGCAAAGTTTTTATGTTCGGTCGGTTTTAGATACTCTACCTGAGTGACCAAAATGCCCGCATTACCTACGATCGCTCTACCGGGCTCTAATAAAATTTCAAAATCAGTATGGCCTAGTCGATCTAATAATTCTTTGATGTATTCAGCCGGTTCAGGTGGTTTTTCCTCGTTATATCGGATACCTAATCCGCCCCCTAAATCAAGATGATGCAGATGAATGCCTTCATTCTTTAAAGTGTTTACCAAGTCTAGTATTTTATCTAGCGCATCTAAAAAGGGACGAGTTTCTGTGAGTTGAGAGCCTATATGGCAATCAATCCCCACCACTTTTATGTTTGATAAGCTAGCGGCACGTCGATATTCTGCTAAGGCTTGGTTAATATCGATACCAAATTTGTTTTCTTTTAAACCCGTAGAGATATAAGGATGTGTTTTTGCATCCACATCAGGGTTTACACGAAAGGAGACTGGCGCCATGACATTTAAACGTTTAGCAATGTCGTTAATTCTATCCAGTTCGCCACTGACTTCAATATTAAAACATCGAATCCCGAGCTCAAGCGCGGTTAATATTTCATCTTCACGTTTACCAATGCCAGAGAAAACGACTTTTTTAGGATCACCCCCCGCTTTAATAACGCGCATAAGTTCACCTAAAGACACGATATCAAAACCAGACCCTAAGCGAGCCAATATATTCAATAAAGCAATGTTTGAGTTAGCTTTAACGGCATAGCAGATTAAATGGGCTTGCTGACCAAAAGCCTTATCAAAAGCCTGCCAGTGCCTTTCTATCGTAGCTCTAGAGTATATGTAACAAGGGCTACCTTGTTGTTTAATAATATCTTTAACGGCAACATCTTCAGCAAAAAGCTCATTATTTCGGTAATTAAAGTAATCCATTCTTTTTAGTTTGCAGAGCTATTTTTAGAGGGTGGAGGGGTAGTGCCTGGCATATACAGGGGGCCCGTTTGACCACAGCCCACCAATGCAAGGTAAATGCATAGAAATATAAATCTATAGATTTTCATAAAAGATAATAAGAATTCTCTTTATTTTAAAGATAGGGGCATTATAGATGACTGCTTTTGTTCTATAAACCGCTGATATTTGCTAAAGATATTAATTCTATCTTTACCTCGGTATTTTATAGTGATAGCGCTGCAGATGGAAGACTGCAAATAACGCAGGCACGTTAAATTTATCTTGCCTGCGACGGCTTAAGTTATAAAATAAAACCTCCTAAGGTTTTTATATCCCAATACCCACTTATGCAAAAAAAATACCATACTCACGCAAATTTAGATCGTAACTTGGGGGTATTAGTTAACAATGTGTTGATTTGTTCAGATATAGTCAGCTTATAGATAGCGCCATCTAGGATTGTAGGTTAAGTGTGATGGCTGAACTCATAGAAAAAAGTTTTGATATCGATGATTTCTTAAAAAACCTCACGACGCGTCCGGGCATTTATAAAATGCTGAATGACAAGAGTGAGATTATTTATATTGGTAAAGCCAAAAACCTAAAAAATCGTGTTTCAAGTTATTTTAAAACACAGTCCGCTTCCATAAAACAACAAGTCATGGTCGCTAAAGTAGCGGCTATAGAAGTTACTGTAACGCACACAGAAGGTGAGGCGTTACTGCTAGAATGTCAGCAAATCAAAGCCCACAAACCGCGCTATAACATATGTTTACGCGACGATAAAACCTTTCCGTATGTGTTCTTGTCCACCCAACATGACTTTCCACAAATCACCTATCATCGGGGGCCAAAAAATAAAAAGGGCCGCTATTTTGGGCCTTATCCCAGTTCAGGAGCGGTTAAAGAAAGCTTAAAGTTATTACAGCGCTTGTTTCCGGTCCGCCAATGTGAAGATGGTGTGTATAACAACCGAACGCGCCCGTGTTTGCAATATCAAATAGAGCGCTGTACCGCGCCCTGTGTAGGCTTAATTGATAAACCGACCTATGGCTTAGATGTTGACAGTACCGTACTCTTTTTAGAAGGTAAGGGCAGTTTATTGATCGATCAACTGATCGTTAAAATGGAAAACGCCTCAGCCGCATTAGCCTTTGAAGAGGCGGCCGGCTATAGAGATCAGATTGTTAAACTGCGCTCAGTATTAGAAAAGCACTTTGTGTCCGGCGAAAAAGGCGATGTGGATATTATTGCCTGTGCCAGTAAAGGTAATGTTGCCTGTGTACAGGTATTTTTTATTCGTAATGGACAGCAACTCGGTAACAAAGCCTTTTTTCCGCGTATTGCGACAGAATATGAACCTTCCGCCATTCTAGAAGCGTTTATCCCGCAATATTATCTTGATAAACCCGTTCCTCATGAAGTGATGGTCAGCCATGACTTGACGGAATCGGCTTTATTGCTCGAGGTGTTAGCCCTACAAGCCAAACATGCGGTAACGCTTTCAACCAACGTCAGAGGTGAGCGCTTAAAGTGGTTGCAAATGGCCATGACCAATGTCGAGAATTCATTGCAAAGTAAATTGGCCGATAAACAAGGCGTTTATGCGCGGTTCTTAAGCTTACAAGAAGAGCTCGGCTGTACCGACTTACCCAAACGCTTGGAATGTTTTGATATCAGCCATACGCAGGGCGATCAAACCGTGGCATCTTGTGTGGTTTTTGATAGAGAAGGGCCCGTTAAATCAGCGTATCGGCGCTTTAATATCACGGGTATTACTGGCGGTGATGATTATGCGGCCATCCATCAAGCCGTTTTTCGACGCTTTAAAAGACTCAAGGCAGGTGAACATGAAGCGCCCGATATCTTGTTTATAGACGGGGGGAGGGGGCAGGTGAATGAAGCGCAAAAGGCATTAGCAGAATTAGACATAAACAATGTTATGATAGTCGGCGTTTCAAAAGGCCCTGATAGAAAACCCGGTATGGAGAAGTTAATACTGGTAGATCAGGAGCAGCCGATAGATATAACGCCCACAGCGAGTGGATTGCTATTAATACAGCATATTCGAGACGAGGCGCATCGGTTTGCTATTACCGGCCATAGAGCGCGAAGAGGTAAAGCGTCTAAACAGTCTGTTTTAGAAAGCATACCGGGCTTAGGCGCCAAAAGACGGCAATTATTATTGAAACAATTTGGGGGGCTGCAAGGCATAACGAGCGCGAGTGTGGATGCACTCTCCAGCGTAGATGGCATTAGCAAGCACTTGGCAGAACGAATTTACGAACTATTTCATCATCAAGATGGCGATTCAATTTAATATACCTACAAATCTTACGCTGCTCAGAATCGCGTTAATTCCCTTGTTAGCGGTGGTTTTTTATGTGCCATGGCAATATGCCAATATAGCCTGCACGTTTATCTTTTTTCTGGCCGGTGTCACCGACTGGTTAGATGGATATTTAGCCAGAAAACTCAATATGGAAACGCCCTTTGGGGCCTTTTTAGATCCCGTTGCCGACAAATTAATGGTCACGTTTGTCTTAGTCTTACTCGTTCAGCAACAAGCCACCCCTTATTTAGCCATACCTGCTGCCATCATTATAGGCCGCGAGATTACTATTGCCTCTTTACGTGAATGGATGGCAGAAATAGGTCAACGAGCTAAAGTTAAAGTATCCAAAGTTGGTAAATGGAAGACCAGTGCGCAAATGTTAGCGATTGGTTTCTTACTGTATCGTGAAGATTTATGGGGGCTACCCATTAACTACTTAGGGTATGGTTTGCTGTATATTGCCGCCATATTAACCTTGTGGTCGATGATGAGTTATCTCAGTGCCGCTTTAAAAGTGATTAACGACAATTAAGTCGACCTTATAGATGCTATGGGCTCAGCGGGAGCCATTAAAAAATTAACCGCTCGATTTTTTAACACCAAAACACAGTGTATTGAAACGCTGAAAAATAATAAAAATGGATCAGGACAAAGACAGTAATCAGGCAAACGAGCTCACTGCGAATGACATTTTGCTAGTGGCTTTAGAATTATTTACCCGTAAAGGTTATTACAAAACCGCCTTAACCGATATCGCGGCGGCGTTAGCGTTGCCGGATACCCGGCCCGTTTATCAGCATTTTAATGATAAACAGAGTATGGCTGTGCAGTTATATGACACTATTTTGGATAGCTTAAGCGTCTCTATTGATGAGATTAGGCGTAAGAACGAAAAGCCCTCAGAACAATTGCGGGGCATTGTTGACTTGTTGTTTAGCTTAACCGATGAAGCACCCGCGGTGATGCGCTTTTTATGCGTATTAAAGCATGATGAGTTTTTACCCGAGATAACGCCATTGCATCAAACAGCCGCGTTTGTAAAAATAAACAAAATAATACAGGCGGGCATTAAGGCGGGGGAAATTCGGTCATTAGATGCTAATTTAATCAGCGCCCAATTTTTCGGTATTATTTTGGGTACCTTGCGTGCGGTATTAAATGCAGAATTGGATAAGAAAGCGGATGTCTATTTAAGCCAAACCTGGATAGCAGCATGGAATGTAGTCGCGAAGAAGGCGTCGAGTTCAATCAATTAAATATCATAAGGGCTTGAATGCATGGGTGATGTTATTCAGTTTAAGCGACCCTCTGTCGCAGAACGCCATAAAGGCAAGACCTTATGTCAAAGTGGCTTCCATAAATGGAAGCTCCTCAAAGAACAACAGTTTGATGTTAAACAGGGCAAATTAATCACTGTTTATCAATGCACGCGCTGTGCAAAGATTAAAACAAAAGCCCTGTAATCGATAAACGGTAGCGCGTTCCGTTAAACCCTGCTTTTAGTCAAATATTTAGAGAGAATGGCGATCATTTTAGCGGGTTCTATGGGTTTTTCGATAAAGCCCACCATGCCAGCCGCTAAGCAGTCTTGTTGTTCTTCTTCGGTCACGGCGGCCGATAAAGCAATAATAGGCAGTGTGGCATAGCGGGTCTGGCGTTTAATTTCGCGAGTCGCCGTATAGCCATCCATTTCCGGCATGTTGATATCCATTAAAACACCATCAAAGTCTTCTTGAGTTAACGCGGCCAAGGCTTCTATGCCATTATTGGCGATCGTGTAGGTTATTCCCTCTAAGCCAAGAAACCTTATAATCACCTGTTGATTAAATACATTGTCTTCTGCTATCAGAATATGAACGCCTTTTAACGAACGTTGCTCGGCTATAATAGCCTCAGCCTCAGTTATTATTGCCTCTGGACACACGTCTAACCATAGCTCAAAACAGAACTGACTACCGGCCTCTTTTTTACTCTCGATACTTAATTCACTGCCCATTAAGTGCAACAAGCGCTGACAAATCGTTAAGCCTAAGCCTGTCCCACCAAATCGACGACTAATGCTTTCATCGGCCTGCGTAAAAGGCGCTAAAATTTTTGCCTTATCTTCTTCTGTTAAGCCTATACCTGTGTCGCTGACACAGAACAGTAGACACACCTTTTCCGCGTTTCTGTCCTTTACAGACACCTCTAATTTAACGCTGCCCTTTTCGGTAAACTTGCTAGCATTACTCAATAAATTAATCAGTATTTGTTCAAGCCTCAAAGCGTCAGCCATTACGTGACTAGGCACATCCGGTGCAAAGTTAACCTGAAAGAAGTTTGTTTTTTGTTCGTTAAGATCCGTAAAGAGTAAAAGAACTTTATGTTTTAGCGTTTGTAGGTCAATAGGCGCAGGCATAAGTTGTATGCCATTCGCTTCCATTTTAGAGAACTCTAGAATGCCATTCAAAATGTCTAACAAATGCTTGGAAGCCACATTAATGTTCTTAAAGTAGGCGTTGATTTTTTGGGGCGTCTCTTCCAATAAAGCCAGTTCTGAGAAACCTAAAATGGCATTCATAGGGGTACGAATCTCATGCGACATATTGGCTAAGAACTCAGATTTAGCGTGTGCTAAGTGCTCGGCTTTTTGCTTGGCCGTTAATAAGTCATGTTCATATTGTTTACTACCTGATATATCTCTCACAATAGTAGAAAGAAACGGCTGCATCAATTTATCATCCGCATGCGCCTGTATGATTTGATAAACCGGGATGTTATGGCCGTCTTGGTGCAGTAGAGTTGATTCCCCTTGCCAAATGCCTGTAGAAAGAGCTATAGGAATAGCGGTATTTCTCATATCTTCTAAAACGTCCGTCGTATGAAAATTTTTAACTTCCACAGTCGTTATGGGCGCGTCTTCGGATAAGCCTAATAGCTTAAGACCGGCTGCATTGATGTAAGTCAAGTTGCCGTGCATATCAGCCATTGAAATCATATCCGGCGAGTGCGCAATAATGTCCTCCATAAAGAGTCTTTGTTGTTCGAGATGTTTCTTATAGGTAATGTCAGTTTGAAAGCCCACATATTGAGACAATTTGCCTTGCCTATCAAATATGGGGGTAATGCTCAGTTCGCACCAATACGATGAACCATCTTTTCGGTAATTAATAATTTCAGCGCTATAGGGTTTAATTTGATTAATGGCCTCACGCATCAGTTTTATTTGTCGATGGTCACTGTCTTTGCCTTGTAAGAAAGCACAGCTCTGACCGATTGCGTCCGCCTCTGTATAACCGGTAGTACGCGTAAAAGCGGTATTGACATAGGTGATGCGTCTATTGGCATCTGTAATAATGACGCTTTTTGTTAAGCTCTCAAAGATCGCTGTATTTTGGAATGTGGTATTAAATAATTGCTCTTTAGCCGTAACATCAACCCCCATCACATAATAGCCCAGTACTTCTTGGTTATCAGCGATATGCGGTATCAGGTTAAATTGGGTCAGGTTACTTAGCCCGGTGACAGGATTAATAATGGCGCGCACAAACTCTTGCGGTTCACCTTTTAAAACGTCTTGGATCCGGGGTAATTCTTCGGCATATAATCGTTTACCCACTACTTTATGGAGCGGTTGTCCTAAGATTTGTGTGTTGGATTTACTAAACCAACGACCATACGCTGAGTTACTGTATTGGTTGACTAAGTCTTTATCCCAATAAGCCAATAATACCGGGGCTTTATTTAGAATAAAGTTTATAAAATCAATAGTATTGTGCCGATCGTCATCCTTTTTAAGCTGGGTAAGTTGCGACATATGGCGAAAAATATAAATCACCGTGGCAACAGAAAGCCCAGCGGTCACCAGTTTTGAGAATACGTCCAAGCCGTAAACAGGGAACCAGAGTATCAAGATTGAAGTGAGATGCGAGATGCCACAACTTAGAATAAACGCGCAAAACAATAAATACATTTTACGACTTAATAAATCGCCTTTACGCCAAACAAAATAAGCCATGCCCATCGGAATAGCAAAGTACGACAACGCCGTCAGACCATCCGCAAGCACGTAAGACCAGAGTAAAGTGGGTGTCCATCGAATACAAAAACCGTGGGGCATCCACTGGGTATCGCCCAATAAATAAGAAAGTATCTGCTCAAGCATATTAAAGGTGGAGAAGGAGTGATTCAATGGCCGCTATAAATAACCACAGCACTGGGTATTTATAGCAAACTATCTAAATTAATCGCGGATACTACCTTAGATTATCCTTCGATACAATCCGACTAAAGGACAGGTATAACCCTAATAACAAATAAATAAGGGTTATAGTAAATTATGCTTAGTCAGTTGTACGATTTGGGTAACGGCTGTCCATTCAATATCCAGCTGTGTTAAGAGGGTGTTCAGCTCGGCCAAATCGTCTGCTTTACCGGCTTGTTCTATATCCGCACACAAACTGCCAAATTGTTTTGCCCCCACACTGTATGCGGATGACTTTAATTTATGAGCGACGTTACTCGCGGCTAGGGCATGGCCTGAATGTACAGCGGCGCGAAGTTCAGTCGTATTCTCTAGGGCAGTTTCAACAAAATAGTCTAACCAATAGATTAATTTAGCGGGGTCGGTGCCGACCATTTTCTTTAGATAGCTTAAGTCCAAAACAGATGCAGGATCAGTGGATTCAATTAGACTGTCGCTAGGTTCTTGCATGGGATCTTTTGGCTTTCTGCTGGATTCTTTAGGTCCAACATGGTTGCAAATGATTGATATCAGCTTGGCAGAAACAATCGGTTTCTCGATAAAATCAATCATGCCAGCCGCCAAACAGTTTTCTTGCTCCTCTTGGGTCACACCGGCAGACAAGGCAATAATAGGTAGCTTAGCATAGCGGGGTTGGCGCTTAATCTCCCGCGTTGCCGTATAACCATCCATCACCGGCATTTGAATATCCATTAATACCAGATCAAAGTCCTCTTGAGCCAAGGCGGCCAATGCCTCAGTTCCATTATTAGCAACTCGGTAGGTAATCGCCGCGAAATCCAGAAACTCTTGAATCAAATCCTGATTAAAAACATTATCTTCTACAATCAAAATATGCAGCCCTGAGACGGTTTTGAGATCTGCAGAATTAATGAGGTCCGTACCCCGTTCTTTGTCATCCAGCGTGAGTGCAGATGCATCACTTATGTCTAAACGCAACTTAAAACAAAACTGACTGCCAACATGCAGGGTGGAGGTAATATTTAATTCGCTGTCCATCAAGGCCAATAAGCGCTGACAAATCGTTAAGCCTAACCCCGTCCCGCAAAAGCGCCGGCCTATGGTTTCATCTACTTGGGTAAAGGGCGCTAAAATTCTTTGAGTGTCTGACTCTGAAATACCGATGCCTGTATCGGTCACACAAAATTGTATCAACGCTTGCTGAGCGTCTAACTGCTGCAAACTGATATGCAGACTCACTTCACCTTGCTGAGTAAACTTACTGGCATTACCCAATAGATTGATCAGTATTTGTTCTATTCTGACTGAATCACCCAGCAAATAAGCGGGCACATCGGGGGCGATGGTTATCGTAAACGTATTCTGTTTAGCCGCATTAATCTCCGTAAACAATGACACTAAGTTTTTCTGCAGAGCGTGCGGATCAAATGTTTTAAGATGCAGTGAGACTACACTGGATTCAAGTTTAGAGAGTTCTAAAATGTCATTCAATATGACTAACAAATGGCTAGAGGCTTGATTGATTTTGACAAAATATTCATGGGCTTGCTCTGGCATTGGCTTAGTCAATGCCAATTCAGAAAAACCTAATATCGCATTCATTGGCGTACGAATCTCATGCGACATATTGGCCAAAAAATCACTTTTGGCTTGTGCTAATGCCAAAGCGGAAATCGTTTCTTGCTCTTTAAGGTCGATAGTTTGAATGGCTTGTATCCGCACCTTATCGTAAAAATATAAGCCTAAAAAAATAAAATACATTAATAACGCTGGCGATGACACTATTCTACCCACGAACATGACTCTAGGTTCTTGATTCAGGTTGACTATAAATTTTTCCGGCGTATAAAACAGATAATAAAAACGAGCCATTAGCAGGCTTAACATCAAAATTGAAAGAAAATAGATAAGCTTCATGTAAATGGAGCGCTCTACTTTCAGAATGATTTTTAGCTCCTTTATTTGCCAGACATAAATTACAAAGAGCACGTATGACAAGAGTAAAACCCGATTGATATATTCAGGCTGACTTAATTGCTCAGAGACACCATAAAACAAAGGCAATAGGAGTAAAGCGCTCCATAACTGTGCTTTAGTAATGGACTGATTAATGGATCTAAATAAAAAAACAGTTGAAATAGTTGCGCCTACTAAAAAAGTGTTCGCTAATGTCTGTTGAAGGGTGGGGGCTATGGCCAAAAGCATATTATTAGCCATGAACAGATAGATTGAAGCTGTCCAATAGATAGCTGATTTGGAGTAGTTCGGATAGTCTTTAAAACTAAGATATGAGATTAAGCCTAATACGAGCCCAATAAAGGCGTATACAAAATAAAAGACTTGGTTAATTTCAAACATTTTTTATAATTTTATCAAAGGATCAAAAAAGCATGCTATTTAAAGAAAAGCATTACATTGCAATAGATTAGCTGATTTTATAGATAAAATGTTAACATTAAAATACCGATAATCCATAATATTTTATGGGGTATCTCACAAATAACTATCTATATTATAAAAAGAGCCTATAGTCCACTCATCCGCTTAGTTAATTCTTACGCCAAGCCTTTATTTCTTTACCCTTGTGTTGTCTGTGTTCTCGCCGAGGGAGTCCACGTCTGAACCGGCATGGCGAGCGATAACGCAGAGGTTGTGGGCGTTATCGCTGACATATCTCGCGTATTCGCCGCCATTAGGGGCAAACGTCCGCTGGGTATCAACGACAACCCTAGCACCCTTAGCGTTGTTGCCGACACTGCCGGCGTCATGACGGCCTTTGTCAGCCACGTCTCTGCTGGTGTCAGCGTAAACGCTGGCGTTGTCGATGTTCTCGCGGGTAGTGCGGGTGTTATCACTCACACTGCCAGATAGTTTTCACCCCCCTTGGGGGCCTTTTCTCCCACCTCATAACCCTCCCTGGCTAGGGCCAACACAGGGTCAATACCACCCGTATTTACACCGACATGCTCAGCGCTAGCGCTCACAGTGTCAGGGTCGTCGCCCACGTTGCCAGCGGTTCCGCTCACAACGCCAGTCATGACGCCGACAGTGCCAGGATTAACGCTATAGTCTGTTTATTTCTGTTATTTAGGCTTAGTTATCTTCGCTTATCTAATTATTATCATTAACACACAGGTCAATCTATTATGATTACTCAAAGTTATTTCCCAAAAAACGAAGCCGATCGCGTCATTTGGCTTTCCAACTTCGTCACAAAGGTACAGATACACGCCACTGTTTTAGCGCTTAACCCGGCTGAACTGGCTTTAACCCTCACGGATGTCAATTACTATAATTGGATCTTGCAAACCTGGTATCCAGCCATTCAACAAAGCGCTATTGAAGCCACCGCTTTTAAAGGCATTATGGGTTTTGGTCCCGCTACGCCCCTCTGCACATTACCCATTCATGCGCCCATGACAGCACCTACGCCTGCGCCAGAGCCGGGTGTGTTAACGCGTTTATATAATTTGGTGGCGCGCATTAAAATCGGCACAGGTTATACCGATTCCATCGGTTTAGATTTAGGTATTGTTGGCGGTGTAGATGCGACTGAACATTTAACCCCTGAGTACACGGTCATGACAGAACGGGGCCCGTTAATTGAGCAAGTCAACATCAGTTATATTAAATACCGCCATGATGGTATTTCTATTGATAGTCGGCGTAACAATGGGACTTGGGCATTTTTAGCCATCTCTATGGTTAAACCGTACTTGGATATCCGGCCTTTGTTGGATCCTTTAGCCCCAGAGATTAGAGAATATCGTGTTCGGTGGTTTGATAAAGGTGAGGCAAATGGTGAGCACAGTGCAGTACAACGAGTGACTGTCGGGCCGTAGTTATTTAAGGGGGGTATTTTTGATAAATGGGCAGTCTAGGCTGTCTATTTATCGAGAAAACATTTAATAAAATTAAAATTAAAATTAAAATTAAAAGTAATATTTTTATTCTTCTAAGAGACCAAAGGGTTGTGTGATAATTGAAACCAAGATGTATTTTACGGGTACTTTTTATATCAATTGGTATTAATTGTCTTGGGGTTGGTAATTATTTTTTTTGTGGAATAATTTTGATATAGTACTTTCCAAAGTGGTAATAATTTAAAACTTATAAAATAAATATATACTTCTGAGTGGCGCACCGATGATATTCCAACCAACCAACCAATAGCTGATAGTATGATCGCTATAGTCGATGATGATACGTGGATAGCAAATGGGATTAGTTCTTGGATAAAAATGTTGGGTGTTAGCGCGGATGTGCATTTTTCTGCGGAAGACTTATTAGCCAGATTACACGCCCAAGGCGAGAGTGATATCTGTCCCTATACAGCTGTGGTTTTAGATGTGAATTTGCCGGGCATGAACGGACTTGAGCTGGGTAAAGAATTACGAAATAGATACCCTGATTTAAATATTATTATGGTCACCGCCTTACGGCATGAAGAGCTTGAAGCCTTAGGTAAGATGCCTACCAATGCTCATCTGTTTAGAAAACCCTACGATTTAGACGATTTAGAACGCGTTTTATTTAACACGCAACACGCGTAATATCCCAAAAAACATTGAGTGATCTCTCACCCCCAGATTCCCTCTCACGGGAATTATTTTGCGTATTTCTTAGCGGGCAAATTCAGTTAATTTCAATTATTCCTCCAATATATGATGCGGCTTTATGGTGGTTTTATACCGTCATCCCATTTAAAGCACGTGCCGGTTGATGTAGTGGCTTTGGTAAAAGATATCTTTGAGTTTTTGATTCAGGATTTGTTAAGTATTTAGCCCTTGCTGCGCCTGCCTTAATGCTATCAACTGCCCTTTAGGATATTTGCTATATTAAGTTAAAGAATATATGGTGTGGACTGTCTACAACTGTCTGTTTTTAAGACTTTAGAGCCATCCTAACGTTGCTACCATGATAAATCTTCAGTTGATCATTTCTTCGCCTCTGCTTGTAACCAGTGTAATATTTTTTATATTACCACTACTGACGTGGGTAGTGCTTAAAGGGCAGCGCTATCGCTCTGTGTCTTATTGGTGCGCCAGTGGGTTGATGTATGGCTTAGGCTTTTTCTTAATGGGCTTACGCGGTACAGTGCCAGACTGGGTTAGTTTCCCCGTCGCCATTCTATTGATCTATTTTGCGGCGTTAGGGCGAGTGCAGTCTTTACTCTACATCCTGCGCAAGCCCTTGAGTTACTCATTTATGCTCTTATCCGCCCTGCTTTTTATCGCACTATTTGAAGGCATTCGCTTGGGATTAGAAGATGGAGAGCTGCGTATACTGTTTAGCCTGTCTATAAATATGGTTTTCTGCGCAATTTTGGGTGTGCTGGCCTGGCGTATTGCGCGTTTATACCGTTTTTCTAATGCGTATTTACTGGTTTTTGTACAGTTAGTATTAGTGATAATAATTTCGAGCAATATTATAAAGCTCATGAGTGGGCTAATTTCTCCAGAGGATATTATGGCCAATATAATATCGCTTAAGGCCGGGGCAATCGGTGCGATAGCAGCAGTAATTGCAAATTTTGCTTTTATAGGGATGTCTCTGGACAGTGTTATTTCTCGAGAGGCAAAATTAGAAATCAATAAATTTGACGCGATAAATAAAAGTCAGTTGGTGATTGCACAGTTAGATCGGCAGCGCAGTTTGGGGGCGATGGCCGCTTCGTTAGGGCATGAATTAAATCAACCCTTAACTGCTATCATGACCTTTACGCAGATGGCTAAGCAAGGTGTGAATAAAGGCTTATTAGATGCGATACAGTTAAACGCTATTCTAGATGAAGTGATGAGTAATACTCGGCGGGCTAATTTAATCATTGAGAAAGTGCGGGGGTTTATTAGACCTGAGGCTTTAAAAAAGTCCTGTGTACCTATGGATCAGTTAGTAAAGGATGCGGCGCAATTTATCCGTCAAGACGCGATGTCACGTAATGTGGAGTTGGTTTTTAGTCAGGATAAAGGGTCGTTAATCGTGTTAGGTGATGAAACACAGTTGTCACAGGTCCTTTTAAATATTTACCGTAATGCCTTAGAGGCTATGGCCGGGCAAAAGACCGGTAAGATTTATACTGCTGTTCAGCATGTTAAACCGTGGATAGTGATTGCCGTATCAGATAATGGTCCTGGTTTCTCAGAGACAGTGCTGGAAAATATAGGCGAACCCTTCTTTACGACAAAACCGGATGGACTCGGTTTAGGGGTGTCTATTTCTAAATCGATTATTGAGCAACATCATGGAAAACTGCTCATGAGTAATGCCAAAGACGGCGGGGCTCTGTTTGAAATCCTGCTGCCTGATGTTGATTGTGATCAATGTAAAAAGAGCGACACTGATGCCTGTCCGAAAATTTAAGGTCCTATGTTTAAGCGACTAAGTATTTTAAGCTTATCGGTGTTGCCTTTGGCTGCGATGGGGGCAGAAGAGGTGGTGACTTTGCCGGATATTATTGTGGCGGCTGAATCGGCTGATGATATTGAAACCAATCAAACGGCGTCTACTACACGCTTTAATCGCGAGGCGTTAAGTGCTTTAAATAAAGCCGACTTAAACTCGGCTTTAAGAGGCTTGGGCGGTATCGGGGTGAGTCAAGGTACGCCTGCAACCAATTCGAATATTATTTTACGGGGCGCGAGCGGTGGCTTAGGTCTGGTCAATTTAGATGGCGTACCTTTATTTGGTAATTTTACCGGCTTCTTTCCCTTAAGCCATTACCCTTTAGATTTATTAGAGCAGGTGAATGTCTCACGTGGCTTTAATGGCGAGCAAAATAGCAGTCGCACCTTGGGGGGGGCTATTAATCTGACTAGTCGGAAAGTGTCTGATGGCAAAGCCTTTTTACATACCGAAGCCGGCAGTTACGGCACCTTACGTAATAACCTAGGGGGCGGTACACGCAATCAACTGGGCGATTGGACGTTTGCCGGTGGTCGTTCTGATATTTTTGAGGGGATTAGTCAGGCGGGTCCGCAGAATGGGGGCGGTAATCCTAAAAGTGCTCAGATGACCAATGGCCTGCTGAATTGGCGTAAAGAGCTGAGCAAGCTGAGTTTAGATAGTTCGGTGTATTTTGTTGAAAACAGGGATGGTTATGATGGCCCGGGTGTGTTGTCTCGCACTCCGTTAAGACTGGGGTGGAAGTCAGATCCGAATGGTTTGCTTAATGAACAAACGTGGGTCGCACAAAGTCATGCGGTTTATCAATTATCTGATTATTGGGAGTCGGCCATAAAAGTAGGCTATACCCAAGATAAACAAACCGGCCATATTGGCACAATCGCGACCACGGGATCTATGGATTTAACTAGCCAATTGTGGTTAGGGAATTGGAATAATACCCATCAGTTTGCTATTAATAATCGCTCAAAAGATGTCTTAAAAATGATGTGGGGTGTGGATACGCAACATCAACAAGGCGATAGTATTGATGTTTATGCGAAAGCGCATACCTTAACCACCCATTTAATTAGCCCTTTAGCGAGAACAGAACTGGTTTTAGGTGATTGGTTGGCGGGGGCAGAGGTGCGTTATGATCATTATGATGTGTATGGGGATCATGCGGTGTTTAATGCTAATACGGGCTGGCATGTACGCCCCGATCTGTTGTTATGGGCAAAAGGTGGCACGGGTTATAGAGCACCGGCTGTTAATGAACGCTTACATCCCAGCTTTGGTAATCTAGCGTTAGTGCCAGAAAGTAACGTAGGGGGCGAGTTGGGGAGCCGTTGGCAATTGACTCAGCAATCTGAACTGAGTGTATCCAGCTATATTCAACATTATCAAAACTTGATTGTGTTACAACAACAGTCGAATGGATCGATACAGAGTATTAATTTAGCGCAAGCACATGTCTGGGGTGCAGAACTACAAGCCAAGCACCAATGGACTCAGCGCTGGGCGAGTGGTGTAAGTTACTCTTATATGGAGGCTGTTAATGCGCAAAGAAATGCGCTGTCCCCAGGTTTGTATGTGCCTGGGCGGCCGAGTAACCAAGGCCAGTTTTGGACGCAGTATCAGCTTTTAGAACCGGTGTTGATTAAGGTCGATTTAACTTATCGAGACGGTTATTGGGCCGATGCGGCTAATACATTACGCATTCAGTCTGCACCGCGTTTAAATGCACATATCAATTATCAAATTAATCCTAAGCTGGCTGTGTATGCCCGTGGGGAAAACTTAAACGATGAACGTACACCCGATTTATACAGCTTTAATTATATGGGTGTGGCGGTTTATGGGGGTATGAATGTTAATTATTGATGTTATGGATGTAATTGGATCAGTACAGTCAGCCAAAAATGATTCTATAGAGAGGGCTTAATGGAACATGTCAATCAAATAACGTATGGAATCTTTTCTGCTTTTGCCTTGATACTCGCTTTAAAATCGGGTTTTGAAATACAAAGTTTAAAGATAACAGACGATCAGAAAACCTTTTGGATGAAGGCAGTGATTGGGTTCTTACTCAGTAATGTCAGTTTTGCTATCGGCTCGTTTGGTGTACTCATTTTTTTATGGCTTGCTAATCTTTGTTTAGTTTTTACTTTAAACAATGTGTTTTTATTGTTTAAAGCCTTGCAGCAGCCGGTTAATAAAAAATTAATAGTATTTTCTAATCTATTGATAGTGATTTATGCTCTAGTATTTTTGAGTTTTTTCATCATTGAAGTGCCTTATGGGGTTCGATATTCTTTAGCTGGCTGCACTTTATTAATCTTTAGTCTTATCCACTTGAGGGAAATCATCAAGCTGACTAAAACAGATCATTCAGTCTATTTAAAGTTTATTGCCGGCATGCTTATTTCACTCATAGCCATCATTGGAGTGCGGTTGTTTACTGTGAATGAGGTAGCCAATGTTATCTATGTTTATCAAGAGCAGCCTCTAGGCATCGTTATTAGAATATTCATGGCGCTGAGTTATTTTGGCTTGTTCGTGTTTATCAGTAGTTATTTTTATGAGAAGTTGTTACTCAGTGAAGAAGAGACGGTGGCTAAGTTAAACGCCACTGTATCTGAACTTAAGGCAGTGACGGCACAAAAAAAAGCGGTCAAAGCGCTTTTAGAAGAACGAGAGCAGTTGTTGTCTTCTTTAGTGAAGGTTCAAAAGATTGCTCAAACCGGTGTTTTATCAGCGTCTATTGCGCATGAGTTAAGTCAGCCTCTGTGCGCGGTTAAAATTAATGCCCAATCCATGCGGATTTTAATCCGAAATCAAACCGATCCTTTATTAGGGGAAACCTTAAATAGAATCAATAGTAATATTGATAGGGCAGCGGCTATTATCGATGCCTTGAAGGGCCTGTTTACAGAGAATATCGGTAAAGGCGATAGTGTAGCGGTGGATAATTTCGTTAAATCGTTTGGAACCATTTTTCAGTCTAATTTAAAAGATAAATCGGTGCATTTAAAATATGAGCTCAATGCACCAATAGCCATACATATTAATGTGGCGGAGTTTCAGCAAGTGGTCATCAATTTAATCAATAATGCGCTTAATGCTTTCGATAAAATGGATAATGCTGATAAACACATCATTATAAAAACGCAGCAATCCGCGTCGTCGACTCGTATCTCTGTGATTGATAATGGCCCAGGTATATCGGATGCCGTTGGAAATACCATTTTTGAATTAACCAAGACCACGCAATCAACGGGGATGGGTGTAGGGCTTTGGTTGTCGCGTTATATTGTTGAGCGGCATGGAGGCACTTTGATTTATGAAAATCAGCCAGAAGCTGGCGTGGCTTTTATTATAGAGTTACCAAATCGTTAGAATTATTGTTAATACGACATAGATAGGGTTGATACGTACATGAAAGGAACAAAGGTACCCGTTACCGTCGCTGAACGTAATATAGCAGAGCGCTGCTTACAGGGGCGTATCGTCTTGATTGATGATGATGCGGAGATTATTTCTGCATTAGTGGCATTGTTAGAGATGGAAGGCTATTTTTGCAAAAGCTATCAGTCTGCTCAAGAGTTTCTAAATTCTGATTTTGATCCGGCTACCAGCTACCCAGGTCCCTGGTGTGTGTTAAGTGACGTTAAGATGCCCGAAATGGATGGACTGGAACTGCAACGATTATTAATTGATAAAGGTAACCCTCCTTTAATACTGATGAGCGGTGTCAGCGGGGCTTATGAGGCTGTGGCGGGCTTAAGAACAGGTGCTATAGACTTTTTGATTAAACCGTTTGATGCGGATGTGTTGTTGGCGGCCATTGAAACCGCCATGGTGAAGAGTAAAGAGCATCAAGAATTTTCTACGAGTCACTCGAGTGCAAAAGAACGCTTCTTGTCTTTAACGACCCGCGAGATAGAAGTCGTAGAGCGTTTAATGTTGGGAAAAATTAATCGTGAGATAGCGGAAGAGTTGGATATCGCGTTGCGTACTGTAAAACTGCATCGTCAACATGCCTTTGAGAAGTTGGGCGTCACTAAAATAGTGGATCTTGTTAAAGTAGTTGAGCTTGCAAACCAAGGATAGCTAAACATATTTCACGTGTTTTTTGTCTAAATGTATATTTTTTATTAAAAAGAAAGTGTTTTTTATAAAATTAATATAAATGGAGTTTATTTATTAAAGACGCTTTCTTTTCTGCTTGGGCTTGATGCGTTTTGCTCCGGCAGGTTTCGTTATTTTTGTTTTTAAGTTTCATAAATACAATAGCTTAGGTTTATTTTTGTTGTTGTTGCCGTCTTTACAATTCCTTGTTTTATAGCTGCAGAATCCTACTTTCGTAGGAGTGTAAATACACCTTAAAGTTTTAAAAAAAAGACAATTAACGAAAAAAGTTAAACTTATTTCGTTTTACTGCCCCTTGGGGTAATTGTTTTATTGTTAAGAGTCTTTAGACTAAGCACCATGGATAAAGAAAAGTAGTTACAGGGTAGGTTTTGTAACGTTTTCGATCTATCGGATATACGTTTAAATGATAATTTTAGGGTGGATAAAATGCTACGAGTAAATAAACTAACTGAAGAAGAAAAAGTTACTCTTGAAAACATGAAGAAAAGTCATCCGGGTAATTTACCTAGAATGAGAGCTCATGCAATTTTGTTAAGCAATACAGGTTTTGAAGTGCAAGAGTTAGCGGAAATTTTCAGTACTTGCAGACAAACCACAGCAACTTGGTTACGTGCTTGGGAAAAGAAAGGAATTTGTGGTTTGTTGGACAAACACCGTAGCGGTCGTCCCCGTAAAGATGCATTAAAAATTGTTGGCTAAGCGTTTTTAGTCTGCGGTATAAAATAACAGCGTGCTTTAAAACACGCTGTTATTTTAAAGTTATTAGGGTTTACTAGCGGTTACTAACGCATTAACACCTTTACGATCACTGATTTTGATACGTATAAATCCAGCCTCTTGCATTTGATGCATTGCGACACCTTCTCTCATAACATGGTCTTCGGACTCATCGTTAAACAAATGTACGATCCATTGCTCTAATAAATCAGTTCGATTGATTTCAGTGAGCACTTTAAAGTATTGGCCGACTTCTTCTTGCGTTAAACGGGTGTGTTGTCTAATGTCATTTAAGGCATAGCGGTCACCGTTTACAAATTGGCCATTCGGTTTAAGTACCCGAAAAATTTCTTTAAGTACTTGTGCTCTATAGCTATTAAGAAAGTTATGCAGGGTATAGGCAGAAGCAATTACATCCATACTATTATCAGCCAAGCCCTGTAATGCACTGAGGGCATCCTCCCCACTAAAACTAAGTTGACCGGCATCAACCCATTTTTTTAAGTGTTGTTTCGCTTGATTTTGCATGGTGGGTTCATTATCAACACTGAGAATGTGTAGATTACTTTTGCCTGATAATAAGGCTAAGGTCGTAATGCCCGTCCCACCGCCTAACTCGACAACTTGTAAGGGGGCCATTCTGTCTGGGATTGCCCCCACCGTAGTACCGACTAAATGACTCATAATCGGTGCAATAGGGCAGATGAGTTGGAGCATTTCATATTCTTTACCGATGACGGTTGAGAACATGGCATCGTAAGGCGTGGTATGAATCATACGTTTCCCCTTTTATTATTGTTATTGGGTTTGAGTTTAACGAAGGTTGGGACTTAATAATAAACTACCTAGGGCCTGTCCGAAAGAGGTGCCTAATTTGCCGCTCATTTTATCTAAAAGACTTTTTTGTTGTGAGAACTTCACTAGTTTTTCGGCGCCAATAGTGTTTTTAGCGACTTCATCATCATTGCCATAGGCATCTGATATCCCGTTGTTAATGCTTTCTTCTCCGGTCCACACTAAGCCAGAGAACATGTCGGGTGTCTCTTTAAGTCTGTCACCACGGCCATTTTTAACAGCGGTAATAAATTGTTGGTGGACTTGGTTGATGAGGGCTTGCATAAATTTAGTTTCATCAGCTTTGGGTGGTGAAAAAGGATCTAGCATGGCTTTATGAGCGCCCGCTGTTAAAAGGCGACGTTCTATGCCTATTTTTTTCATGGTATCGACAAAGCCAAAGCCATCCATAATGACGCCAATGGAGCCGATAAGGCTGGATGGATTAACAAAGATTTTATCTGTAGCTGAAGCAATGTAATAACAGCCGGATGCGCAAATATCACTGACGACGGCATAAATAGGTAATTCGGGGTGTGCTTTTTTTATGTTTCTGATTTCTTGGTAAACATAATTGGATTGAACTGGGCTGCCACCGGGTGAGTTTGAGTGCAGAATAATGCCTTTGGTTTGATCATCTTTAACAGCATCTCTTAGGCTTTCGATAATATCTGCGGCATTGGCATCTTTATCTTCTGCAATAGCACCAGAGATATCTATCACTGCGGTGTGATAGTTACCTTCGCCACCCCAGTTAGCTTTGACTTTTGGGTAGATGCTCATGGCAAAAAAGCCGAATAAATAAATAAAGAATAAAGATTTAAAGAAAATACCCCATTTTCTAGCGCGGGCCTGTTCTTTGATAGAGGCTAACGCAATTTTTTCAATGACGTTATGTTCCCATTTAGTATGCTGATTTTGATCCATAATGCGTTGGCCTTAAATAAAGTTTAATAATTCGGTCGGTTGTTGTAAGCACAATAAAGGCTTAAAAGGCTGTAATAATTCGGCTGCTTGTGCACCGCAAGTGACAGCTATAGAGGGGATTTGAGCGTTTTGCGCCATTTGTAAATCAAAAACAGAATCCCCTACCATTAAAGAACGGTGTTTGCTGATTTGGGTGTGTTCAATAATATCGTATAGCATTTTTGGGTCAGGCTTTGAAGCGGTTTCATCTGCACAGCGTGTGATGCAAAACAGGTCTTCTGTTTCGGTTGCCTTAAGGGCCTCTTGGAGTCCATGTCGGGTTTTGCCCGTCGCTACGGCGAGTTGATAACCGTCTGCTTTTAGTTGCTTTAGCATGTCTTTAACGCCAGGGAATAGATCATTGGGGTTAAGTCGTCTGGATAAATAATGGGTTCTGTAACGCTCCACTAATTGAGATTGTAAGGCTGAATCAGCGTCAGGATAGAGTTGTTCTATTGCTTTACTAGCACTTAAACCGATGACATTTTTTGTGGCTTGGGTCTCTGGAATAGCGCAGTGATAGTCTTTACCTGCATTCTGTAGGCAGAGACTGATCCAATCAATGGAATCCATGAGTGTGCCATCCCAGTCAAAAATAATTAAATCAAAGCGTTGCTTCATTTTTCAATAATCGAGTTAATTCAGTGGGGAGGGGGGCAGATATCTGCATGGGCAATTCAGTGACAGGATGGACAAATTGCAACGTTTGTGCATGTAAAAACATGCGTTTATAGCCTTTATGTCTAAACGCTTTATTGAGCTCATCTACACCATAACGTTCATCACCGACAATAGGATGCCCTAAGCTAGCGGCATGTACACGAATTTGATGGGTGCGCCCTGTTTTGGGTGATGCTTCAACTAAGGTGGCGTTAGAGAATAACTCTAAGCGTTTAAATAAAGTCTCCGCTGCTTTGCCTGCTTGGCTAATCACGACGACGCGTTCGCCACCTTTGCTGATGTTTTTTAATAATGGCGCGTTAACAATGAGTTTTTTTCTCGCCCATTGACCTGTTAATAAGGCTTGGTAAGTCTTTTGGATTTGATTATTCCGAAATAGGGCTTGTAACAATCTTAACGCACTGCGTTTTTTGGCGATGAGTAAACATCCAGAGGTGTCTTTATCTAATCGATGGACGAGTTCTAAGAAGCGTGCCTCGGGTCTTATGAGTCTTAGTCCCTCAATAATGCCAGAACTCACTCCACTGCCACCATGAACGGCAAAGCCGGCTGGCTTATTAATAATGAGAAAACCATCGTCTTCGAACAAAATACCGTTTTCTAAGGCAGATTGTAAGCCTTGGGGCACATAAGATTCTTCTGTACGTTCGGCAACTCTGATGGGTGGGATTCTAATAATATCACCGGCCATTAAACGATACTTAACGTCGCTACGGCCTTTGTTGACGCGGACTTCGCCTTTTCTGACAAGTCGATATATACGGCTTTTAGGTACGCCTTTTAAACGGGCAATTAAGAAGTTATCGAGGCGTTGATCACAGTTGTCAGCATTAATTTCAACATAAACAACCTGTGGTGTTGGGTTTTCTTGTATACTCATGAGGCAAATAATAACAGCATAGTCCAATTAATGACGCTTTAAAATTGAAGTAATTCAATAAGATTGTTATATTAGGCAAGTTTTTAAATAAACGACTTTATTGCTCGGCAAATTTCATTGAAGAAAGTGCCTTAGAGCGACTAAATGGAAGTTGAAATAGCGCCTTTTGTGTGATCAATACTCCATTATACGATTTTCGGGTTCATCGTTCGACCCTAGATGCACGATTTTTTAACACTGCTTAAAACAGAATTTACCACCCAAGACTGTAAAAATTAAATTAGCATCTGCTTGCGCTCCCGCATTGGATTCAATGAATGAATCCACAACTATTATTGAAGCGCATAGATGGATGGAACATAAGACCGTAGAAACTAAGCTGATCGTGTCTAGGACAGAACGCTTTTTGTTTATATTGCCACTAAATTTGATGCAATAACCTCTACAGTCTAGTTCAGTAAAATCTGAAAATGGAGCAGGTAACAACAAGGATACACTATGAAAAGAATGCTTATCAATGCTACGCAGGCTGAAGAACTGCGAGTTGCTTTGGTAGACGGTCAAAAACTTTATGATTTTGACATTGAAATCCCTTCAAAAGAACAAAAAAAATCTAATATCTACAAAGGTATTATCACTCGAGTAGAACCCAGTTTAGAAGCCGCCTTTATTAATTACGGCGCTGAAAAACACGGCTTCTTACCGTTTAAAGAAATTGCTCCGCAATATCGTCAGGTTCTAGAACCCACTGAAGATGGTCGTCGTCCTGCTATCAAGGATGTGATTAAAGAAGGCCAAGAAATTATCGTTCAGATTGAAAAAGAAGAGCGGGGTAACAAAGGGGCGGCTTTAACGACTTACATCAGTCTAGCGGGTACGTATTTAGTATTGATGCCAAACAATCCTAAAGCGGGCGGTATCTCAAGACGTATCGAAGGTGAAACACGTAGTGATCTGCGTGAGGTGATGGCTTCTTTGGTTATCCCCGATACTATGGGTTTAATCGTTAGAACAGCGGGTTGTGGTAAAAATGCTGAAGAATTGCAATGGGATTTAAATTACCTATTACAACTTTGGGAAGCAATTGAACGTTCATCTACTGAGCAAAAAGCACCGTTCTTAGTCTTTCAAGAAAGTAATGTCATCATCAGAGCGTTACGTGATCATTTACGTGGCAATATTGATGAAATTTTGATTGATAATGAAGATTCTTATCGCTTAGTGCAAGACTTCTTAAAAGAAGTGATGCCGCATTTCTTACCTAAAGCTAAGTTATATCAAGATGCGGTACCTTTATTCAGCCGCTACCAAATTGAATCTCAAATCGAAGTAGCCTATTGCCGTGAGGTGTCATTGCCTTCGGGTGGCTCGATTGTTATTGACCATACTGAAGCATTAACATCGATTGATATCAACTCTGCACGTGCAACTAAAGGCAGTGATATTGAAGAAACGGCCTTAAATACTAATCTAGAAGCGGCAGACGAGATTGCACGTCAATTAAGATTACGCGATTTAGGTGGTCTGTTCGTCATCGATTTTATCGATATGTTGTCGAATAAAAATCAAAAAGCAGTTGAAAATCATCTGCGTGATGCTTTAAAAATTGATAGAGCACGTATTCAAACTAGTCGTATTTCTCGCTTCGGTTTGTTGGAAATGTCTCGCCAAAGAATGCGCCCTTCTTTAGGAGATGCGACTCAATTACCTTGCCCACGTTGTAAAGGTCAAGGCACTATTCGTAACGTAGAATCTGTCGCATTGTCTGTCTTAAGAATTCTTGAAGAAGAAGCCATGAAGAAAGGCACAGAGAAGGTGATTGCACATTTACCTATTGAATGTGCGACTTTCTTGTTGAATGAAAAACGCCATGCCATTGAGCAAATTGAAACGCGCTTAAAAGTAGGTATTATCGTATTACCAAGCAAACATCTTGAAACGCCTGCGTATGATATTGAGCGTATTAAAGAGAAAGAATTTGCTGATGAAAAGCCAAGTTATCTGCAAATTAAAGCCGAAGAGATTGCTGTACCAGAATTTGCACAACAAATTAAACCTAAGTTAGAAAGAGCGGCCGTTAAAGAGTTTATGCATGACTCTCCTGCACCTGCCCAAACTAAAAACGAATCGGCAGGCTTAATTAAACGTTTCTGGGAGAAATTAGTCGGTCCAAGTACGGCGGCACCAGAGCCTAAAGTGGTAGCAAAGCCGGTTACTGAAAAATCCAATAGAGTTGAAGAAGGACAAGGGCAGCAAGCGAATAGAAACCGTAACAATAGACGCGGTAGAAATGGTCAACGATCTCAAGAGGGTCGTAATAATAGACCACAGCAAGATAGAAACAGAGGCCCTGAGGGAAATCAAGAGCGCAATAAAGCCCCTGAAGTGGCTCAAGAGCGTAATGAAAGTAACGAAAATAAAGAACCTCAAACTAACAATGAGGCTACTTCTGAAGTTAAAGAGCCGCGTCAAAATCGCAATATGCGTGGTAGAGGTCGTAATGTAAGGCGTAATCTTGCCCCCGTGAATAATGCGGCGGAAGGTGAAGCTGTTTCTGATGCAATGACTTCAGAATCAGTAGTGGTTAGAGATGAACGTCATTTTGATGCGGTTGCTTCAACTGAAACCGTGTTTACGCCAGCATCAGATGCCGCTGTCGGAGTAGGTGTTGAGGGTGAGGCTGCGGTGGTAGAAAAAAGAAACGCCAATCGTAGAGGTCCTAACCGTAGACGTCCACGTAATCCTAATTATAAAAAACCGAATACCAATGGCACTGCGGAAGGTAATTCGGCACCTGTTGAGCAAGGAGCTGAATCTGTTCAAACACATTCAACTTTTGAAGCCTCGTCGGCACCGGCACCTGTCGTTAGTTACTCAGAGCCTGTTGTTCATAATGTTGAATCAGTTAAGCCAGATAATTCTTCAGCAGAATAAGTTGTAAACTAAAAGGGCGCAATATACGCGCCCTTTTTTTATTTGTAGCGTACTTCTATATTATCAGTTCCTAGAAGCCATCTTAATCGGCTGACTAAGTCATCTGTTGGATGGACACGCCAAGCGTCACCTAGCTGTAAACTCGCTTTTGCTTTATCTGAAACGTAATTGATGGCTATGGGGCAATTTCCGCCTTTATAGGGGCTCAATGTTTCATTTAGTTTGTTGAAGAATTGACTGTTGATGGTTTCATCTTCTGAGCTAGTCCAGTTTATAACGAGGGCCCTAGCATAGATCTCTCTAGCTTGATCTATATCGTAAAGCTTTTCTACTGTTAAGCGCAGTGCACCAGAAAAGTTATCAATGGCTAAGCCACCCTCTGCAATGATCAGATTATCTTTCGAAAAAAGCTCGCGATATTGTTCATAAGTATCGCCAAACAATGCGCATTCTAATCGACCCGTTTTGTCATCCAAGGTAGCAAAGCCCATGGTTTTACCTTGCTTAGTTTGGCGCGTACGAACTTCGACAATCATGCCTGCTACTCGAGCTTCCATTTTTCCTCTATTGACTTGTAAGCTACCTATCTTTCCGTGCGTAAAATGTTTTAATTCGGCTTCATATTGGTCAATAGGGTGGCCAGTTAGAAATAGACCTAAGGTGATTTTTTCTGCGGCTAATCGCTCTTTATCCGACCAAGGTTCTACGCTAGAAGTGTAGTCGGCGTTAGTATCATTATGTTGAAATGTACTGTCATTTGATAAAGAAAATAAATCATTCTGGCCCGTCTGCGCCATTCTGTCATGTTGCTCTGCAACGCGTAATGCGGTGGGTAATTCAGCTAAGTGACTTGCCCGATTAGGGCTGAATTCATCAAAAGCACCGGCTTTAACTAGAGCATCTAAAACGCGTCGATTCACTTTGCGCAGGTCGACTCGCTTACATAAATCATAAAGGTCTAAAAACACACCGTTAGCTTTACGTTCTTTAATAATGTCTTCAATCGCCGCTTCACCGACACCTTTAATGGCGCCTAAGCCATACACAATATGATTTTGATCATTGGCGGTAAATCGATAATTTGAGACGTTAATGGTAGGGGGTAAAACCACCCGTTTCATTTGTCGACATTCTTCTATCAAAATAACGACCTTATCGGTGTTATCCATATCAGAAGATAATACGGCTGCCATAAACTCAGCGGGATAATGTGTTTTAAGCCATGCGGTTTGATAAGCGACTAATGCATAAGCGGCAGAATGTGATTTGTTAAAGCCATAGCCTGCAAACTTTTCCATTAAGTCGAATACATAGGTGGCGATAGATTCATCAATCTGATTAGCGACCGCCCCTGAGGTAAACTTCTCTCGTTCTTTCGCCATTTCCTCAGGCTTTTTCTTACCCATGGCGCGGCGTAACATATCAGCGCCGCCCAAAGTATAGTGCGCTAATTCTCTAGCGATTTGCATTACCTGCTCTTGATATAAGATAACGCCGTTAGTCGGTTTTAAAATGGGTTCTAATAAGGGGTGCGCGTATTCAGCTTCTGCACCGTGTTTAACGTTGATGTAATCATCAACCATGCCTGATTCGAGTGGTCCGGGTCTAAATAAGGCCACCAGGGCAATAATGTCATCAAAACAATCCGGTTTAAGTTTCTTAATCAGCTCTTTCATGCCTCTAGATTCAAGCTGAAAAACCGCAGTGGTTAGGCCATTTTTTAAGAGAACATAAGAAGCAAGGTCATCACGGGGTATTGTGGTAATGTCGACGAGTTCTTCATTGGCTAAACGTTTTTTAGCATTAATCGCTTGCAGTGCCCAATCAATAATCGTCAGTGTTCTTAAGCCTAAGAAGTCAAATTTGACTAGCCCCACGGCTTCAACATCATCTTTATCAAATTGAGTGACCAAGTTACCACCGCCTTGTTCACAATAAAGGGCTGTAAAGTCAGTCAATTTAGTCGGGGAAATCACCACCCCCCCGGCGTGCTTGCCGGCGTTTCTAACAGTGCCCTCTAAGGATAAGGCCATGTCTATGAGTGCTTTAACTTCTTCTTCTGTATCGTAGAGGTGTTTAAGATCAGGACTATCTTGTAACGCTTTGGTCAGCGTCATACCAATTTCAAAAGGGATTAACTTGGCTAATTTGTCGACAAAGCCATAGCCAAAACCGAGTACCCTCCCAACATCTCTAATGACCGCTTTAGCCGCCATAGAGCCATAAGTAATAATTTGAGCGACATGATCTCGACCATAGTGCCGTGCTACATAATCAATTACTTCGTCTCGACGATCCATGCAAAAGTCAATGTCAAAGTCAGGCATGGAAACCCGTTCTGGGTTTAAGAAACGTTCGAATAGTAAATCAAATTCAATCGGATCTAAGTCCGTGATTTTAAGAGCGTATGCAACTAAAGACCCCGCGCCTGATCCTCGCCCAGGCCCAACGGGGATTAATTCGTTTTTTGCCCATTGGATAAAGTCAGCAACGATCATGAAGTAGCCCGGAAAGCCCATTTCATTGATCACTTTCAGTTCTGTTTCTAAGCGTTCAAAGTAAACTTTTTCATTTTCTTCAACGCTACCATGACCGATAGCAGGGTAATGTTTTAAGCGATCTTTTAAACCTTTTTTAGACTCACTGGCCATTAACTCACCTAAAGTCATTCCCGCTGGAACAGGAAAGTCAGGTAAGAAGTTTTCGCCTAAGGTAAGTTTTATATTGCAGCGTTTGGCTATCTCTACGGAGTTTTGTAAAGCTTCTGGAATATCGGCAAATAACTCAAGCATTTCTTCAGTGCTGCGTAAGTATTGCTGATCGGTATAGTCTTTTGGACGTCGCGTATCGTCTAAGACACGGCCTTGATTAATGCAGACCCTAACTTCATGGGCGGAAAAGTCTTTTTGATGAATAAAACGTACATCATTAGTCGCGACAACAGGTATGTCGTGAGCTATGGCAATAGCAATGGCACCAGCAATATAGTGTTCTTCATCAGGTTTTCCTAAGCGCTGTAGTTCTAAATAAAAGTTATCTTTAAATAAAGTGTTCCAATATTTAGCTAGTTTGTCAGCTTCCTCTGTATTTTCGGCTATTAGGGCTTTACCTATGTCGCCTTGCATGGCTCCAGATAAAGCAATTAAGCCCGTGTGGTTATTTTCTATCCATTCCCGCTTAAGCATGGGCACGCCTTGATGCTGGCCTTCTTGATAAGCTTTTGATGTGAGCTCAGTTAAGGTGATATACCCGGTATGATTTTTAGCTAATAACGTTAATCTGAAGGGCGTCGTTGGGTCGTCGGGGTTGAAAACTAATACATCAGCACCCGCAATCGGTTTAATCCCAGAACCTTGGGTGTTTTTATAAAATTTAACTAAGGAAAAAAGGTTCGCATGATCAGTGACCGCAATAGCCGGCATGTTGAGTTCGGATAAGCGTTTAACCAAGGGCTTTATTTTTACAATACCGTCAACCATTGAAAATTCGGTATGTAATCTTAAATGAATAAATGCCGGTTGCATGAATTAAGGTTTAGGTATTATTTGGTAATGAGAAAGCTAATTGAAGATTGGAATAGTCAAGCTGATCCTATTCTATCACACTCGAGTTTCTGGGGCTTTATGAGCGATAGACGTATTAATAAATACGTTGTATGCAGGATTGATGATTAAATTATGGTTAAATGTCGTTAATCGATCATTACACACAGTAAAATTAAAACAAGGTAAACCTATGAGTGATTATAAACATATTTTATTGGCCGCAGATTTTTCTAAGCAGGGCACTTATGTTGCGGAAAAAGCTAAAGCTATTGCGACTACTTATCAGGCTAAATTAACTATCATTCATGTGCTAGATAATATACCTATGCCGGATGCCTATTACGGTACTGTTATTTCTTTAACCGAAGATTCCGGTGACGCTTTACTTGAAACTGAAAAAGCTAAATTAATGACCTTGGGTGACCAGCTGAATATCGATGTAGCTCATCGTTTGTTGTTATGGGGAATACCGAAACAAGAAATTATTAATGTGGCAGAACAACAACAAGTGGATTTAATTGTCGTGGGATCACATGGTCGCCATGGCCTAGCGTTATTACTAGGCTCAACAGCAAATAGTATCTTACATTATGCCAAGTGTGATGTGTTGGCAGTTAGATTAAAAGAGGGTGATCTTTAACCTGCGATATCTTTACTGTCACCATCAAGTTTTGATTCGTCACAGCCTTTTTGAAAGAAGACTAATGATGGTTGAAATGCCGTAATATCAATCGTGAGTGTGGTTTCTTTTTGAAACTTAATTACAGGGGCTGCTGCGGCATCATTGAAGTTAACCATGAGTTGAGAAGCTAGTTTTTGTTGAGCGTCGTCTGCTCCTAAGGAAAAGGGGTCTTCGCCAAGATTAGTGTTCTCAATAGCTGTTTGTAAAATGGCCCCTGATATTTCTTGAATTTTAGTTTCAAAGGTTTTGAAAATTGCAGCCCCTTTTTGTTTCTTGATACGTTCTATATCGTTACTGTCTGCGTAGAGTAGAAATGTTCCTTTCGCGCCTTGATAGTCATTTTTACAAATCCCACCATCTAAAATCCGCATTAAGTTTAATTTCTTTTTACCTTTGATAATGCTCATGGGTGGATTTACCCCCGACATTTGTACAGGCGGTTTTGAGGTTTCTGGGCTCGTTATCGTTTCTGTGATGGGGTCGGTAATAGACTGAGCTTCTTTAACCTCTAGAGTTGAACATCCAGCCAAGCCAATGAATAAAATAGTGAGTGCAAATTTTAAGTGGATGTCCATGGTTGTCACGTTAAAGGTTGATTGGGGCTGTTAAGATAATTATATGTCTTAATTTATCATTTATTAAGAAAAAAACACCCGGTGAAGGTGTTTTTTTTCTAAAGCTGTAAAACAGGGGCCTCATCCGTCTTTGTGAGTGTTCTCAGTTATAATACTTGGATGATTTGATGGTAGATTTACTATCGTTAAATACTCGATACAACTTAATAGAAGATTTTGGAGAATTGTGTGGCAAAGGCAAGTGAGTTAAAGCGCGGGATGGTAGTTGAGATTAATGGTGTGCCACATATGGTGAAGCAGTTTGACGCTAAAAGCCCTTCTTCTCGAGGTGCTTCAACGTTATACAAGATCAGGTTTACTAATTTAAAGACGGGTCAAAAATTGGACGAGTCGTTGAAAGGTGATGACTTTTTAAAAGAGACGGATTTGGTGAGAGCTAAGGTGCAGTTTTCTTATGTAGATGGAGAAAACTATATATTTATGAACAGTGAAGATTATTCACAATATAGTTTGAGTCGTGATGATTTGGATGATCAAGTCTATTATTTAACAGAAGGCTTAGAAGGTATTATTGCTTTATTGATTGATGATGAGATTTTTGGTATTGAGTTACCTAGTTCAGTAGTGTTGCCCATTATAGAAACACCTCCCGCTATTAAAGGAGCAACGGCATCGGGTCGAACTAAAACAGCGCGGTTGCCTACTGGATTGGAAGTGCAGGTCCCTGAGTATTTAGAAACGGATGAGTTGATTAAAGTGAATACCGAAAATGGTAAGTTTATGGCGCGTGCCTGAGCCACTTATAAATAACGGGTAGTATGGCAACAGATACGGATACAGTTTTAAAAGTAACCCAAGGGGAGTTTGTTTTAGAACGATTGCCTAAGCGGTCTTTAGAGTTACTTCGTGCTTGGGATGCGGCAGATGAATACCTGCTAAGCTATATGGCAGAGCAAATTATTGACATCAATGCGCGACTTCTTATTATAAATGATGGTTTTGGTGCGTTAGCGGTAGGGTTAAATAGTTATCAGCCACAAGCGTTCTCAGATTCATATCTTTCTCAGCAAGCGACTCGGCTTAATTTATTAGCTAATAATATCCCTCTCGATCATGTTAATTTGACGCATAGTCTTGAGCCTTTAGAGGGTAAATATGATTGGGTGCTGATTAAAGCCCCTAAAACGATGGGCTTGTTAGAAGATCAGTTGATTCGTATTCATCCGTATCTTAAGTCTTCAACTCAAGTTATTGTGGCTGGCATGGTTAAAACGATGACACCAACGATTTGGAAGTTAGTAGAGCGTTTAATAGGTGCAACGACGACTTCTTTAGCTAAAAAGAAAGCGCGACTGATTTTTGCCACCCCAAATCCTGAGATACAAGCGCCCGTAAGCCCTTATCCAGTTTGTTACCCATTAGAAGATTCTGAGCATATCATTAGTAATCATGCGAACGTCTTTTCTAGAGATGGTTTGGATATTGGTACGCGATTTTTTCTGCAACATATTCCGATTACCCATGGCGCATTGGATATTGTAGATTTAGGTTGTGGTAATGGTTTGTTAGGTCTTATTGCAGCTGAAAGAAATTCAGAGGCCATTGTGCATTTTGTTGATGAGTCTTTTATGGCAGTTGCTTCAGCTAAAGATAATTTTGAGCGCGCTTTAGGTTTGCAGCGCTCAGCTACTTTTAAAGTGGGGGATGGGCTCCAAGAATTTGATCTTAATTCTGCCGATATTATTTTGTGTAATCCACCCTTTCATCAGCAAAATGCTATTGGCGATCAAATTGCTAATAGTATGATTAAAGCGGCAAAGGATGTATTGAGAAAGAGTGGGGAGCTTTGGATAGTCGGCAACCGACATCTTAATTATCAGTTAACGCTGAAACGTACTTTTGGTAACTATCAGTTAGTTGCTGAGAATAAAAAGTTTGTTATTTTAAAAGCCAAACGATAGTTACAGGAATACCATACTAGGCATTAAGCCAGTAAAGAATTTCTTATTTTTGGATTTTAACAAGGTTGTTTCCTAAAAACCTAGTGGGTTCTTAGGAAACGAATTTGAGACTATTACGCAGGGGTTACATTCTCAGCTTGCGGGCCTTTTTGACCTTGAGTTACTTCCATTGTTACTTTTTGGCCTTCACGCAATGTTTTGCGTCCAGATCCGATAATTGCACTGTGGTGCACAAATACATCTTTGCCACCTTCTTGTTCAATAAAACCAAACCCTTTTTCATCATTGAACCACTTAACGGTACCTACAACTTGATCAGACATAATAAACTCTTAACTTTAGAAAAAACGCCAATTTATGTTGGCTTTACAAATACCAGCCCCCATAAAGAAGCCGCCTTAACTTAACTGCGCCTTAATAGTAGCACTAAAAATGCAAGTTGAGCAAAGAAGATTTTCAATAAATTTCGAATATTTTTTATCTAACGCTTCTTCTATGCTTTTAAATTAAGTGTGATTGCTTTTATTTTGCTTTAAATGCTGGTAAACGTTCAAAAAACTCGTGTAAAAATAATGCAGAAAGTATCAGTAAAGTGCCAGATAAAACGTGTAATGTAATATGTTCGTGATTGACTACATAGCCCAAAAGTAAGGCAAGTATAGGTGAAATTAAGTTAATTAATGAGACTCGGGTCGCTGTTAAATGTGTCAGCAAGTAATAGTAGAAGATAAAGCCTAATGTCGTTGCTATGACACCTAGGTAAAGAATAGAGGCGATATTAATTACTGAGAGTGAAGAAGGTAACTGCCCCTTATCTATTATTAACCAAGTTATCAGGTAAAGAGGTAAGGCAATGAGAAGGCCGCCGCTAACTTGAGTTAAAGCGGGAAGTTGGGCGGATATTCGTTTTATCCAAACAGAACTGGTGGCTTGTATAAATGTAGAGATTAATAAGGCGCCAATACCTAAAGCGGCATTAAGGCTGATTTGTAATGCTGAGCCAAAGATAATGATTAAGCCGCCGATGCCCATCCCATAAGATAAAAGTTTACCAAAGGTCAGGCTGCGTTCTCCCAGGAATATAGCGGATAGTAAAGCCGTCATTAAAGGGACTAAGCCTGATACAACAGAAATCCAGCCCGAAGGCATGAATTGTGCGGCCCAATAGACCGCTATCATTGCGCCATAGATTTGTAGTGCAACAGCGCAATAAGTGAGTATTGCTTTGCGATGCAGTGGAATAGGCTTTCGCATGACTCCAACAAATAAGAGCAAACAGATTGTGCCAATGGTCATTCTAGAGGTGACGCCAAAAAGAAACCCCGGGCCCTCTCCACTCCATTTGATGGCCAGTGGAGTGGTTGACCATAAAAGAACAACGCTGATGTAAGTTAATAGAATACGCATAGGTGATGATTTTAACGTATAAAATTAAATTATAATGAGGTCTTATTGTTATTTACTAACCTAACTGCGAACACACGACTCAATAGGAATTAGCTATGAAAGAGATTATTCACACAAATGATGCGCCTAAAGCCATCGGTACTTATTCTCAAGCGGTTAAAGTAGATAGAACGGTTTATCTTTCGGGACAGATTCCCTTGGTGCCGGAAACGATGGCGGTTGTTGAGGGGGATATTTCAGCACAAATTATTCAAGTGTTTGATAACTTGAAAGCGGTGACTCAAGCGGCGGGTGGTGATTTATCTGATATTGTTAAACTAAATGTGTTTCTAACGGATTTATCAAACTTTCCTTTGGTTAATGAGATTATGGGAAAATATTTTCAAGAACCTTATCCTGCTAGGGCGGCTATTGGCGTGGCAGCCTTACCTAAAAATGTCGGTGTTGAAATGGATGGCATTATGCAATTACCCGTTCAGGAATATCCGGCCTGTTAATCAATTGTTATACGTCCTTTGAGTCATGACAACGTGAATGAGCTGAGTCAATCAGTTGGGGTGTTATCAGGTGTGGGGGCTCAGACTTTAAATCGCCTTGAGAAACTCGGCATTCGTGTAATTGGTGATCTAATTTTTCACCTACCCCATCGCTATGAAGATAGAACTCGTATATATCCCATCGCGTCTTTAATGCCAGGTATGATGGTACTTATTAGTGGTTGGGTTGAGTTTGTGGATGTGTTGCCTCGAGGTCGTAAAAGTTTAGTCTGTCGAATGGCTGATGATACTAGCAGTATTACTTTACGATTTTTCCATTTTAATGCACATCAACATAATCAACTTAAGCCCGGCACTTTAATTGGGTGTTTCGGTGAGGTACGGCAGGGCTTTAATGGGCTAGAGATTCTGCATCCGGATTATCGTATCATTACGCATCGTGATGTTGATATCACTGAGTCGCGTTTAACGCCTGTCTATCCTTTAACAGAAGGTATCGGCCAGACAGCATTAAGAAAAATTGTTAAGCAGGCCATCAATCTATGTAATAAAAATACTGAGCTATTAATGGATTGGGTGCCAGAAAAAGTATTAAAACAGCATGCTTATCCGACGCTTGCTGCCGCTATTAATACATTGCATGCACCTGATGAAATGATCTCTGTTGAGGCTTTGCAGAATGGTAATGTGCCTGCACTTAAACGCTTAGCATTTGAAGAGTTGTTAGCTCATCATTTAAGTTTACGTACGAGTAGAAACAAGGCTAAGCAGTGGCAGGCGCCGTGTTTTAATGGTGCTAATCAACCGATTGTTATTGAACAGTTTTTAAAGACATTGCCGTTTAGTTTAACGGGTGCGCAACAGCGAGTGATCAAAGAAATTGAGGTTGATTGTACTTCCCTACAACCCATGATGCGTTTAGTCCAAGGGGATGTGGGGTCAGGTAAAACGGTCGTGTCAGCTTATGCGGCCTTATTAGCCTTATCTGCGGGTTACCAAGTAGCTGTAATGGCGCCGACAGAGTTGCTGGCTGAACAACATATGCGTAACTTTAGTGTCTGGTTCGCTGGGTTTAATACGCAAGTCGTATTTTTGACGGGGCAAGTTAAAGGGAATGCGCGCAAAGAAATTTTACAAGGCTTAGCGGATGGTTCGGTAGGTATTATTATAGGTACGCATGCGTTATTTCAAGAAAGTGTTAACTTTAAACGTTTAGGTCTAATTATTATTGATGAGCAACATCGGTTTGGTGTCAATCAACGTATGGCTCTGCGAGATAAAGGTCAACAAGGTAATATGCGACCGCATCAATTAGTGATGACCGCGACCCCGATACCAAGAACTTTAGCCATGTTGCAATACTCTGATTTGGATGTGTCCATTATTGATGAGTTGCCACCCGGTAGAAAGCCTATTATCACGAGTGTTATTCCTGCAGAGCGTCGTGTTGATGTAATTGATAGGATTAATAGCTGGGTAGAAAAAGGTCGGCAGGTGTATTGGGTGTGCGCTTTGATTGAAGAATCTGAAGTATTAGAATGTGAAGCCGCTGAGAAAACAGCCGAGTTATTAACCTTGGCCTTGCCTAAAATACGCGTTGCTTTAATTCATGGTCGTATGAAGAGCGCAGATAAAGAGTTAGTGATGCAGGCGTTTAAAAATCATCAAGTAGATTTGTTGGTCGCTACTACAGTGATAGAGGTGGGCGTTGATGTGCCTAATGCTGGCTTAATGGTGATAGAGAATCCAGAGCGCTTGGGATTATCACAATTGCATCAGTTACGTGGTCGGGTGGGACGAGGTGACGGTGATAGTTATTGCTTGTTAATGTATCAAACGCCTTTGTCTGATGTGGCTAGGCAACGCTTAGGCATTTTACGTGATAGTAATGATGGCTTTGTCATTGCAGAAAAAGATTTAGAACTGCGTGGGCCAGGAGAGGTGATGGGTACTCGGCAAACGGGCGCCATCAGTTTTAGAATAGCCGATTTAGCGAGAGATGCAGATTTGTTAGATACTGTTCATGAAATCGCAGAAGACATTTTTACAAACTCGCCGCAAGTCATACAGCCTTTGTGTGATCGATGGCTAGGAGCATCAACGGATTATGCAGAGGTTTAGATTAGCTTGACGACAAAAAGTGTTTTATTTAATGAAGAGCCTAAATGGTTAGAGAGTCGGCAAGGGCTAAGACATCAATTACCAGAGCCAGTGCAGTCTTGGACTTATGAGTCGGGCTCTTTAACCCAGCGATTGCGTAATTATTATGGCTCAGGTGTTGGCGTGAAAGTGTTGCTGCAGTGTTGGAAAACTCCTTATTTAACTGAACGCCGATTACTTAATATTCCAAGTCATCAATATGTATTAACGCGAGAAGTGTTGTTGCACATCAAGGGTAAGCCTTTAATATTAGCTAGAACCGTTATCCCTAGAGATACTGTTAAAACGGCTAAAAGTAATTTATCTAAATTAGGCAGTCGTCCCTTGGGGGAGATTATTTTTTCTTATCCAAAATTAGAGCGCATCGCAATGGGTGTAACAATGATTCAGTTACCGACGTGGAAATCGGATCTTTTAGATCAAGTATCGATAAACGGTCGTATCTGGGGAAGGCGGACTGTATATGGCATCGCAAATAAACACATGTTAGTTAGTGAGTTCTTTTTACCTGAAGTATTACATGAATTTGAGTAACAAAATGGGGTATAATTTACCCATATTGGGATGTTAGCTCAGTTGGTAGAGCAGAAGACTCTTAATCTTTGGGTCCCGAGTTCGAGCCTCGGACGTCCCACCAATATTATCAAAGGCTTAGAGTAAAATCTAGGCTTTTTTTATGTCTAAAATCTGTTACACACTTTTTATTGCTTATTTTTTTGTTGATATTACTCCAAGTAATGCTCAATAGTCGTGATTTTAGTTATTTCAGAAAGAATTTTAGCGGTATAAATTAAGTATATAAGCGTCACAGTTTGTCGTGGTGTTCTCGTATTCTATATCCAGATTATTAATTGTATTTGGAGTGGAATATGAATAAGTTTGTAAATCAGCAAAGTCAGTTTTATGCGTATTTATCTCGGCTACGTTGGATAAGGCGTTGGGGTATTATGCGCACAGCTGAGCCAGAGAATGTTATGGAACACAGTTGGGAGGTGGCGGTGATTGCACATGCCTTGGCTTTAATAAGAAATCAGTTTTATCAAGGGCAAGTTGATGCGAATGCTATCGCAACAGCGGCTTTGTTTCATGATGCTAGTGAAGTGTTAACGGGTGATTTGCCTACGCCGATAAAATATTTCTCTAGTTCAATTACTCAGGCGTATCAGCAAATAGAAGCGATTGCCTGTCAGGAATTAGTGGCGTCATTGCCTGAAGCTTTGCAGGCTTCTTATCAGGCATTGCTGTGTGACAACTTGCAATCTGAGAGTCAGCATCAAATCATAAAAGCGGCTGATACCTTGTCGGCCTATTTGAAATGTTTGGCTGAATTAAAGGTGGGGAATAATGAGTTTAAGGTGACGGCTAAAGAGTTAGAGAATAAACTAAAAGCCTCGCCATTACCTGAAGTGGCTTATTTCATGGAGACTTTTATCCCTGATTATCAGGTGCCTTTAGATGATATTATTCGCCGTAGCACTCAGAAGAGCTCGAGTATGAGTGTTACGGCCTAAATGAAGGGTGGGGGCTTAGTCGACGGCTTCTAATTTTAAAGCGCCATGAAAATAAAGCTCATGGTCTTCAAGTTCCCAGCCTTCTGACTCTAAAACATCGGTGTCATCCGCGGCTTCGATTAAATCATTTAAGCGGTTTTCTTCTTCAACCGATATTTCATCTGGATAAACCAGTTGGGTTTCGCCTTCAGAAAGTTCTTCAATTTCTAAGGGGTATTCAACAACGTAAACATCGATGCCGTCTTCATTGGTTAAATTAATAACGGGTTTATCATTTGATTCAATTAAGGCGGAGCCGCTGTCCCAAATGGTTTCTAAGGTGAGGATTAGATTGTCTTTTGTCCAAGTTTCAATCTCAATCGCTGATGTTTTCTCAGTGGTTGATAAGCGCCAAGTAGTCATAGAATTTTTTAATTAGTAGTTGCGTTGTACGGAGAATTTTGCCAGCAAGATCAGGGCTTCTTTGTATTCTGATGCGGGCAACACATTTAAAGCGTTGATCGCTTTTTCAGCTTCTTCATCAGCGCGTTGCTCAGTATAAGCAATGGCTTGAGTTTTTTGCACAATGGCGTAGACATCGTTAAATGCATCACGGTTACCATTTTGAATCGCTTCTACAATAACGTTGGCTTCTTCCTCTGAACCATTTTGGATAGCGTATATTAATGGTAAGGTGGGTTTACCTTCTGCGAGGTCATCGCCTAGGTTTTTACCTAAATCTTCTGGGCTGGATTTGTAGTCAAGCACGTCATCTATTAATTGAAAGGCGATGCCGAGGTGTTGGCCATATTGAGCTAAGCCTTCTTCTACTTCAGGTGTTGCTCCAATAATAACGGCACTTAAGCGCGTAGCGGCGCTGAATAGAATGGCTGTTTTTCTCGCAATAACTTCTAGGTACTTGCTTTCAGTGGTTTCTGGGTTGTTACAATTTAAGAGTTGTAAAACCTCGCCTTCAGCAATGGCCGTCGTTGTTTTGGATAAGATTTCCATTACGCGCATGTTGTCGGTTCTAACCATCATTTCAAACGCGCTGGAATAAAGGTAGTCACCTACTAAGACAGTAGCCGCATTGCCCCAAACGACATTCGCAGATTCCTTGCCGCGTCGTAAATCAGATTCATCAACGACATCATCATGCAGTAAAGTAGCAGTGTGTATAAACTCAATAACAGCAGCTAAAATCAAGTGGTTGTCTGTGACATTTCCGAGGGCTTTTGCTGCAAGTAGTAATAGCATAGGGCGCAATCTTTTGCCGCCATTACCTACGATGTAATGCCCCATTTGATTGATAAGAATTACATCCGAACTCAATTCATCAATAATGAGTTGGTCAACGGCTTTAGCTTCGCTAGTGGTTAAATTCTTGATTAAATTGAAATCAATCGGTGCCTGGATGTTCGAGTCTAGATTTGATTGCGATGACATTGATTTTAAAGCCGGCCCTGTGGAGTTTTATTGTCTATAGTAATGATGCTTCATAAAATGCATCTTTATGCGTAATATTATAGCGTAATAAAAAGCCGACTGCCCATGCGATTAAAAATTTGCTTGGCTGTGTGTGATGAGGTAAACAATTTTTATCAAGATATGGTTTAAAAGTTAATTTTGATTGACTAGGTGGGTTTTTAAAAATATAATTGTCGATTAAATTTTAATAGATTAATGCTTGATGGAGCTTGCTCAGATGTATGCGGTAATTCAAACAGGTGGTAAACAGTACCGCGTTGAAGAAGGTACTTATTTAAAAATAGAAAAGTTGGAGCTAGGAGTTGGCGACAGCATAGAATTCGATAAAGTACTGATGATTCAATCAGACGACGCTGTTAAAGTGGGCCTTCCTTTCATTGAAGGTGGTAAAGTTACAGCGACTGTTTTGTCTCAAGGTAGACATGACAAAGTTAGAATAATTAAATTCAGAAGACGTAAGCACCATATGAAAAAAATGGGGCACCGTCAATATTACACAGAAGTCCAGATTACTGGCATTTCTGCTTAAGAACTAGGAGTTAAAAAATGGCTCATAAGAAAGCTGGTGGTAGTACCCGAAACGGTCGTGATTCTAATGCGAAACGTTTAGGCGTTAAACGTTACGGCGGTGAATCAGTTATTGCAGGCAACATTATTGTTCGTCAACGTGGCACTCAATTTCACCCAGGTGACAATGTAGGTATTGGTAAAGACCATACTATATTTGCTACTGCAGATGGTAAAGTTGCTTTCCAAATTAAAGGTCCAAATAGTCGTAAATATATCAGCATCGTTACTGCTTAAGCGTATAGATTGATTGTAAACGGCTATGATAGTAGGGTTATATAGATTAACCCGAAGGCTTTGAAAAAGCTCCGTCCTTTATGACGGGGCTTTTTTTGTTTTTATCAGTTGGTTTTAAGTGTGGCGGCGTTTAAGTTATGAGATTTGTTGATGAGGCAGAAGTTCGCGTTGAAGCGGGTGATGGTGGTAATGGCACTATCGGTTTTCGACGCGAAAAGTATATTCCCTTTGGTGGCCCAGACGGCGGCGATGGCGGCGATGGCGGAAGTGTTTATTTAGTAGCCGTTGAGAATGTAAATACCCTAGTAGATTTTAGATATCATGCTGTTCATAGAGCACAGCGTGGTCAAAATGGTATGAGTCGTAATTGTACCGGTAGAAAAGGGGATGACTGTTTTGTTCCCGTACCGTTAGGCACTAAAGTATCTGATAAAGAAACGAATGAGGTGATTGGTGACCTAACAGAATTAGGCCAAACACTCTTAGTGGCTTCGGGTGGTTTTCATGGTTTGGGTAATACGCGTTTTAAAAGTAGTATAAATAGAGCGCCTCAAAAAGCCAGTAAAGGTTCAGAAGGTGAACATCGTATTTTGTTATTAGAATTGACGTTGATAGCGGATGTCGGTTTATTAGGTATGCCGAATGCGGGTAAATCAAGTTTAATTCGATCTGTTTCATCGGCAACGCCCAAGGTCGCAGATTATCCATTTACTACCTTACATCCTAATTTGGGTGTGGTGAGTGTTGATGATTTACGTAGCTTTGTTATCGCGGATATTCCAGGTGTGATAGAAGGTGCGGCAGAAGGTGCGGGTTTAGGCTTGCAGTTTTTAAAGCATTTATCACGCACAGGTTTGTTATTACATTTGATCGATGTAGCGCCTTATGAAAGTATGGATACGCCTGTTGAGGCGGCTAGAAAAATTATTCATGAAGTTGAAAAGTGGAGTGACGATTTAGCGCATAAGCCTCGTTGGTTGGTGTTAAACAAAACCGATCGATTGCCTTATGATGAGGCGGATGATATTTGCCAAGCCATTGTTGATGAATTGGAATGGACTGGGCCTGTTTTTAAGATTGCGGCGATTAATGGCAAAGGGACTAGAGATCTTATGTTTGCCATCATGAACTTTTTGGAAGAAGAACGGCGGAACAAAAGTGAGCAGGAATGATTTTGCGGGCGTTAAACGCATTGTTGTAAAAATTGGCAGTTCTTTATTGACTAAAGGTGGTCAAGGTCTCGATCAAGTTGCCATAAAGGCATGGGTCAAACAAATGGCCGCTTTGAGGTTAATGGGGATTGAAGTGATCCTTGTTTCTTCAGGGTCAGTCGCCGAAGGGATGAGCCGTTTGGGATTAAAAACACGCCCTACTTTATTACATGAATTACAGGCAGCTGCTTCAGTGGGGCAAATGGGTTTGGTGCGTGTGTTTGATGATAATTTTCAGCAACACGGTTTGCATGCTTCACAAATTCTATTAACCCATGATGATTTATCGAATAGGCAACGGTATTTAAATGCTCGTAGCACTTTATTAACGCTATTAAACTTTGGTGTTGTCCCCGTTATTAATGAGAATGATACGGTGGCGACTGAAGAAATTCGTTTCGGGGATAATGATACGTTAGCGGCTTTAGTCGCTAATTTAGTTGAAGCCGATTTATTGATTATCTTAACAGATCAAAAAGGCTTGTTTACCGGTGATCCGAGTGTTTATCCGGATGCTCAACTAATTAGTGAAATCAGTGTTAATGATGAACGCCTAGATACAATGGCTGGGGATAGTCGTAGTGGTTTAGGTAAAGGCGGCATGTCTACTAAAGTACGTGCGGCTAGGTTGGCAGCAAGATCAGGTGCGGCAACAATTGTGGCAGCGGGTGTTGTTGAAGATGTCATTGAAGCGGTAATTGCGGGTGCAGACTTGGGAACGCATTTCTTACCGGATGTAGAGCCTTTAGTGGCCAGAAAGCGTTGGCTTGCGGGGCAGTTGCAAGTTAAAGGTCAATTGGTTTTGGATGCTGGAGCCGTTAGAGTGCTTAAGACCGAAGGAAAAAGTCTACTAGCCGTCGGCGTTAAATCAGTATCAGGTCAATTTGATCGTGGTGAGTTAGTTTCTTGTTTTGATGAAACGGGTTTAGAAATTGCACGCGGATTGGTTAACTATGGCCATACGGATGCGTTATTAATAGCGGGTAAAAGTAGCTCAGAATTTGAAAATATTTTGGGGTATGCAGATGATTCAGAAATGATGCATCGAGATAATATGGTATTGATTTAGGCTGTTATAGCCGGAATAAGAGTTAAAAGCGGTAGGACAACTTGAGGCAATAAAGCCGTGTCAGTCTTATAGGTGAAGACTGATGTTTCATCTTTAATGAATAAAGAGCAGTGTACTATGCAATCATCTGAAAAAAATAATTCGGCACAATTCTTAGAGCATCAGCTTCAAGATGTTATCAGTTTGCTTGAAAAACAGCATATCGAAAAATCCCTCCTTGAAAGAGGGCCGGGTGCTCATCATGATTTGGTTGAAGCACTTCTGCATAATCAACATCAAGCGCGTCTGCAGGAAAAGTTTGAAGATTTACATCCCGCAGATATTGCTTATATTCTAGAATCACTTCCTTTAGATCAGCGTGAAATAGCATGGGATGCTGTTAAGTCTCAGCATGAAGGTCAAGTTCTTTTAGAAGTTTCAGATGCTGTAAGGCACACGTTGATATCAGGGATGGCCCCTGAAGAGTTAGCGACGGTGGCGGGTCAATTGAATGCCGATGAATTGGCAGACATTGCATCCGATCTTCCTAAGCGAGCGATGTTAAAGATCCTCCGCACACTAAATAGCGAAGAGCGTCAGCATCTGAATGATATTTTGTCATATCAAGATAATCAGGTGGGTGCTCTGATGGATTTTGGCATGATTACCATTAGAGAAGATTTAAATTTAAAAGCCATTATTGGCTATATAAGAAAGCTGGGTAAATTACCCAGTCATACTGATAAATTATTTGTGGTTGATCAGTTTGATAAGGTGCAGGGTGTCTTACCTTTACAACGTTTGTTGACGCATTTGCCCTCCCAACAAGTTTCTGAAGTGATGGTGACGGATTTTATTCGGTTTCAAATCGATCAAGAAACAGCTGAAGCCGCTAGGGCCTTTGAGCGTTATGATTTAATTTCTGCACCCGTAGTTGATAGTGAGGGTCGCCTACAAGGCCGCCTTTGTGTAGATAATATTTTAGATTTTATTCGCGAAAAAACAGATGAGGATTTGTTAATTCAAGCCGGTGTAGGTGAAGAAGAGGATTTGTTCTCAAGTGTCTGGAAGTCTGCTAGAAATCGTTGGGGCTGGTTATTAATTAATATCGGTACGGCATTTATATCAACGCGTATTATTGGTATTTTTGAAGATATCATTTTGCAATTAGTGTCTTTGGCATCGCTTATGCCTATTATTGCCGCTATGGGGGGTAATACGGGTAATCAAACCAGTATGTTAATTATTCGTTCTTTAGCCTTAGGGCATATTAATGCGAGTAATGTGGGTCGTATGATTACGAAAGAGTTGGGTTTATCTCTGATTAATGGGACTTTTATTGGCCTGATTATGGGTTTGCTGAGTTACTTATTGTATTGGGATATCTCACTTTCGGTAGTTATGGCCGTAGCGATGTTTATCAATTTATTGTTGGCCGCTGTCGTCGGCTTGGCTATTCCTTTGTTGCGCCATAAATTGGGTAGAGATCCCGCTGTTGGAACAAGTGTTATCTTAACGGCGGTTACAGATTCGATGGGTTTCTTTATTTTCTTAGGGTTGGCGAGTTTGTTTTTAATTAAATAAACAATTGTTAGTAAGAAATTCTTCACTGAGTCATCTATAAGTATTGAGTATAATAGCGCCTTGAATTTATTTTCCCCGTTTTAATACCTGTTTTAGTTAAGTTAGAGTTTTTTTCAGATGAATTTATTAATCAAATATCTTTCTTTGTGTTGGTTTAGAAATAATCCTATTGAGTTATTTCCTTCAAAGGCCTTCATGTGGAAAGCCGTTATTTTCTATCTTGTTTCGGGCATTATTGTAGAAAGTTTGATAGCAGACCCCGCAGATGGCACTTTAGAGGTATCTTTGCGGACTATTATGGCTTTTTCATCGATTGCAGCTTATTTGTTATATTTTAAAAAGTGGCAATATTTCAATCAAATGTATATCGCTATTTTTGTCTGTGAAAATTTCATTATGACTTTAGCGACCATGACAGAAGGGCTTTATTTTTATTTGGTCATGAAGCATTATCATTATGCTGAAGAAGTTTCAATTGCGATCGCTGTGGGGTTGGTTATTTGGTATATCGCTATTGTGAGTTATATTTTGCGCCAGTCGTTTATGACGAAAATGAGTGTTAGCGTTATATTGGCGTTTAGTTATTTTGTTTTGACCTATGGGTTGCCCATGTTGTTTATGGATATTTAATAAGTCACAGAGATTTGTAAAGAAATAGCTTATGGCTAGTAAAATGAAAAGAGGAGCAATAGCTCCTCTTTTTTTAGGGGTTCAGGCTTAATCGATACCACTTATATGTGTTTTAAATGTCTTTAGCCAGTTTTTCTGCATAACCCGTATAGCTACGTGGAGTGAGTAGTAGCAATTCAGCTTTTGCTTCAGTAGGAATTTCTAAACTTTCAATAAAGACGCGCATTTGTTCTGGCGTAATGCGGTGTCCTCGTGTTAATTCTTTTAGTTTTTCATACGGTTTTTCAATACCATAACGACGCATGACTGTTTGAATGGGTTCTGCCAAAACTTCCCAATTAGCATCAAGGTCGGCTTCAATGGCATCCACATTAATCTGAAGTTTAGAAATGCCTTTTAAGCTGGCTTGAATAGCGATACTGGTATGAGCAATACCTACACCAATGTTTCTTAATACAGTTGAGTCCGTTAGGTCACGTTGCCAGCGTGATACGGGTAGTTTCTCAGCTAAGAAGCCAAATAGCGCGTTAGCAAGCCCAATATTGCCCTCTGAGTTTTCAAAATCAATGGGGTTTACTTTGTGCGGCATGGTAGAAGAGCCCACTTCACCCGCAATGGTTTTTTGTTTAAAGTAACCCAGAGAAATGTAGCCCCAGATGTCACGGTCAAAATCTAATAAGATGGTATTGAAGCGCGATAAGGCATGAAAAAATTCAGCGATATAATCGTGTGGTTCAATTTGTATAGTGTATGGGTTCCACTGTAGACCTAAAGATTCGACAAAGTTCTTTGAGAATTCGGCCCAATCTACAGCGGGGTAGGCAACGGCATGGGCATTGTAATTTCCTACGGCGCCATTGATTTTGCCCAATAAACTCACCGCTTGAAGTTGTTCTTGTTGACGCAACATGCGAGCAGCAACATTGGCAAATTCTTTACCTACCGTAGTTGGAGTCGCTGACTGGCCATGTGTTCTGGAGAGCATAGGTTGATCAGCAGTTTCTAACGCTAGTTTCTTTAGAGCGCCGATACATTCAGATATTTGATGTTGAATAACAACGCGACCTTCTTTTAACATTAAGGCATAAGAAAGATTGTTGATATCTTCTGATGTACAAGCAAAGTGAATAAATTCACTGACTTTTTCTAGTTCTGCATTGCCGGCTATTTTTTCTTTTAATAAATATTCAACGGCTTTCACATCATGGTTAGTGGTTTTTTCGATGTCTTTAACACGTTGCGCATCCGCTTCAGAAAACTGATCAATGATGTTGTTTAATAATTCATCAGCCGTTGCACTAAAAGCTTGTACTTCAGTAATTAATGGGTGCTTAGCCAGTGCTTGTAACCAGCGAACTTCTACTAAGACACGAAAGCGTATTAAGCCATATTCACTAAAAATAGGACGTAAGTCTTCTACTTTATTGGCATAGCGACCGTCGATCGGTGAGATTGCGGTTAAGGCAAAGTTTGTCATGTGTATGTCCTGATAAGAGAGTAAATGGCTTAATATTGATTATATTTTGTTTCGATAATACCGCCACCTAAGCAAACATCACCATCATAAAAAACCACGGATTGACCGGGTGTTATGGCTCTTTGTGGTTCGTCAAAAGTAGCTTTGCAGCGGTCGTTGTCTAAAGGTTCTAGTAAACACGTTTGGTCGGGTTGGCGATAACGTGTTTTAGCCGAACATCTAATAGCGGCTGTTAAGGGTTTGTTATTACACCAGTCTAATTGACTTGCTTCAAGCGTGTTGTGCAACATCAGAGGGTGGTCATGGCCTTGTCCGACTAAGAGAATGTTATTTTCTAAGTCTTTTTCTAATACATACCAAGGTTCATCCGGGGCATCTTTAACACCACCAATACCTAAGCCTTGGCGTTGACCTAAAGTGTAATACATTAAACCAGAATGCTTACCTATGTATTGGCCTTCAGGCGTGCGCATTTCACCGGGTTGTGTAGGAAGGTAGCGTTGTAAAAACTCTGTGAATTTCCGTTCCCCAATAAAGCAAATGCCAGTACTGTCTTTTTTACGGCTATTGGCAAAGCCCGCTTTATCGGCTAATTTACGGATCTCTGGTTTATGGAGATGCCCGATGGGGAATAGCGTTTTCGATAAGGCTTTTTGTCCTAGGGTGTATAGAAAATAACTTTGTTCCTTATTGGGGTCTAGGCCTTTTAATAATTGAAACTCTGTTTCATCATTTGGATTTGTGCCGACGCGAGCATAATGCCCCGTGGCAATATAATCAGCACCTAAATCTTCTAGCGCGTAGTTAAGAAACGCCTTGAATTTAACATGCTTATTACAAAGAATGTCTGGATTAGGTGTGCGCCCAGCTTTGAATTCTGCTAGAAAGACTTCGAAGACTTCATCCCAATACTCGGAGGCAAAATTAATGGTTTTTAAAGGAATGCCTAATTTGTCACAGACTTGTTGGGCATCCGCAAGGTCTTCCATTGCTGTGCAGTATTCCGTGCCGTCATCCTCTTCCCAGTTTTTCATAAATAAACCGGTGACGTTATGACCTTGTTCTAAAAGCAACAGAGCGGTAACAGAAGAGTCCACTCCGCCTGACATGCCGACAATTATATTTTTAGGCATTATTAATATCTAAAAAGGATTTAATAAAAGATAAAGGATAGCGTTGGCCACTTAAATATTCGTCGATGCTAAATAAAACTAAAGGACTACGAAGCCGATGTTGTTGGGCTGCAATTTGATCACGTGTTAGCCAATGTGTGGCAACTATGCCGGTATCTAAAGCTAGATCAGGGTTATGGCTGTGACATTCCCCTGTAAAGCAGAATCTTAGAAAGGTAGGGGCTTCTGGGCTTTTACGCCACAGTTGTACTGAAATGAGTTCAGACGGCTCAAATTGCCAAGCCGTTTCTTCAATAACTTCACGTTTTACGGCGCTAATAAGATCTTCATTTTGTTCAAAATGACCAGCAGGTTGGTTAAATTGTAAGCCGTGAGGTGTTTCTTCTTCAACTAATAAAAACCGATTATCTCGTTCTATGATAGCTGCAACAGTAACATGCGGTTTCCAAACCATTGATGATTTCCAACTTAAATAAAACCCGATATATTACTAGATATTAGGGGCTTATGTTGATAAAAATGGGTTGTGCAAGTTAATACTGAACTTTGTTTAAAGTTGAGTTTGAGTGAGTTGACGAGTAGCGGTCAAATTTGTGGTGTGCTTATACTTGAATTAAATTACTATTGGCACTATTGTTTAGCTTTGAAAGATTTTTTATTTGTAAATATGTCTGATTTTGACCCCTTAAAACATACTGATGATGACTTAGCGGTTCAGGAAGCTAAGCCAAAATTAAAGAAGCCCCCGCTATACAAAGTTATTTTATTAAACGATGATTTTACGCCGATGGATTTTGTTATCGAAATCTTGATGGATTTTTTTAATATGTCAGAAGATAAAGCGACGATGGTGATGTTGCAAGTTCATACTCAGGGTGTGGGTGTATGCGGTATTTATTCAAAAGAAGTTGCAGAAACAAAAGTGTATATCGTTAACGATTATTCAAGAGAAAATCAACATCCATTGTTGTGTTCAATGGAAGAAGTCTAAGTGGAGCGTTTATGTTAAGTAAAGAATTGGAAGTTACGTTAAATAAAGCTTTTAAGAACGCGCAAGACAAGCGCCATGAGTTTATTACTGTTGAACATCTTTTATTGGAGTTGCTCGATAACTCTGCCGCTGAAGTCATTATGAGAGCCTGTGGTTGTGATCTTCAAGCATTGCATGAGCAGTTATCTGAGTATCTCGAGGATACCATGTCCTTAATCCCCTTGGGCGTACAAAGAGAAACACAGCCGACTTTAGGCTTCCAACGTGTTTTGCAACGCGCCGTGTTTCATGTCCAAGCGTCTGATAAGAAAGAAGTCACAGGCGCTAATTTATTTGTAGCGTTGTTCAGTGAGCAAGACTCACATGCCGTTTATTTATTAAGCCAACAAGATGTTTCCCGATTAGATGTGGTTAATTATTTAGCGCACGGTGTTTCAAAAACAGATTTAGAGAAAGAGAATCCTACCGAGCAATCGGCTGAGGCTGTGAGTGCTGAGGCAGAGTCTGCCAGTCCTTTAGATAAATACACCACCAATTTAAATGAAGAAGCCATTCAAGGGCGTATCGATCCTTTAATAGGACGAGAGTTAGAGATTGAGCGTACTATTCAAACGCTTTGTCGTCGTCGTAAAAATAACCCCTTATTAGTCGGTGAGGCGGGTGTAGGTAAAACAGCTATTGCAGAAGGCTTGGCGAGGCGAATTGTTGAAGAGAATGTGCCAGAAGTATTAATGAATAGTGTGATTTATTCTTTAGACTTAGGTGCGTTGGTAGCCGGCACTAAATATAGAGGGGATTTTGAAAAGCGTCTTAATGCTTTAATTAGTCAGCTTAAAAAGGAACCGGACTCTATTTTATTTATAGATGAGATTCATACCATTATTGGCGCAGGTTCAGCTTCGGGTGGCAATATGGATGCCTCTAATTTGATTAAACCTGCCTTGGCATCAGGACATTTGCGCTGTATTGGTTCAACGACTTATCAAGAGTATCGCGGTGTGTTTGAAAAAGATCACGCCTTGGCGCGCCGATTCCAAAAAGTGGATGTGCTTGAGCCTTCTGTAGAAGAAACAATCTCAATTTTAAAAGGCCTTAAATCACGTTTTGAAGAACATCATAATGTGAGTTATTCCAGTGACGCATTACGCGTGGCTGCCGAGTTATCTGATAGATACATTACGGATAGACATTTACCGGACAAGGCGATCGATGTGATTGATGAAGCCGGTGCAAAACAACGCATGGCTTCAGAGGCTGACCGCAAGCAATTGATTGATGTGGTTGATATTGAAGACATCGTTTCTAAAATTGCCCGCGTGCCTGCTAAATCAGTGTCATCAAATGATATTGATAAATTAGCTAATCTAGAGAAAAATCTTAAAATGTTGGTATTTGGTCAAGATGAGGCTATTTCTGCCTTAGCGTCTGCTATCAAGTTATCAAGAGCAGGGTTACGTGATGCGCAAAAAACTATAGGTTCATTTGTTTTTGCGGGCCCAACAGGGGTGGGTAAGACTGAAGTAACGCGTCAATTGGCGAAAGTTTTAGATGTTGAGTTGATCCGTTTTGATATGTCTGAATATATGGAGCGCCATACTATCTCAAGATTAATCGGTGCGCCTCCGGGGTATGTAGGTTTTGATCAAGGGGGCTTGTTAACCGAGCAAGTTGCTAAGCATCCACATGCCGTATTATTGTTGGATGAGTTAGAAAAAGCGCATCCCGATGTGTTTAACTTGTTGTTGCAAGTGATGGATCATGGCTCATTAACGGATACCAATGGGCGTAAAGTTGATTTTAGAAATATTATTTTGGTCATGACAACCAATGCGGGTGCAGAAGAGGGTAGTCGCGCATCGATGGGCTTTACTCAGCAAGATCATGCCAGCGATAGTATGAAAACCTTAGAAAGAGGTTTTTCGCCTGAGTTCCGTAATCGATTAGATGCCATTATCCAATTTAAACCGCTCGATATTTCTATCGTAGGTCATGTGGTTGATAAGTTTATTTTTGAATTAGAAGCATTATTGGCAGATAAGCATGTGACGCTGACGCTGGATCAAAGCGCAAGGCTTTGGTTAGCTGAGCATGGATGTGATCCAAAAATGGGTGCTAGACCTATGGCGCGATTGATTCAAGAAAAAATCAAGAAACCTCTAGCGAATGATTTGCTGTTTGGCAAACTCGCGCAGGGTGGTCATGTCAAAATATATGTGGAAAACGATGATATTGCTTTTGTGATTGAGAGTAACGCTTTAGAAGTGTCAGAGGTTAACTCTTAAAATAAGCGGTATGCGTAAGCGCTAATGGCCTTTAAAAAGGGGTATTAGCGCATACGGAAAGTGATGCGACCTTTAGTTAAATCATAAGGTGTCATTTCAACTTTAACGCTGTCACCCGTAAGAATACGAATGTAATGTTTACGCATTTTGCCAGAAATGTGAGCAGTCACAACGTGTCCATTCTCAAGTTCAACGCGGAACATGGTATTAGGAAGCGTGTCTATGACTTTGCCTTCCATTTCAATTTGATCTTCTTTTGCCATCTGTAAATTGTCTCAATAATAAAAACTCTGCATTATAACATAAGCTGTTTTTTTTCAATAGGACAGTCCGCTTAAATGTTAGTTAATGACGCATTGTTTGCCATTCTGATTCGATCAAAAGTTCAATGGGCTGATAATTTGTTTTATAGTTCATTTTCTTACAAGCTTCTATCCAAAGACCTAGGTATAAGAACGTTTTATTTGTTGATAAACAATGTTCTATTTGCCAAAGCACCGCATAAACTCCAGGACTGTAATCAGCAAATTTAGGTTCAAAAAAAGTATAGACAGCAGAACAGGCATCATCAAATTGATCTACAACCGCTATGCCCGCTAACTCACCATCAATAGAAAACTCGACAAATACGGTGTCACACCAAGCGCTACTTAAAAAGGAGATATAGTCTTCGGGACTCGTGTTGGCCATAGATCCCTCCTGATGACGAGAATTCTGATAACGCATATACATCTCATAATGGGCTTGCTCAAAGAGGGCCGGTTTTATTTTAGCTTGAGTATTAATATTTTTCTTTAAACAGCGTTTTTGGTTACGATTAGGTTTAAATTCCGAAACAGGGATTCTGACGGGAATGCATGCAGAGCAGGTGTGGCAATGGGGCGTGTAAACTTCGTCTCCACTACGACGAAAACCTTGGCTAATTAATTGTGCATAGATTGGGTTCGTCATTTGGAAGCTGGGATGCACAAATGCAGACCTTGATTGATAGCCTTCCAGATAACTACACGGATAGTCTTGGCTTAAAAATAGTGGGATTTCTATCATTCACTCAGCCATGCAAGTTGAGATGCGGGTTGTTCGCAGTATTGGTCGAGTTGAGTTTTAAAATCATTTCGACTTAAATTGATAGCCCCTAAACTGGCTAAATGGGCGCTGTGTACTTGGCAGTCAATCAGTTGGTAGTCCCAAGACTCCAACTTTTCTACGAGCGTGGCGAATGCGACTTTGGACGCATCTGTAGCCTTATGAAACATAGATTCGCCAAAAAAAACTTGGCCAATAGCGACACCGTATAATCCTCCAACGAGTTCACCTTCTAACCACGCCTCTGCTGAATGAGCACAGCCCAGTCTATGTAGCTGAGTGTAAGCATTTTCAATATCACTGCTTATCCAAGTACCTGACTCCTCAGCACGAGGTTGAGCGCAAGCCGTAATAACCTGAGCAAACGCTTTATCAATAGTAACGGTGAATTTTTGTTTTCTTAGGGTTTTCCGTAAGCTTTGAGAAATAATCAATTGCTCAGGGAATAACACTAAACGAGGGTCGGGTGACCACCAGAGTATAGGCTCGTCATCGTTATACCAAGGGAATATGCCTTGCCGATAAGCATTTAATAAGCGCGTTGCAGAAAGACAGCCACCCACCGCCAGTAGACCATTAGGCTCTTTTAAGGCTTTTTTTATGGCGGGAAAGTCTTCTTTGGGGTTGTCAGGGTCTAGAAGTGTTAATTGCATAAGAGGATAAGGTAAGGTTCAGGCTTTTAAGATTAACCTGAACCTTGAGGGTGATTATACTAGTTCGTCTAGGAATTTTTCAGCATCTAATGCCGCCATACAACCTGATCCAGCGGAGGTGATGGCTTGTTTATAGATAGAGTCCATTACATCACCCGCGGCAAAAACACCTTCAACACTGGTGGCTGTGGCGTTACCCGTGATGCCGCTGTGTACTTTAATATAACCATGATCCATCTCTAATTGGCCTTCAAAAATGCCGGTGTTAGGGGTATGGCCGATAGCAATAAAGACACCATGAACATCAATATCTTTAGTTGTGTTATCAAGCGCATTTCTGATGCGTAAGCCGGTAACTCCCATATCATCGCCCAACACCTCATCAAGAGAAGCATTCCATTCGATTTCAACATTACCGTTTTGTGCTTTCTCTAGTAATTTATCAGACAGAATCTTTTCAGAACGGAATTTATCACGACGATGTACAACAGTCACTTTTGAGGCAATGTTTGCTAAATACAGCGCTTCTTCAACCGCCGTATTACCGCCCCCAATCACGGCAACTGGTTTGTTTCTGTAAAAGAAACCGTCACAGGTCGCACAAGCTGAAACGCCACGGCCTTTAAATGCTTCTTCAGAATCTAAACCTAAGTAACGCGCAGAGGCGCCCGTTGCAATAATCAATGCGTCACACGTATAGGTGCCAGAATCACCGGTTAATTTAAAAGGTCTAGCTGATAAGTCGGTCGTATGAATATGGTCAAAAACGATTTCTGTATCAAAGCGCTCTGCGTGTCTGCGCATTCTGTCCATTAAATCGGGGCCTTGTAAACCCTCTACATCACCGGGCCAGTTATCCACTTCTGTCGTCGTGGTTAATTGTCCACCTTGTTGAATGCCCGTAATAATAACGGGATTTAAATTTGCTCTAGCAGCATAAATAGCGGCGGTATAGCCAGCAGGGCCAGAACCAAGAATTAAAAGTCGGCAATGTTTAGGTGTAGTCATTATAAGGCTCTAGGGTAAAGTCAAAGGGTAATTAGATCGTTTTATTATGTGGGTAAATGTTGGTTAAGTAAATCTCATTTTAAGCGCTTATAGTCACTTAATAACTAGAAGAAGTATTTAGGTCTATTTAATAAATCATATATTTATATCTATTGTTTGATTAAGGGGCTATTGTCTTGCAGTGGCAATCCAGCCATTAATCTAGGAATAATGATGAAAATTATCAAAGCGGTATTAGATTTTGTTTCAATTCCCATTAAAACCAAACCGACATTCTTTAAAAATGTCCTCGCGCATCTGACCGATAACCCCTACTTTATTAATTTCGATGTTCCTTTATCGACACTTAGGTTGGCAGTTGAAAATCTTGAATTAGCCATTCTAGCTGCAGAAGATGGAAGCCATACGGCTAAATCAGCCATGCACGACAGCGATATAGCGGTTACCTTAATGTTTAAGCACTTGGTTGGTTATGTTAATAGAATAGCTAATGGAGATGAAACTAAACTCTTAAGCAGTGGCTTTAACGTGTCTGGTCAACCTGCGCCTCGAAATAAAGCAGAATTAGCCATTAAAGATGGGCCGCATTCTGGTAGTGCAAAAGTAGTTCGTAGATTAATCCCCAAAGCAGGGGCTTACCGATGGGATATAAGAGTGATCACAAAAGCCGGTCTAAAAGGTGACTGGGGGCTTTATACTATTACCACCCAATCTTCTATCATTATTGAAGGTTTAGAGACGGGATCTATTTTAGAAGTTAAAAGCGCCGGAGTTACGCCCGTAGGCATAACAGATTTTTGCGCGTCCGTATCAAAGTTGATTAATTAAACCGGCTTCACCATCATCCATTAATCTGACAGGCATTCAAATGATTAGAACACCTGTTAGGTTAAGTCTTAAAGAAGTATAAGATAACTACTAGAGCGTTTATGACATTAATAAATAAAATTTAGATGTCTCTCACTCTTTATTTAATATCAAAAACACTATTTTAGATATCTCATCCGCCTAATGTGATATTAAAGCCAATGGTTTTAATATTGAGTACTTCGTTTGTAACATTAAATTACGGCTTTGTAATACCTACTTTCCCACTTGTAATATAAAATAAACTATTTAAGGTATTAAAAACAAGGCTTTAAATATCTGGAACTCCAAATTTCATATCTTAAATACGGTGTTTAATGCCTCAAACGACCCTATTAATACGATGATTTCCAAATTAAATATCATAAATAATCATTCAGATATATTGATCGTTTAAGTTCATTTGATAAGCGACTGATCGATCATGACAATATATTAATTGAGTATCTCATATGCTTAAATTTATATTCAAAATACTAATAATTTTGTGTTAAAAACCAATTAAATGCCTGAGAATAATGCAGAATAAATGGTCATTGATTTATAATGTGTAACAAATTCGTAGTAATCAATTTCGAGTCCTATTTATGTCGGCAGTAATGGAAGAAAAAACTTATCGTGGTCTACGTGAAATCGCTGTTCTTGGCTTCTTTGCGGTGGGCGTGTTTTTTTTAGTATCACTCGTGACTTTTAATAAAGAGGATGTCGGTTGGACGCACAGTGGTACCGGTCAAAAAATTACCAATGCGTGTGGTATCTCTGGCGCATGGTTGGCCGATTTTAGCTTTAGTTTCTTTGGCTTGTGCGCTTATTTGTTTCCTCTTATTGTGTTTTGGCATGGCTATCAACTGTATGCGTTAGCGAGAGAAAAACAACACAAAATTACTACAGCATTTCAATGGTTAGGCTCAATTGCTACCGTCATTGCTAGTGCGGCGTTGCTTTATTTATATTTACTCAGGATAGGGATTGATTTACCCGGTGGGACAGGTGGCATCTTAGGGCAAGAAACAGGTGATGCCGTGTTGCTTTTGTTTGGAAACTCCGGTGCTACCTTATTCTTAATTGTTCTATTGTTGTCGGGCATTACCTTATCGACTGAGGTTTCTTGGTTAAGATTGATTGATTTAACGGGTAAATATACCGTAGATCTATTTCATTTCTTTTTTGGCAATTCGGATGAAATAGAGGAAGGGCATCGATACGAAGAGTCAGAGGTTTTAGAAGAGGCTCCTAAAAAAATCACTGAAAGAAAAAAAGTGGTTTCAAAGCCAGTCAGTGGAGGCAGTAAAACCATATCAGTGAGTCAAGTTGCAAAGAGTCATTCGGCACAAACCTTTGATGCGCCAATTTATAAGCCAGGAGAAGATGTTTTACCCTCGCTTTCATTATTAGATGAAAGAGATACGCGTGTTATTGGTTATTCAAATGCTGAGTTAGACGCCATGTCGCGTTTGGTTGAAGACATTTTGTCTGACTTTAATGTGGCCGTAGAGGTGGTTGCGTTTCATCCCGGTCCTGTTATTACTCGATTTGAACTTCAGCCTGCGGCGGGTGTAAAAGTCAGTAGAATTAGTGGCCTATCAAAAGATTTAGCCCGCGCGTTATCGGTGACGAGTGTTCGTATTGTAGAGATTATTCCTGGAAAGACCGTGGTGGGCCTTGAAATTCCTAATAGAGAAAGGGAGATGGTCACTTTACGTGAGTTATTAGATTCGCCCACGTTTACGAAAGCAAGCTCTTTACTGACGATAGCCATGGGTAAAGATATTTCGGGCGATCCCTTAGTGGCCGATTTAGGTAAGATGCCGCATGCATTGGTGGCCGGTACAACGGGTTCTGGAAAGTCTGTCGCTATTAATACCATGATCTTAAGCTTGTTATATAAAGCCACGCCTGAAGAAGTGCGAATGATTATGATAGATCCAAAAATGTTGGAGTTATCTGTTTATGAAGGCATTCCGCATTTATTAACGCCTGTAGTAACTGACGTAAAAGAGGCTAGTAATTCTTTACGTTGGGCTGTGGCTGAAATGGAAAGACGCTATAAGTTAATGTCTAAATTGGGCGTCCGAAATTTAGCAGGTTTTAATCAAAAGATTGATGAAGCCACTGAGCGTGGAGAAACTATCAGAGATCCTATTTATCAGATTCTTAATCCTTTCGAAGAATGGGACAATATTCCAGCATTAACTAAGTTACCGAGCATTGTTATCGTTATCGACGAATTAGCCGATATGATGATGATCGTGGGTAAAAAGGTGGAAGAGTTAATTGCTCGTTTGGCTCAAAAGGCAAGGGCGGCGGGCATTCATTTGATTTTAGCTACGCAACGCCCTTCAGTGGATGTTTTAACCGGTTTAATTAAGGCTAATATCCCAACACGCATTTCCTTTCAGGTTTCCTCTAGAATTGATTCGCGTACTATTCTGGATCAAGGCGGGGCAGAAGCCTTGTTAGGTTTAGGGGATATGTTGTTTTTACCTTCGGGTACCAGTATTCCCACGCGTGTTCATGGCGCTTTCGTAGATGATCATGAAGTTCACCGAGTGGTTGCCTTCTTAAAACAAACAGCACCGACGGATTATTTAGATGAAATAACGCGAGATTTTGGTGAGGGTAGCGATGCAGGTTTTAGCTTTTCGGGGGGGGGAGAGAGCAACCCCGAGAATGACGCTTTATATGACGAAGCCGTTATGTTTGTTACGGAGTCCCGTAAAGCTTCAATCTCCAGTGTGCAACGTAAATTTAAAGTAGGGTACAACCGTGCCGCGACTATGATTGAAGCGATGGAAGCGGCGGGTGTTGTTAGTCCTGCTGAAACGAATGGTTCTAGAACAGTTTTGGCGCCGGCGCCTATTAAAGATTATTAGGTTTTTACTGTTGATCGAGTTCTTGGAGATGTTTTAGTTTTTCTTTGATTTTTATTTCTAAGCCACGATCAACAGGTTGATAATAAGTGGTTGCGGGGAATTTATCGGGAAAGTAATTCTCGCCCGCAGCGTAAGCTTCAGGCTCGTCATGGGGATAACGATAGGCCTTACCATAATCTAAAGACTGCATCAGTTTAGTGGGCGCATTTCTTAAATGGACGGGTACAGGTAAGCTACCACTCTGTTGGGCATCCATCTTAGCGGCGTTATACGCTTTATAAACGGCGTTACTTTTGGGGGCACTTGCTAAATACAAAATGGCTTGGGCTAAGCTTAACTCACCTTCTGGGCTACCTAATCTTTCTTGGGCTTCCCAGGCATTAATGGCAATTTGTAACGCTCTTGGGTCGGCATTGCCAATATCTTCAGAGGCCATTCTCACGATACGTCTGGCTAAATAGGCTAAATCACAACCCCCATCCATCATTCGGCATAACCAATATAAAGCTGCATCAGGGGCGCTGCCTCTTACCGATTTGTGTAAGGCGGAGATTTGATTGTAAAACTCTTCACCTTGATTATCAAAGCGTCTAACGCCACCCGATAAGACTTCTTTTGCATACGCTTCTGTTATTTCTGTGTCGCCTTTAGAGGTAACCAGTTCTGCTGCAATTTCTAATAAATTAAGGAGCTTTCTAGCATCACCATCGGCACTATCCGCAAATTGTTGCTTAATAGTGTCTGTCATGGTGATGCCCATGTTGCCCAGACCTTTATCATTGTCCTGAAGCGTTTGGTCAATGACGATCTTTAAATCATCGCTATTGAGTGCATTAAGCACATAGACACGCGCCCTAGAGAGTAAAGCGTTATTGAGTGCAAAAGAAGGGTTCTCAGTGGTAGCGCCGACAAAATAGATCGTGCCATCTTCTACATGAGGTAGAAAGGCATCTTGCTGTGATTTATTAAAGCGATGCACCTCATCAACAAATAACACCGTCCGTTTGTGTTGGGCTTGTTGGATTTTTTGTGCTGCGCTGACGGCGGCTCTAATTTCTTTTACACCGGACAATACAGCGGAAATGGGAATAAATTCCGCATCAGAATGTTGTGCGATAAGACGCGCTAACGTGGTTTTTCCGGTGCCTGGCGGCCCCCAAAAAATCATTGAATGTAATCTGCCTGATAAGATGGATTCATACAGGGGTTTACCCGCAGATAATATGTGATGCTGACCGATATAATCGGCCAATGATTGCGGGCGCATCCTATCGGCTAGCGGTTTAGTTAAATCGTCAAACATGGACCTGTTTTGATGGGTTTAACGTGTATGCTTTATTCAGAAAATACATCGGCCCCTTTGGGTGCTTGAAATTCGAATAGACTGGCTTTAATTGTTGGATTTAAGATGACGTTAGAGAAATAAATGCGTGTTAACTGGCCAAAGTTATCGCTTAATTCCATGCCGCTTAAAGCGCCTTTGTCCAAGCCTATAAGGATATATTTAAAACTACTGTCTTGGTTTTTGGGCAGCAATTTGATCCATGTTAAATCGCCTTCGACACCTTGATCTTTCATAATAAAGTTGTCTTCGAGTGAGATGTTTCCACTCAATAATAATGCAGGCGTAGACCCTACGGATTCATCTAGTTTTTTAATAGTGACTTGGTCTAAATCTGTGTCGTAAAACCAAACTTTACCGGAGGTAGATACGATTTGTTGTTGAAAGGGTTTTTGATAATTCCACCGAAATTTACCTGGACGTTGTAGGTAGAAAACCCCATAACTGGTCTGATAAGGATTACCCGCTTCGTTAATTAATACTTGTTTAAAATCAGCCGTTAGCGATTTGGATGATTTTAAAAAGGCCTGTAATTGTTGTACCGGTTGTTCAGCGGCAAAACAGTTGCTGCTTGTTATAAACAGTGCGAAGTAAAGGCTGATGAATCTATTTTTTTTAAACATGTTTATTTAATTTATCGTGGTTGTTCTGATTTGTTATCACTGTTATCGGGTTCAAATACATCCGTTGGTGCAGCATTGTCGGGGTTAAAAAAGCCTAAGCCACATTCTGAAAAAGTGATGGGTTCTGAACCTGATATGTAAGGGTATTGTTTACCGGTTCCACAGTCAGGGTTAATTAACAGGCCATTATTAGGATCAACCCAAGCAAAAGTAATATTATCGGGTGGCGTTAAATTAACGGGCTTTGTGGAAATTTGTTTCATTAATACAGACCATATGGGTAAAGCACCTGTTGATCCGGTTAAACCTATGGGTTTGTTATCGTCTCTACCTAGCCATACAACAGATAAATAATCGCCAGTATAGCCTGCAAACCAACTGTCTTTTGCATCGTTGGTGGTGCCTGTTTTACCAATTAAGCCGTAGTCTTCTGGAAAATAGGAATAAGCTGATTTGCCTGTTCCTTCATGCATAACGCCTTGTAACATGGTGTTTACGATGTAAGTGGCCGCGGGATCGACGGTTTGCTTAACAGTCAGCGGGTAGCTTTGTAATGAGGTGCCTTTTGGGTCAACAACGGCTCTAATGGTTTTAATGGGTGTTGAGAAGCCATCACCCGCTAATGTTTGATACATTTGCGTAACTTCAATAGGGGTGAGAGCACCCGCACCTAATAATAAGGAGGGGAATAGATCAAGTTTTCTAGTGACACCTAAATTATTTATGGTTTTAGCGACATTTTCTACCCCAACATCCATACCAATACTCACGGTCGCTAAATTGTAAGATTTTGCTAAAGCGGTATGTAGAGGGATGATGCCGTGTTCTTTATGATCGTAGTTTTTGGGAATCCAATCAACGCCATTACCGCCTTTAACGACAATAGTGGTGTCACTAATCTGACTGGTAATCGTATATTTGTCAGGGTTTTCTACCGCGGTTAAGTACACGGCCGGTTTAACTAAAGAGCCAATAGGTCTAACAGCATCTAATGCGCGATTAAAGCCTCCGGCTATGCTCTCTCTGCCACTGGTTAAAGCAGCTACCTCACCGCTATCGCGACGCGTGACAATCACCGCGGCTTCAAGTTCGTCAGCATGCGGCATTTTAGATAATTGGCTAAGTCTATTGGCCACGGTGGTTTCAACGACATCTTGTACTTGGGTATCTAAGGTAGTAAAAATCCGAAGACCTTCTGACGTTAAATCTTCTTCATGGTAATCTTGTTGCAGTTGGCGTTTAACGAGATCTAAGAAACCAGGGTAACGATTAGATGAGCGTAAGGTCCGCGGGATAATGTTTAAAGGCTTGGCTGTCGCGGCGGCGGATTCTTCAGCCGTAATATAACCTTCGTTTGTCATTTCTTGTAACACTAAATTACGGCGTTGTAACGCTCTGTCGGGGAAGCGCCTAGGATCGTATTCCGACGGGCCTCTGACTAAGGCGACCAAAGAAGCGACTTGCTCTAACGGTAGGTCTTTTAAAGTGCTGCCAAAATAAAACTCACTGGCTAAGCCAAAACCATGCACTCCGTTAGGGCCGTTTTGACCTAGATAAATTTCATTCAGATAGGCTTCTAAAATTTCATCTTTGGTATAGTGATATTCTAGAATGAATGCCATTAAGGCCTCTTTAGCTTTTCTAGATAAACTCCGTTCTTTTGTTAAATAAAAGTTTTTAACCAGTTGTTGGGTGATCGTACTACCACCTTGTACCATCCCCCCCGCGATCACGTTAGTCCAAATGGCTCTAACAATACCGCGCATAGAAATCCCAAAGTGTTGATAAAAATCTCTGTCTTCAGACGCAAATAAACCATTCAACAAGGCAGGGGGTGCTTCACTGAGTTTTATCAGTACTCTATCTTCTTTAATTTTAGGGTAAAGGCTACCAATTTGTACGGGATCCATCCGCACGATAGCAATATCTTGGTTGGTTTTTAAATCAGTGATTTTTTCAATCGCAGGGCCATTAAATTTAACCAGCATGTTCATGCTGGCTTGAGTTTGATCCCAAAAAGCAAACTCACGTGATCTAATACGGAGTTGTGAGCCTTGTCTAGAATAGGTGCCCTCAGCAGAAAGAGTGGCATCATTTCTGTAGTGCAACATCTTTAATAAGGCTTCTAATTTTTCTATGGGTTGAGCATAACCCGCATAGAGATCGATAGGGTTAGCATAAACACGTGCAGGAATAGCCCAACGTTTGCCTTCAAATTGTTCGCGAACATTGTAGTCGAGGTATCCTAAATAGCTCGTAAACATGAATGCAGCCACAGCAGCCCCGGCAGAAGCGATTAAAAATAAGTTTCTTCCCCAGCGAGAGTTAGATTTTTTTTTCGGTGGCTTGTTGTTATAACGTGAGCCACCACTTTTAGGCTTTTCTGTCGTCGAGTTATATCTATTCATGGGTGTCAATTTTTAGCGTTCAATTAACGATGTCACTATTATACCTGTTATCTATTGATCAATCAGGAGTCGAGGCACTAGTCCTAAGCCTTGCATAGTCTTAGTTATTAATAGTTAACACTATTTTTCCTGAGGTATGGCCTATTTCAATAAGTTCGTGTGCACTGGATGCGTCTTTTAAATCGAACGTATGACTGATATGTAACGTTAATAAGCCTTGCTCGGCCCATTGTTTGCATTGATTTAAGATGGCAACATGTTCATCTCTAGCTTCGTCTAAATCTCTTAGCATAGGGGTTAACATCAGTTCAAAACCAATGAGCAAATTACGTAATCGGGCTTCAGATAAATCGATTTGACCGGGGTCTAATAAGGTAATGAGTCTGCCAAAATGCGCAGTGGCTAATATGCTTTCTTTAAAAACTTCTGGCCCCACGGTATCAATGACTAAATCAGCACCTTTACCCGCCGTTAATTGATTCACTTGCTCAGCAAAACCATTCGGATGATAAATGACAGTTTCATCAGCACCTAAGCGTTTAGCAAAGGCCGCTTTTTCTGCAGAGCTAACCGTTGCGATAACACGAGCCCCTTTTATTTTGGCTAACTGTATTGCAACATGGCCTACCCCGCCCGCTCCCGCATGTATTAAAACGGTTTGACCCGCTTGTAACTGACCTTTACTAAATAAAGCCCCCCAAGCAGTAATTAAGACTAAGGGGGCGGCGGCCGCTTCAATCATTGAGTAATTTGTTGGGCTTGTACTAACCCAGCGCTCATCTAGTACCGTGTATTCAGCGTAATTGCCTTGCTCTCGTCCTAAGCCACCATGACAAAACCAAACCTTATCGCCGACTTTAAAATGCTTAACAGCGCTCCCTATTTCAACAATAACCCCCGCGCCATCACAACCCAAAACGGTAGGTAAGGGCAGTGGATAGAACACGCCATGGCGTCTAACTTTTGTATCAACGGGGTTAATGCCGGCTGCTTGTAATTTAACCTTAACTTGTGTGGCGTTACTTAGTGAGGGTTCTGTAATATCTTGATAGCTTAATGTACGGGTATCACCGGCGGCGGTCATGAGTATGGCTTTCATTTACTTATCCTTTAAACACTGCGTTTAATCAGTAGACCATTGTTGGCAATAATCTGCAAAATGGTATTGTTTTTCTTTATGGAACTGTTGATTTTGATAGCTGTAAATCGTGGGCAAATTATAGCCATTAAAACGGTTAGCCTTAATTAAACTGTAGGCACCCACATTTTTAAAGACTAATTTATCACCGACCTTTAAAGGTTCTGCAAATTGATATTCACCAAAGATATCGCCTGCCAAACAGCTGCTGCCCGCTAAGATGGCGCTGTGTTTAGCATGGGGTTGATGCTCATGTAAGTCTAGTCGGCGCTGATATTCAAAAACTTCGGGGTGATGATTAACAGAGGTGTCTAAAATAGCCACAGTCTTGCCGTCACTTATGAATATATCCAGCACTGTCGTTACTAAGTAACCCGTATCATCCACAATCGCTTTGCCGGGCTCTATAAATACATTAAGGGTATGGTCTTGTTTTAGTTGGTTTATTAAATCTATAAGAGGCTGATGATTTTTTATGTCTTTAAATAAATACCCTCCCCCTAAGTTAATCCAATCTAACTGAGCTAAGCGGTGGCCGAAATAATGTCGGAGTTTATCAACTGTATTAATGAGCGAGGTAAAGTCTGTGGCTGAAAAAGCGGTGTGAATGTGCAAGCCTTTAATGTCTTTAAGAATGTTAGTTTCTAATAGATCATCAATATTAACACCCAGTTTAGAATGTGAGCGGCAAGGATCAAAGCGTTCATCGCTTAAAAAAGAGTGTTTGGGATTAACACGCAGACCCACACTGGTTGAGGGAATGCCTAGGGCTAAAAATCGTTGATATTGCGTTAAAGAATTAAAACTTATGTGGCTGAGTATCGGGGACAGATCATGCCATTCATCAGTTCTTAAGCCTGGCGTCGTTATGTGAAGACTACCATCAGTACCTAATATTTTATGTGCAAGTTGGGCTTCAAACAAGGAACTGACCGAAAAGCCATCTACAAAAGGCTTGGCAATCTGTAATATTTTTGTAAGGGGTAGGGCTTTAACAGAGTATAAAACTTTACAGCCGGATTGCTGACGTAAGGCGTTTAATTGCAATAGATTGTTTTCTAAAGCCCCTGTATTGATAATAAATGCGGGAGAACAATCGACCTGGTCTTTAAGTACTCGAAAATCCATTGATGGGTGAGAGGATTATAGGTTTATTTAATGTTATGGTTAAATGGATTGCAAGCCTGTTAATTCTAGTTTATTCTAAGCGGTTCCCGAGAGGGGACATAAGGATAAATAGGAGAGATGGCCGAGTGGTCGATGGCGCACGCCTGGAAAGTGTGTATACGGCAACGTATCGAGGGTTCGAATCCCTCTCCCTCCGCCACTATCTTAAATGCATTTAGGTGCATTGATGATCATCACCTATTCTTGGCCATGCCGTTAATACCGCTTTAACGACGGTCGCTAAAGGAATAGCAAAAAACACCCCCCAAAATCCCCATAATCCACCAAAGAATAAAATAGCAATAATAATGGCTACTGCGTGGAGATTAACAACTTCAGAAAAAAGTACGGGGACTAATATAACGCCGTCTAGTGCTTGAATGATGGTGTAGGCAATAACAATATACATGAACTCGTCGCCTGTTAAGCCCCACTGAAAGTAAGCAACACTAATAACGGGGAACGTCACTAAAGTGGCTCCTATGTAGGGGATAATAACCTGCAGGCCCATTAATACGGCTAAAAGCATGGCGTAGTTTAAATCTAAGGCTGCGAAGGTGATGTAGCTTACGGCCCATAAAATAAACACTTCAGAAAATTTTCCGCGTACGTAATTACCCATTTGGACATCTACTTCTTCCCAGACACGCACCGTTAAATTTTTCTCTTTAGGCATAAATTGTAGGAACCAATTTACCAGTAAGGTTTTATCCTTTAAAAAGAAAAACACCATCATAGGTACAAGAAATAAATACACTAATGCGCTGACGATTCCCACGACAGAGGCTGCAGAAAGGGATAATACATTTTGACCGTAGGTTAATAACTCTTGCTGTATAGCCAACATTATTTGTTGAATTTTGTACTCAGAAATTAATTTAGGGTACATCTCGGGTAAACGCAGTATGCCTCTTTGCGCACGATTTAATATTTCAGGGATATGTTGAATAAATTCGATGGCTTGTTGGGAAACTATCGGCATCAAATAGAATAATAAAAATCCTAAACACGTTAAAAATGCGGCAAATACTAGATAAACAGCCGGTAGGCGAGGCATGCCAAAGTGTTCAGACTTTGCAACTAAACCTTCCAATAAATAGGCAATAACAATAGAAGCAAAAGCGGGCATCAAGATGTTAGATAACGAATAAATCAGTACGAAACTGATCATTAAAAACATCGCTAAAGAAACAGCTTGGGAATTAGGTATAAAACGTTTAAAAGAGTTAGAGAATAAACGTAAATTTACACTAGCATGAGTAGTCATAGGGGAGAAAGCGCACTTTGTTATTTTTGTTAGGCGCATTTTACATGCAATACAGAAATTCTCCTTATGCTGTTTTGTTGTTTAGCGCTCTTAGTGGGGGTGGGGAGCGTTTATGTCATGTATAAATGATAATAATTGCACTGTTTAAAATGATAATATATGCAAAATTTAAATTGCATAAATCCCTTTAAGGAAAACTTATGATCCCCGTTATTTTATCGGGTGGCTCAGGAACACGTTTGTGGCCACTTTCTCGTAGACATTATCCCAAGCAATTTTTACCACTCGTTTCAAATCACACCATGATTCAAGAAACCTTATTAAGACTGTCAGGTATTGCAGGCTTAAAAGCGCCGATTGCGGTTTGTAATGAAGATCATCGCTTTATGATGGCGGAGCAATTGAGAGAAATTGATATTACGCCTAATGCTATTATTTTGGAGCCTTTAGGCAGAAATACAGCCCCTGCAGTGGCTTTAGCCGCTTTAACGGCAGCATCAGAAGATGATGTGTTACTGATATTACCTGCTGATCATGTAATAGAAGATGTCGCTGCTTTTCAACACGCAGTAAGCCAAGCAAAAGATTTAGCAGAACAAGGGTTTTTAGTGACATTTGGCATTGTGCCAACTGAGCCTGAAACGGGCTATGGTTATATTAAGCGTTCTACTGAGAATGTGGGTCCCGCCTATAAAGTGGCTTCATTTGTGGAAAAACCCAATTTGGAAACAGCTGAGTCTTATTTAAGAACAGGCGACTATTATTGGAATAGTGGTATGTTTGCCTTTAAAGCTAGTTGCTTTTTAAGTGAATTGCAAAAATTCAATCCTGCCATGTTGGATACTTGCCAGCAAGCGCTTAAGTCTGCACAAATTGACATGGATTTTGTGCGTCTAGATAAAGAAATATTTGCCTCATGCCCCTCTGACTCTATTGATTATGCAGTCATGGAGAAAACAGATAAAGCGGTCGTTATTCCTATGGATGCCGCATGGAATGATGTCGGTTCTTGGTCGGCTTTATGGGATGTAACAGAGAAAGATGCATCCGGTAATGCCATTATGGGCGATGTGTTTACTGTTGATACCCGTAATTCTTTTATTCATGCGCACAGTAAATTGGTGACAGTTGTCGGTCTCAGCGATGTGATTGTGGTAGAAACAGATGATGCTATCATGGTCGCAGCTAAGGATAGAGTCCAAGACGTAAAAGAAATTGTTGATCAATTAAAAGCGCAAGGTCGAGTTGAGGCTGATATTCATCGTAAGGCTTACCGACCTTGGGGGCATTATGATTTAGTGGATACGGGTGAGCGTCATCAAACTAAACGTATTGTAGTTAAGCCCGGAGCAAAGCTATCGTTACAAAAACATCATCATCGTGCTGAGCATTGGGTCGTGGTTAAAGGGACAGCATTAATTACCAAAGGCGATGAGCAGATTTTAATTTCTGAGAATGAATCGACCTATATCCCTTTAGGTGTCGTGCACTGTTTAGAAAACCCTGGTGTTATTCCATTAGAAATTGTAGAGGTGCAATCTGGCAGTTATTTGGGTGAAGATGATATTATTCGCCTTAATGATCAATACGGACGCGTTTGAGTCTAATCAAAATAATTATTTACACAAGGAAATACGATGAGTCAAAAAGTTACAAAAGCGGTTTTTCCAGTAGCGGGCTTAGGCACTCGGTTTTTGCCTGCTACTAAAGCGATTGCTAAGGAAATGTTGCCTGTAGTTGATAAACCTTTAATTCAATACGCTGTAGAAGAAGCCGTGGCTGCTGGTATTGATACCATGATCTTTATTACTTCACGTAGCAAAAACGTGATTATCGATCACTTTGATAAAGCTCATGAGTTGGAAAGTGAATTAGAAGCAAAAAATAAAACAGAATTACTAGCTATTCTTAAAGGTATCGTGCCCCCTAATGTGTCTTTTGTATTTATCAGACAAGCAGAAGCGCTGGGTTTGGGTCATGCGGTTAATTGCGCCAGACCGGTTATTGGTGATGAGCCTTTTGCAGTGATTCTTCCAGATGATATGGTTGAAGACGGTACGCGTGGTTGTATGTCGCAAATGGTAGAGTTGTTTGCAGAAAAACAAACTTCAATATTAGGTGTAGAGCGTGTTAACCCTGCTGACACAGGCAGTTATGGTATTGTTAAAACACCTGAAACGTCTGAAAAATACGCAAAAATTGATGTGATTGTAGAAAAGCCAAAACCAGAAGTTGCACCTTCAAACTTAGCCGTAGTAGGGCGTTATATTTTAACCCCGGCTATCTTTGATAAAATTAAAAACACGGGTCGTGGTGCCGGTGGTGAAATTCAGTTAACGGATGCAATCGCTGATTTAATGAAAGATGAAGATGTTTTAGCCTATGAATTTGAAGGTAAACGTTATGATTGCGGTGCTAAATTAGGCTTTTTAGTGGCTAACGTGGAATTAGCCTTATTAAATACGGAATTAAAAGATAATTTTAAAGCGTATCTTAAAGACTTGGTCAGTAAATTCTAGTTCAGTTTTAGTTAAAAATGATCAGGGTGAAGTTCTACTTTACCCTGATCATTTTCTTTGTTTACTTCCGTTTTATTTCTTCAACAACGGGCCGTTTTGCACGTTTCTGTAACCAGATAACTCCCGCAATATCCGTAATACCTGCCCAGAGTCTATCTAAAGTGCCATAGTTAGAAACTCCATTTGTTCTTGATCTGTGATTAACGGGTTCAGAAATCACTTCGCCACCGGCTCTTAAGATTAACGCAGGTAAAAAACGGTGCATATGGTTAAAGTAAGGTAACTCAAGGAAACTTTCTCTTGAAAATACTTTTAAGCCGCAACCGGTGTCTGGAGTGTCATCCCCCAATAACTTAGCACGAATACCATTAGCAAATTTAGAGGAGAAAATGCGCCAGCCGGTATCATGGCGTTTGTTGCGCCAGCCCGCTACCATCGCCAGCTTAGGGCAGTTTTTTCGTTCTTTAAGTAGTACATCATACAGATGCGGGATGTCTGCAGGATCATTCTGGCCATCCCCATCTAAGGTCGCTATCCAAGGGTAAATAGCGTGTTTTATACCAGTATGTACGGCAGTGCTTTGGCCGCAACTCTGATCGTGATTAATGACTCTTAAGGTCGGAAAGTCCAGTAAAGCTTGGTTTAATACCGTGGCGGTTTCGTCTTGACTGCCATCGTTAACATAGATGACTTCATAAGCAGCGGCGCCTTTCATCGCTTGAACAATCTCAGTAATGAGCGGGACAATATTTTCTGCCTCATTGTGAACTGGAACAACAACGGAGATTTTCATAGGCAACCATCTGATATATTAAAAAAGTTGGGTATTTTAACGTTAATGTGTAATAGACAATACCTGTTGAATAAAAAATATTAAAGAATTAATGCACTATTGCTGCGTAATACTCAGCTCAAAACTTGCAATCTAGACCATTATCCTTTAACTTAGCACAACATCCGTAAAGGCTAGGGGTGCTTTATTTCCTTGTTAATTGTAGGAATAAGGCTGAGAGAAACCCTTTGAACCTGACCCTGGTTAATACCGGCGTAGGAAAGCCCTAAAACTTCCCTGCGTCTTGTTTTATTGTTTTTGGAGATAACATGAGCGCTGTTGTAAAAGACGTCAAAGCAGCTAACGACGTAAAGATTGATTCCTATCCCGCTTCAGAAAAAATTTATGTGCAAGGCAGTCGCCCCGACATTCAAGTGCCTATGCGTAAAATTAATTTATCAGATACGCCTGTGCATTTTGGTGCGGTAGAGAAGAACGGTCCACTTTATGTTTACGATACCTCAGGTGTTTATACTGATCCTAATGTTGAAATTGATTTAAAGAAAGGTTTAAGTCCGATTCGGTCTGCTTGGATCAATGAAAGAAATGATACCGAAGAGTTATCAGGCCCTAGTTCAGACTACGGTCAACAGCGTTTAGAAGATCCTAAAACGGCCGATTTACGCTTTGAACATATCCGTAAACCACGTCGTGCTAAAGCGGGTAAGAATGTTTCACAAATGCACTATGCTAGACAAGGCATTATTACGCCTGAGATGGAATATATTGCTATCCGTGAAAATCAAAAAATGGAAGAAATGCGTGAGCTTTGGAAAGACCAGCATCCTGGTGATTCTTTAGGCGCCTCCATTCCTGCTGTCATTACTCCTGAGTTTGTGCGTGATGAAGTGGCGCGCGGTCGTGCTATTATTCCTTGTAATATTAACCATCCAGAATTAGAACCGATGATTATCGGGCGTAATTTCTTGGTTAAAATTAATGGTAACTTAGGTAACTCTGCGGTCACTTCTTCTATAGAAGAAGAAGTTGAAAAGATGCTGTGGGGTATTCGTTGGGGCGGCGATACCATTATGGATTTATCGACCGGTAAAAATATTCATGAAACGCGTGAATGGATTTTGCGTAACTCGCCAGTGCCGATTGGTACCGTGCCTATTTATCAAGCACTAGAAAAAGTTAACGGCAAAGCGGAGGATTTAACCTGGGAAATTTTCCGTGATACCTTAATAGAGCAAGCAGAGCAGGGTGTGGATTACTTTACGATTCATGCGGGTGTGCGTTTACATCACGTGCCTTTAACTGCAAAGCGCATGACTGGCATTGTGTCTCGTGGTGGTTCTATCATGGCGAAATGGTGCTTAGCGCATCACACAGAAAGTTTCTTATACACGCATTTTGAAGAAATCTGCGAAATCATGAAAGCTTATGATGTGTCTTTCTCATTAGGTGATGGTTTGCGTCCTGGTTCTATTTATGACGCGAATGATGCTGCACAATTTGGCGAGTTAGAAACCTTAGGTGAGTTAACTAAAATCGCTTGGAAACATGATGTTCAAACGATGATCGAAGGTCCTGGTCACGTGCCTTTACACATGATTAAAGTGAATATGGATAAGCAGTTGGAAGAGTGCGGTGAAGCGCCTTTCTATACTTTAGGGCCACTGACCACTGATATAGCACCGGGTTATGATCACATTACTTCGGCTATTGGTGCGGCTAATATCGGTTGGTACGGCTGTGCAATGCTTTGCTATGTAACGCAAAAAGAACATTTGGGTTTACCTAATAAACAAGATGTACGTGAAGGTATCGTGACTTATAAAATTGCGGCACATGCTGCTGATTTAGCTAAAGGGCATCCTGGAGCGCAAGCGCGGGATAACGCCATGTCTAAAGCGCGATTTGAATTCCGTTGGGAAGACCAATTTAATATTGGTTTAGATCCAGAGAAAGCGCGTGAATTCCATGACGAAACATTGCCTAAAGAATCTGCAAAAGTAGCGCATTTTTGTTCTATGTGTGGGCCTCATTTCTGCTCAATGAAAATCAGCCAAGATGTTCGCGAATATGCGGCAGAAAAAGGTATTCAAGATGAGCAAGAAGCTTTGTTAAAAGGTATGGATGAAAAATCTCAGCAATTTGTAAACGAAGGCGCTGATATTTATCACAAAGTATAATGTTTTAAGGTTTGTTCTCTGGCTGTTCTAAGCTAGAATATCAAGGCATTAATGTGGCAAAGGATTGCCACCGCTTTAAGCTAATTGTATAGCTAATAGCAGTTCAAAATTACCCCTCTTTTAATTTCGACATTTGACTAGGTCATACTATGGAAGATAGAAAAAACATTGTTATTAAAGTTAAATATCCTACTACGGGCACGAAAGGGAGTGTCGCTCATCCTAAGCTTGTTGATCAATGGGATTTTAAGAAGATAGGCATCGCTGCAGGAGGGGTATTAGTTGTCTTACTTTTATTGTTATTCGTGTTTTCGGGTGATGATGAATCTACTGAACAGACGATAACAATTGAACAGCCAATCGTTATCGAAAAATCAGCAACTATTGAGACTAAGGTTGTAAAGGGAAGTGAAAAGCCGGTTTCAAAGGTTTCAGAGTCAGTAACTAAAGTGGGCGATACCTCTAAAATAGTATTAAGGTCAATGCTGACTTTTAATATTAAAGACAGTGAGCCTCAAGCACCTGTTACGTCACCTTTACATGTAAGTAAAACTAAACCTGTTTCAGTCTTCTATTTTTCTGAATTGAATAATCTGAAAGGTAAAACGGTTTATCACGAATGGTTGCTAGAAGGCGAGTTGATTACCCGTAAGAAAGTGAATATCTCAGGTGATAACTGGCGTATTACGAGTCGTCAGTATTTAAACGATAATATTAAAAATCATTGGGTAGTACGTGTCGTGGATGAAAAAGGTCATTTGATTACTCAAATTCCTTTTCAAGTCATTTACGAATAAAAGTGCTGTTCATTTAGTTTAAGTGCCACAAAAAAGCCTCATCAATGATGAGGCTTTTTTTATACCTAAAATTTTTTAATCAATAAAACGTTTAGTTAAGTCGCCAAAAGCGTCAATTCTTCGGTCACGTAAAAATGGCCATATCCTTCTAACGCGTTCTGATCTGGCACTATCCAGCGTCGCAACTAATAATTTGTTTTCTGTTGCATCGGCTTGTTCGATAAAATCGCCTTGCGGGCCAGCAATAAAACTATTGCCCCAAAACTGAATGCCGGCGTCTGAATCTGGCGCTTTTTCAAAACCAATACGATTACAAGAGATAACTGGAATACCATTTGCCACCGCATGAGCGCGTTGGATAGTAATCCATGCGTTTAGTTGGCGTTGTTGTTCTTCAGAGGTGTCTTCCGCATCCCAGCCTATGGCAGTCGGATAAATTAAAATTTCTGCACCCGCTAAGGCCATTAATCTAGCCGCTTCTGGATACCATTGATCCCAGCAAATTAATACGCCCAGTTTACCTATGCTGGTTTCTATGGGGGTAAAACCCAAATCACCCGGGGTGAAGTAATACTTCTCATAAAAACCAGGGTCATCAGGGATATGCATCTTGCGATATTTGCCTGCCATACTACCATCCTTATCAAAGACGACAGCGGTGTTGTGATATAAGCCTGGGGCTCTTTCTTCAAAAATAGTAGAAACGATGACTATTTTTGATTCTTTAGCCACTTCTGAAAGGATGTCTGTCGTGGGTCCCGGAATGGGCTGAGCAAGATCGAAAGTATGGTGATCTTCATTTTGACAAAAATAAGGCCCTAAATGTAACTCAGGCAATACCACTAAATCTGCATTAAGAGCCGCTGCAGCACGTATTTGTGCGATAGAAAAATCTAAGTTTGTTTGTCTGTCAGCATTACAAGGTTGTTGAACAGCAGTAACGATTAAAGGTGATTTCATAATCCAGTCAATAAGTGTTTCGATGCGGAGAATTATAAACTATTTTTAAAATTGCACGTCTTGCTAAGGTGCTTGAATGTTCTGAAGTTATTAAGACTTTGTGGTCTTTAGGAGTAGATTAAAAAAAAATGAGTTTGAAAATTCGTCTAACTACAATTATATGCTACTCTATGCCTCATTTTAACTGGGGGTAAAATGCAAGCTACGATCAAGTGGGTTGATGGTGTGATGTTTGTCGGCGAAACGGGCAGTGGTCATGCCGTTGTGATGGACGGTCCACCGGATCATGGTGGTCGTAATATTGGCATGCGACCCATGGAAATGTTGCTTTTAGGCGTAGGTGGATGCTCATCATTCGATGTAGTACAAATTCTACAAAAAGGTCGTAACCATATTGTAAATTGTGTCGCGGAACTTACCGCAGAACGTGTTGATGCAGTCCCCAGTGTTTTTAGTAAAATTCATTTACATTTTATCGTAAGTGGTAAAGATTTAAATCCTGCCACGGTTGAAAGGGCAGTGAAATTGTCGGCAGAGAAGTATTGCTCTGCTTCCATTATGCTAGGAAATGCAGGGGTAGAAATTACCCATGATTTTGAAGTTATCGAGGTTTAAAAGATTTGAATAAGTTGCAATTACATGGCTTTAACAATTTAACAAAGTCACTGAGTTTTAATATATACGATATTTGTTATGCACCTGCAGAACAACAACAAGCTTATATTGAATATATTGACGAAGCTTATAACGCTAAGAAATTAACGCAGATTTTAAAAGATGTGGCCGACATTATTGGCGCACAAATTTTAAATATTGCGCATCAAGATTACGATCCTCAAGGTGCCAGCGTTACCATGTTGATATCAGAAGGCGACTCACCTCCACCGCCGAGTATGAACAGTCAATCTCCTGGTCCCTTGCCTGAAACAGTATTGGCTCATTTAGATAAAAGTCATATTACGGTACACACCTATCCAGAAAGTCATCCTGATAATGGCATTAGTACTTTCCGTGCGGATATTGATGTATCCACTTGCGGTCGTATATCCCCCTTAAAAGCACTTAATTACTTGATTCATAGCTTTGAATCAGATGTGGTGACTATGGATTATCGCGTGCGTGGTTTTACCCGTGATATCTCCGGTAAAAAACATTATATCGATCACAATATTACGTCTATTCAGAATTATATTGCTAAAGATACTCAAGAAAGCTATCAAATGATAGACGTGAATGTGTATCAAGAAAATATCTTTCATACCAAAATGATGCTGAAAGAGACTGAGTTAGAAAATTATCTTTTTGTTAAAGAGAGTAATTTAAGTGGCGATCAAAAAGCAGAGATTGAAAAGAAATTGCAAAGAGAAGTAGCGGAAATCTTTTACGGCCATAATTACCGTCGTAAAAAAATTAAAGTCGCTGACGAAGAACAGTAATCGTAATTCAAAGTGATACCCCTTAAAAAGGGCCACTCTCTCAGAGAGTGGCCCTTTTTTGTAATATCAAGATAGCCTTTCTACAGCTAATGATTAGCTTCTGCTCTACTCACGAGCGCCTCATTAAGTGCCTCATATTCGGGTAGTTTAGGGCGATACAAAAATAACCCTAAAGCCGATAATCCCGTAAAGATAAACAACGTGTTTTGTTTGTCACCCCATATAAACATCAAAACCCCATAAACTCCGACAGTCATAATTAACAGCATCGAAACGGTGACTGTTAATTCATAACGTTTTTTAGCGACAGATCGAGTATCACTCTCAGAAAACGGCATGGTCTGATTTAATCTTAATTGAATATAGCGGATTAAATTAGTGATTGGAAAAGTGATGATGGAGACAACATACAGAAGGGTTCTGATTAATTCGCGTTGATCATCCGCTAATACGTCTTTGATTTGCTCTGCATAGCTTAAGCAAGCAGTACTAGATACTAATAAAGCAGTCAGTAATAAACCTTGAAGCATCCAAAGGGGCTTTAAATCAGATTTTAAGGTTAGAGCGTATTCAGGCATGGGGTTCTCTTTAAGTAAGTCTATCAAATGTACATTTTGATAGCTTTTTGGCGACATTAAACTAGCGTTTGATTCTAGCATAGTCGTGTTTGGCACAGCAAACCAACGTAGGTGTCTTGTTTTTACTTGATCGCATCGCATTGGGCACTATTTGGGTAGATATGTGCCTGCGAGAAACAGAAACATATGGGCTGGCTAAGGTAAAAGATGAACAATTTAAACGGGGTAATGCGATTGCGGCTTGCGTGACACTCAATAATAATGGCGTGATTTCTGAAACGGGTGGCAGTGGTTATGGCATCTTTAACTTTTCTACAATCGATAGCTTGACAAACAATGGTTCTATTACTGGGGGGCGGGCGGGAATTTACAATGCAGGGACGATAACCACTTTTACAAATACGGTTAACGGGGTAATAACTGCAGGCAACTTCATTAATGGCGGAGCAATTGTTGACTTCACAAACGCGGGGACAATATCAGGGCAATTTGGCAATTCTCAAGGACATATAACAACCTTGATGAACACTGGAACAATCGATCGCATTATTACACAAAATAGAATGACTCCCATTGCTACTCTTAACAACAGTCAAGGGGCAGAAAATAGTGCTGGGGCATTAAAAATAATGGATGGGATGAGGACAACATTGCCCACAAACTATAATATCATCATTAATAGCACGACAAATTACTGCCACTGAAATCCAAGTATTAATTTTTAATTATAGATATTAATTGCTTTTTTGATAGTTTTTTATTAAGTTGATAGGAATATTTGCAATAAAATATTTGATAAAGTTGAATGTGAGAGATCATTGATAATTAAAAAGCCTTTTATACCCATCTTAATACCCCCCTCTGTCATAGCAATACTCTTCTCAAGCAAGGTTTTACTAGCTGATACCGGCTTTACGGGACCCTATGCTCCAAGTAACTTTACATTAACCAACAGCTCACCTTCGGGTAGCCATAACGGAAGCGTAAATACTTCTGGAGCACCCTCTTATGTTTCAATAACGGGCCCAGATACCACCTCAAATTCACCTAGCACAACAAGTTACACAGCTACTGCGGGATATACAGGAACCTACAGTTTTAATTGGTCCTATTCAACACTTGATGCACCCAGTTATGACTACCCTAATTTTATTAATGGCTCTTCAGTCACTTTGTTCAGTGGGTTCAATAATTCAGTTTATGGTTCGGCAACTCAATCAGGGACTGAAAGCTACACCATTACTAATGGAACTACGTTCGGCTTTCAAATTTACTCCACGGACAATTTATTTGGGGCCGCAAGCGTGGTTATTTCTAACTTCTTGTGGGCTTCTGCACCTGCGTCGACAGATATAACTGTAGTTGGCTCTCCTTACCTCGCTAGCGACCTAAATACAACCGTTAATCCAACTTTTGACGGCGGTACTTTAGAGATGAATGAAGCGGTTGGTTCTTACGCCGAGAATTTAACACTGAGCAATTCAGCGACTAATACCATTGACCAATTCGGTAATACCTCTACTTTCTCTGGTGTGTTTTCTGATGCGACCACATCAGGTAAAATTTCTATTGAAAATACTGGCACGGCCAATCAAGGTTCAGTGAGTTTTACTGGTGTAAACACTTATACGGGTGGAACGCAAGTTAATGCTGGCGCAAACTTAATTATTAACTCTGGTGCTGCCTTAGGCACAGGCACCCTAGCTTTGGTAGGTTCAAGCACTATCCCAGCGACTTTATCTACAACAGCAACCACCACGATTGCCAATGCTATTACGGTGTCAGGTGACCCTGTTTTTAACGTGGCATCTGGAACAACTACCACGGTGTCAGGCGTTATTTCTGATGGTGGCTCTCCAGGCGATGTTGGTGTGCAAGGTGGCGGTACTTTAAATTTAACCGCTGTCGATACTTACACCGGTCCCACAACTGTTAGCAGTGGCTCTAGCTTAGCGTTATCAGGAGCGGCTCTATTTCTAATAGCAGTGGTGTAAACAATGCGGGTAGCTTAGATATTTCCAGCACGACTAGCGGCGCTTCTTTAAAAACATTATCCGGAGCAGGTTCGACCAACTTAGGTAGCAAAACCTTAACACTAACTAATGCCAGCGATACCTATAGTGGTGTGCTGAGTGGTACAGATGGCAGTCTTTCTGTTACGGGTGGTACTGAGACTTTGTCAGGCATTAACACCAACACCGGTTCAACTACGATTGGCACAGGCGCTACTTTAGCCCTATC
>CAIXAE010000009.1 GCA_903917345.1 uncultured Methylococcaceae bacterium | reverse complement strand
GAATAAAAAAGGTAAAACTTCACCTTACTCAATGGACGCTAATTTATTACACATCTCTTATGAAGGTCGTATCCTTGAAGATCCTTGGACAGAGCCAGAAGAAGATATGTGGCGTTGGACAGTTTCTCCAGAAAACGCACCTGATAAAGCGACTTATATAGAGTTAACTTATCAACACGGTGATGTAACTGAGATTGATGGCGTGCCAGTTTCTCCTGCGACTGTTTTAGAGCAATTAAACAAAATAGCGGGTGCTAATGGTATTGGTCGTTTAGATATCGTAGAAAATCGTTATGTCGGTATGAAGTCACGTGGCTGTTACGAAACTCCAGCCGGTACTATCTTATTAAAAGCCCATCGTGCAATTGAGTCTTTAACTTTAGATAGAGAAGTAGCGCATTTAAAAGATGAGTTAATGCCACGCTATGCATCTTTAATCTATAACGGTTACTGGTGGAGTCCTGAACGCAAATTATTACAAACTATGATTGATGAGTCGCAAGTATCGGTTAACGGTAAAGTAAGACTTAAATTGTATAAGGGCAATGTGATCGTGGTAGGTAGAGCATCTGATACCGATAGCTTATTTGATGAGAGCATTGCTACGTTTGAAGATGATGGCGGCGCTTATAATCAAAAAGATGCAGAAGGCTTTATTAAGCTAAATGCGTTACGCATGCGTATAGCAGCGGCCAAAAAGCTGCGGTAATTAGGGTTTAAAAAAAAAGGACAAAAACTATTTAGCTTGTATAATTGCGAGCTAAATAGTACCAATAAAAATAACAACGTCCTGCCAAGACATTAATAATGAGCTTGGTTTGAGGGGAATCTAATAATGAGTGAGTTGCGTGAGACAGAAACAGAACTAGTCGTTCTGCAAAGAATACCCTCGCATCAAGCTTTAATGAAAGTTAATCGCTGGTTAACAGCTATCATCTTTATATTGATGGTAGTTATCATTGTGGCGGGCTTTTATTTGATTCCAAATCAAGATGTTAGTCGCCTTAAAAGTTCGGATATAAAAATATCTGAACCCAATCCTGTTTTATCTGCAGAAGTTAATACCTTAAAAGGCCAGTTTGTTGGTTTGGTCAGTGGTTCAATAGAAAGTAAATTAAGAACGTTAGAAGAAAGTATTCGAGTAGGATCGGTTTCTAACTCGTTGGGTACGCTTGAAGATTTAAAAAATGAAGTCCAGGTTTTAAAGTCTTATTCTGAATCCGCCAAAGTTGTTCCTTCAACGGTACCTAATGAACAAATTGTGCAAGAAATGCACAGTTTAAAACGTTTAGTTTATTTGACCTTAGCGTCATGTGGCTTAATGTTGGCTGCAATTGGTGGGGTTTGGTTGAATAATCGTTATCGATTACCCAAAAAAGAAAATATTACGCAGTATTTAGCAAAAAAGTAACCATGCATTAATTGATAGACAAAAAAAGCCGCCCTGCTTTGTGAGCAAGGGCGGCTTTTTTTGTGCGTCTTATTTTTATTCTTATTTGCTGCTGATGTAAGCGAATAAAGCGTCAACCGCTTGATCTTCACCGTAACCCGCTTTTTCTACTGCTTTGTTTTTCATGATTTCAGCGATTGCTACTGGCATACCGCCTTTACCTTCTTTTAAGATTTTTTCGAAGCTTGCTCTAGTTAAAGTGCCAGCTTTGATGTTAGCAGGTAATTGTGGGTTTGACGCGATGTCGTGGCAAGTACCACAACCACGGCCGAAAGCACGTTCATAAATTTTTTGACCAATTTCTAATTGTTCGTCAGCGAAAGCAGAACCGCTTAAAGCGATTAAAACGATACCAGCTGCTGTAGCAAGTGTTTTTTTCATAGTGACCTCTTGGTTTTAAAATTAAGAGAACTAGGTTCTCTTGGTGGAAAACTTTTTAGCTTAAAAAGTAAACTAGCAAAGAATAGGGAATTTAACGGAAAAATTCAATCTTTTATTTTAGTTGTTTTGAATAAAGTGAGTCTATTTTGGGTGCTTAGTATAATGAATATTTATAGATAGAATTAATTTTGATTGTTCAATTGAAACCAATTCAGCTTGTCATGCAAAGTGACTACATTGCCAATAATAACTAAAGTCGGTGGCTTAATGTCTAAGTTGGCAATTTTGTTGGCAAAAGATTCAAGCACACCTGTCACAACACGTTGATTATTCGTAGTGCCTTGTTGAACCAAGGCAATGGGTAAATCTTTTGGGCTTCCATGTGCAATCAAAGCTTCACAAATCTTTTCAAGACCGACCAAGCCCATATAGATGACAATAGTTTGATTGGGTAACGCTAATTGAGTCCAATTTAAATTAATGGAGTTATCTTTTAAATGCCCCGTCACAAAAGTACAGGATTGTGCATGATCTCTATGGGTTAAGGGGATGCCAGCATAGGTAGAACAACCCGAAGCGGCTGTTATGCCAGGAACAACCTGAAAGTGAATACCTTGTTCCATTAAAGTTTCAATTTCTTCGCCACCGCGACCAAAAATAAATGGATCTCCACCTTTTAAACGCACGACACGTTTTCCTTCCTTAGCAAGGTCAGCTAATAAGGTATTTATAGACTCTTGGGGTAGGGTATGTTTGTCACGTTGTTTGCCCACATAAATCTTTTCTGAATCCCGGCGGGCTAAATCCATAATCTCGGGTGAAACTAAATGATCATAAACAATCACATCCGCTTGTTGCATTAAACGCAAAGCTCTAAAGGTTAATAAGTCTGCCGCTCCTGGCCCTGCACCTATTAAATAAACCTCGCCCACTGGAGCAGTGTTTTTTTGTTGTTGCAGGACATACTGTAATTGTTGATCTGCACTGTCATTGTTGCCGGCAAAAACGGCTTCTGCCACTGATCCTTGAAAGATATTTTCCCAAAAGATACGGCGTTGAGCGGGTTCTTTAATGAGCGTTTTAACTTTGTTTCTATAGCGTTCTGCTAACTGAGCTAATTGACCATAAGCGGGTGGGATAATCGTTTCTATCTTGGCTCTTAATAAACGCGCTAAAACAGGAGCTGCACCTCCCGAAGAGACAGCTGCAATAATAGGTGAGCGGTCAATAATGGCAGGGAAGATAAAGCCACATAAGTCAGGGCTATCAACCACATTAACTAGAATTTTGTGGGTTTCTGAGCTTTGGGCGACTAATTCGTTGGTGCTTCTATTGTCAGTTGCTGAAATGACTAAAGCAAAATTAATCACGTCATTAGGGGTAAATACTCTTTGCTGAATGGTTAAATTGTATTTTTGTTCGAGACTGGCTACATGATGGCTGATTTCGAGCGCAATGACGGTGATGTTGGCACCCGCTCGCGCTAATAATTCAATTTTACGGGCAGCAATTTCACCCGCACCGATCACTAAGCAGGGTTTATTCTGCAATTTAATAAAGAGAGGGAAATAGTCCATTTATTCGAGAGCATTTTTAGATTGGTTCGATAATGGTATTATAAGCACTCTACAGCTTAAAGAGTACCTAAACAATGCTTGAATTTAGTCACGAAGTCGACGCCAGCGGCTTGTTATGTCCTTTGCCATTGTTACGATTAAAAAAGATATTAGTTGCCATGGAGAGCGGTGACGTCGTTAAAGTGATTGCCACTGATCCAGCGGCGCATTTAGATTTTGGTGTATTTACCGATCAAGCAGGGCATCAAATCTTAGAAATGATAAAACAAGATAGCCAACAGATTTTTTATATCCAGAAGAAATAACTTATTCGCTTAACTGTCGCCTTGTACCTTACAACGCGCTACTTTAAAATGACATATCCCTGCTCCTTACCTACAAAGTTATGACTACAAACGATACGCCCGTTTCGACCAATTTTATTCGTCAAATCATTACCTATGACCTTAAAGAAAACAAAAATCAGGGCAAAGTAGCCACACGCTTTCCACCCGAGCCTAACGGTTATTTACACATAGGCCACGCTAAATCTATCTGCTTAAATTTTGGTATCGCAGGTGAATTTAAAGGTACATGTAATTTACGTTTTGATGATACCAATCCCGAAAAAGAAAACATCGAGTACATGGAATCAATAGAACGCGATGTGAAATGGCTGGGGTTTGAATGGGCGGGTTTGTATAATGCATCAGATTATTTTGAACAACTTTATAGTTACGCAGTACAGTTAATTGAACAAGGTTTAGCTTATGTAGATAGTTTATCTGCAGAAGAAATTAGAGTGTATCGCGGTACTTTAACAGAACCCGGTAAAGAAAGTCCTGATCGTAATCGGTCAATTGAAGAAAATTTAGATTTATTTACTCGTATGCGTGCTGGCGAGTTTGCTGATGGCGCCTATGTGTTACGCGCTAAAATTGATATGGCATCGCCCAATATTAACATGCGTGATCCAGCGATTTATCGTATTCGTCGTGTGCATCATCATCGTACGGGAGATGCTTGGTGCATTTACCCTATGTACGATTATACGCATTGTATTTCTGATGCTATTGAAGGCATTACCCATTCAATTTGTACCTTAGAATTTGAGGATCATAGACCATTATATGATTGGGTCTTAGATAAACTCCAAACACCTAGTCATCCACAGCAAATCGAGTTTGCGAGATTACAATTGGAATACACCATTGTGAGTAAGCGTAAGCTCAATCAGTTAGTAACAGAAAAGCATGTTAAAGGCTGGGATGATCCTCGTATGCCCACCATCGCTGGTTTGCGTCGTGCCGGTTTTACCCCTAAATCGATTCGTGATTTTTGTGAGCGTATTGGTGTGACCAAGCAAAATTCATGGATAGAAATGGGCGTATTGGAATACTGTATTCGTGAAGATTTAAATGAGAATGCTTTACGTGCAATGGCGGTCTTACAACCTTTACGTGTGGTTATCGAAAACTATCCTGATGGGCAAGTTGAACAATTAGAAATCAGTAATCATCCGCAAAAGCCTGAGTTAGGTAAACGGCAGGTACCCTTTAGTAAAGTCATCTTAATTGAGCAAGATGACTTTGCAGAAATTCCACCTCCCAAGTACAAACGTTTAATTGAAGGTGGTGAAGTAAGGTTACGCGGTTCTTATGTGATTAAATGTAATGAGATTATCAAAAATGCTGAGGGTGTGATCACTGAGTTACGATGCTCTTATGATCCAGACACCTTAGGTAAAAATCCAGAAGGTCGTAAAGTAAAAGGCGTGATTCATTGGGTATCAGAAGCAGAGTCTGCAGAAGCTGAGATTCGTTTGTACGATCGTTTATTTACGGTACCGAGTCCTGATAATGAACCTAACTTTTTAGACGTCATTAATCATGATTCTTTAGAAGTGTTAGACGGCTGTCGGGTCGAAGCGAGTTTGGCTCAAGCATCACCAGAGAACCGTTATCAGTTTGAAAGAACAGGGTATTTTTGTTTAGATTCAGTAGATAGCGTCGATGGAAAATTAGTCTTTAATCGTACAGTGACTTTAAGAGAAGGCGGCTGGGCTAAAGATTAAACGTTTTATAAAAAGACGGGCATAGCCGCGTGTTTAATTATAAAATACGCGACTTTTTTAAATATTAACTCGGAAGAGACATGGCACAACAAGAAAGTATTAACCTCGTAGAAAGCTATTACGCAGCCTTTAATGGTGGCGATATGGACACTTTTTTAAACTTGTTAACTGATGATGTAATTCACGATATTAATCAAGGCAGACGTGAAGTAGGTAAAGAAGCGTTTTCTGTTTTTATGGGTGGAATGAATACTAACTACAAAGAACAATTAGTAGACATGGTTATTATGGCTAGTGCTGATGGTACGCGTGCTTCTGCTGAGTTTGTGGTATTAGGTGAATATATTAAAACAGATGAAGGTTTACCCGAGGCAAATGGTCAAACTTATCGTTTGCCAGCCGGTGCGTTTTTTGAAATTCGTGATAATAAAGTAGCGCGTATTACAAATTACTATAACTTACAAGATTGGATAGATCAGGTTTCTGCGTAATTAGCGGTCTTGGTTGAGCGATAAACCCTCGTTAATGGTAGTAGAGGATTGTTCTTCTACTACCATTAACGAGGGTTAGTTTGATCGATTTGATTAAATGATTTATTTTTTGTGTAATGTTTCGTAGTGACGACGTAAGATTGAGTCGGTTGGTACTTCGCTAGCAGCTGATTTTGCAGGCGCTGCAGCAGCTGATTTAATCGTAACTGTTTGAGTAGCCGACGCTTTCAATTGCGCTGCATGGCGTTTTAGAACTGAATCTTCGGGAAAATCGACTGCTTTAGCTTTAGCAGCTGCTGCAGGTTTAACGGGAGCGGCTTCTTTTTTAGGCGCTGGTTTTGGTTTTTCTGCAACGATAACAGGTTCAACAGCAGCAGGTTTAGGCGCTTCTGGTGCTACCGTTTTAGCAGGTTCTTCTTTAGCAGGCTCTGTTTTTGGAGCGGCTGCAACGGGTGCGGCCTCTTGTGTAGCCGTCGTGCTATGTTTGTTAAGCTCAGCGTTTACTTTCTTAGTAATCACGTCAAGCTGTTCTAAGACTAATTTAGTTGTTTTTTTTGTAAGACTAATTAGATTTTCTAAAAGTTCGTTCATAATAATCACTCTGTAATAAGAAGATGCTGCGTTGAAGTTCTGTTACTACGAATAGCAACATTGTTTTTATTTTTGTCCCCAAACTATAACACTTGGCGATAACCAGTTAAAGAAATTCTTAGTCATTCAGTGCGTTTTTTAGCTTCAGGCTCATTAAAACGTATAGATCTAGGGATTAATCCTTATTAGACACTCATGAAGACAAGCGGTCTTGCCATGATTTTGTTTTTTCTTTTAAAGCTTCCACATTAAACGTAGTTAATTGACGGTCTTTTAATAAACGTTTTCCTGCGACCCATACATCAGATACTTGCTGACGACTGGCAGCATAAACAATTTGTGATAAAGGTGAATAGATGGGTTGCGTTTCTAAAGCGCTTAAATCTATTGCGATAACATCTGCGGCTTTGCCTATCGTTAAAGAGCCCGTGATATCATCAATGCCTAAAGCCTTGGCACCATTAATAGTCGCCATTTTAAGTGCTGTCATAGCGGGTACTGCACTTGCATCGCCAGATACTCCTTTAGCTAGTAGGGCAGCAGTACGCATTTCGCCAAACATATCTAAATCATTGTTACTGGCGGCGCCATCAGTTCCTAAGGCAATATTAACGCCGGCCGCTAAACACTTAGCCACTGGACAGAAGCCACTCGCTAATTTTAAATTAGACTCCGGGCAATGCACTATGTGTGCACCTGCTTCTGCGAATAAACTAATGTCCTCGTCATTGAGTTGGGTCATGTGTACAGCGATCAATGATGGATTAATTAAGCCTAAAGCCTGTAAACGTTGTATCGGGCGTTGGCCTGATTGCGTTTGAGCCTGTTCCACTTCAAAAGCCGTTTCATGCACATGAATATGAACCGGTAAATCTAATTCATCTGCTAACGTTCTGATTTTTTGTAAGGGTTCATCAGAAACCGTATAAGGGGCGTGTGGGGCAAAGGCGGTACTAACGAGTGTGGAATGGCGTAATTGCTCTTGTAAAGCCAGACCTTTAGCAATATATTCTTCGCTGTTTTGGGCCCAAGCGGAGGGAAAATCAATCACGATGAGTCCTACTTTTGCACGAATACCATGTTCTAGTGCTTGTTGCGCGGTAACTTCAGGAAAGAAGTACATATCATTAAAGCAGGTGGTGCCACCTAAGAGCATTTCGGCAATAGCCAAATCTGTCCCGTCTTTTACAAAGGCGGGACTTATCCATTTTTGTTCTAAAGGCCAGATATGGTTTTGTAGCCAATCCATTAAGGCAAGGTCATCCGCAATGCCACGCATCAGGGTCATAGGGACATGCGTATGACAATTAATTAAGCCGGGTAATAGCGCGTGGTTTTTTAAGTTTTCTGTACTGATTGCTTCGTACTTTTGTAATGCGAGTTCTGTCGGTAATAAATCAATGATTTTACCCTGATGAATAGCCAAACTATGGTGTTCATAGGTTACGGATTCCGGTTCAACGGGTATAATCCAACGCGCATGTAGAAGAGTATCGATTAGCATCAGTTGTTCCTGTGTGAGTAACTATTTTTAATAAGAGAATTATAACTTTTTAGCCTTAGGTTTTAGCAAATAATGACGCAACAAACGAATGAAACGGTGCAAGCTCTGATTTGGACAGGGACTTCTTTAAAAGTATTGGATCAACGTAAATTACCCGATACCATCATTTATGATGAATATCAGGATGCCGCAGGCGTTACAGAAGCGATTGTTTCAATGCGCGTGCGCGGTGCCCCTGCCATTGGTATTGCAGCCGCCTACGGTGTGGCCTTATCCGTTTCTCGGCATCTTGCCCATGACGCAGCGGATTGGCAACAAAAAGTAGCTGAAGATATTGCTTTATTGGCACAATCAAGACCGACTGCCGTTAATTTGTTTTGGGCTTTAGCGCAAATGCAAACACTCTTAGCGCAAACGTTAGAGGATCCTAAAGCAGCTTTTATTAATACCGCAGAACAAATTCATGCGAATGATATCGCCGCAAATATCAAAATGGGTGAAATGGGTGCCGATTTATTGGCGGGCGCAAAAGGCTTAATGACGCATTGCAATACCGGTACTTTAGCAACAGGTGGTTATGGTACAGCCTTAGGTGTGATAAGAAGCGCGATTAAACGCCAAGCCGTTAATGTTTATGCGGGTGAAACACGTCCTTGGTTACAAGGGGCTCGTTTAACAGTATGGGAGTTGGCGCAAGATGGCATTCCAGTCACTTTAGTGGCAGATTCTGCGGCGGCGTGGTTAATGAAGTCTGGTGCGATTGATTGGATTATTGTTGGTGCAGATCGTATTGCGGCTAATGGGGATACAGCCAATAAAATTGGCACCTATTCCTTAGCAGTTCTGGCGAAGCAACATGGTGTTAAATTAATGGTAGTGGCTCCGACTACGACGATTGATTGGGGTATCGACAATGGCGCAGAGATAGAAATAGAGCAGCGTGATCCTAAAGAGCTATTACCCGCTTGTTACGATCATGAAGGCTCATTAGTTTCTGCGTGGAATCCGGTGTTTGATGTAACACCCGCCGAATTAATTGCGGCGATAGTCACAGAGCAAGGTGTTGTATTAAATCCATCGATTGAAACGATGAGAGGTATTCATGTTATTTGATAAAAAAGGCAATAACCCGTTATTAGCTGTAGGCTACCTGTTAAAAGGCTTAAGCTTGTTAACGAGCACTTCCTTACGAAGTTTTATCTTGATTCCTATTTTAATTAACGTGGTGTTATACAGCGCGGCTTTAACGCTGGGCTATTATTATATTTCTGACTTGATCAACCAATTTATACCGAGTTGGTTACACTGGTTAAGCTGGGTGTTATGGCCTTTGTTTTTTATCAGTTTCTTTATCGCGGGATTCTTTACTTTTACGGTCTTAGCTAATTTATTAGCATCACCTTTTTATGGCAAGTTGTCCTCTAAAACCTTGGTTTTAGTTTCTAACACGGTAGCTGAAGCTAAAGAGCAGCCTTTACCTCTCGTGGTGAGTGCAGAATTAAAACGTGCGACTTATTTACTTACTCGAGCCATTCCTTTAGTGATCCTATCATTTATCCCTGGACTTAATGTGTTAGCCCCCTTTTTATGGGCCTTGTTTGGTGCATGGGGTATGGCCTTGGAATATTGTGCTTATCCTTTAGAAAACGCGGGTGTGTTGTTTACAGAACAACAGCAATTATTGAAAAGTGTCAGATTAGGCGCCTTAAGTTTTGGTGGGGTTGCCGCATTAGCTATCACTATCCCTGTGCTTAATATACTCATTGCGCCTGCGGCAGTTATTGGGGCTACTTTATACGTTAATGATATTAAGCTGGACTGATTCATGCTTGTTTAATAATTCAGTCCCGCTCTTATCACTATTTTAGTAGCGTTTCTAGCGGGCAAATAAGTGGCCAATATCGCTAAAATTAACACAACTATCAGCCAAATCAATACGGATAGTTGTGAGAAAACAAAGTCTAAATGCATGCCTAATATAATTAATCCTAGCTTTTTAGCGAGCGGGGCGGCGACTAAATAAGCTGTAGGTACGCTGATTAGCCATGCTAACAAGCCATGAAAAAAGCCTTCAAGCATAAAAAGTCTAAAAATAGTGGTTGAATTAGCACCAATCGCTCTTAGTACCGCTATTTCTCTAGTGCGTTGTAAAACGCTAATAGCTAATGTCCCCGATAGACCAATCGCACCCACAATAGCAATCATAATGGCTAATCCTAGTAGCATACCAATCATAGGTTTGAACTGATTCTCTGCAAATTGGCGTTGTTCACGTTTGGCTATCGTGGTGTAAACATCTAAAGCGATCGGGTATTCTTGGAATATGGTTTTTAAAGCCTCAAGATAGGTTTTTTCCTCAGTTAAAGAATTTAACCTAGCTGTTAATAGTGCATATGAATATTTAAATTCGTTTCTGGTATTTAATTGCAGGGTGCTTAAAGGGCTATAAACGGGTTCTACCGTATAGCTAGAACCAGCAAACCAACGGTATAAGCCGATGACTTCCCAATCTTGCGCGGATTGTTGTAATAGACTGATTTTTATTTTATCTGCCACATGAAGACCATTGAGAACTGCAGTATCAGCGTTAAGTACTAAATGGTGTTGTTGTTCATCACTGTTATCAAACCACCGACCTTCAACAATAAGAGGTTTGTACATTGATGTATGAGTCGGTAAGGCGATCATTTGCATACCCAAACTACCAATTTGTTGGATTGGTTTATTGTTTATAGATAATTCTGCTGGCAAACGATTCCAAAGTTCTATATTTTGAGTATTTGGTACGCTAGTGACCAGTTTATTAATGATCTCACTGGGTTGGTCTTGGATAAAACCTAAGCGTACATTATAATTACTCCGTGCAAGTTCGTTATCTAGGGTCTGATTAAGTGATGTTATCAAACTCATAATCACCATAAACAAGACACCTGCAATAATCAATACCGTTTGTGTCCATATTAAGCGGGCTTTACGACGTAATAAATTAGCCAATGCAATGGCATAAATGGTGGATAAGTACGCGGCTATTTTAAGTTCTAGCCAGCGATCAAAACGATTGCTAATAAAGTCTGCTCCTATACCGTAACTTGAAATTGCGGCACGAACAGACATTGAGGCACCCTGTAAGATAGGTTGTAATGCCGCCAAAATGGGAGCAATTAAACCACCTGCAATCATTATGTAGCATGTTTTCGCTGAATAAATAAATCCCTTTAGTTCAATGTTAAATAAATCTAATAGCCAACGGCTACTGTAATAAGCACCTGCCCAACTTAAAGGAATTGCAAATAATAATGCGATAATCGATAGCACAAAAACTTCTGATAAATAGATTTTAGCGATGCTGGAACGGCGAGCACCCAGAGACTTCATAATGCCTATTTGATCAGTTTGTTGGGTAATTAAAGCGCCTACTGTATTTAAGATCAGAACAGAACTGAGTGCCAAAGATGCCCAAGCCATCACCGTTAATATGAGATGTATGCCTTTAAAGATAGCACGGCCCCAATGTTGCTCAGGATTTTGTAATAAAGTGGCATTAACGGGGATGTTTAAGTCGTCTAGTTTTTGACGGATTTCACTGGCAATTAAATGAACTTTTTCTGGGCTATAGGGTGGTTTAACCTGCACTAATAATTGTCTGAAAGTCTGTTTAGGTATCTTAAAAAGAGTGGCCAATTCAGGTGCGATAAACACATGTAATTGACCGCCAAAAGTGGGTGGTTTAACAAAAGGATGTCGAATAATACCTGCAATGGTTAATTTCTCAGAGCCATTAGGTGTATTTATTTCTAAAGTGTCGCCCAGATTCAGGTGGGCATATTTAGCAGATAATCGCTCGATAGCAATAGCTTTCTCGTATGGAAAGCTTCCTGCTAATAAGTTCATTTGATCTTGTTTCTGGTTGAGGTAATCGGTTCTGAATAATAAAGTCCCCGTTTGCCATGGAGTAGATTTAGCTGTTTTAAATTGCCCAGTAAATTGCGTCATGATATCAACGCTATCTACGTCATTCATATTTCTGATTGTCTCTGCTACAGAAAAATCCACATCTCGTCTAAGCATTAAACTGATGTGGGATGGCTTTGAGGCTTGATGCGCTTTATCCATGTAACTGAGTTGTAAATCCATCATGCCCAGTAAAGTACCAATTACAAAAAGACCAATGGCGATGCTCGAGATGGATAAGACGGTACGGTATTTGTGCGTTAGCAGATCACTGCTAACTTTTCTCCATAGAATTGAGTTAAAAAGCATGCTAATTAAAGTGGCTTAGATACGTATTGATCACTCGATATCCGTCCATCGTGTAAGGTAATATGACGGGTAGCTGTTTTTGCAAGGTCCTCATTATGGGTAACAATAATAAGTGTTTTTCCCTCTTGTTGTAATGCTGAGAAGAGTGTGTAGATGTTTTCTGCAGTAGCGGAATCTAAATTTCCAGTGGGTTCATCAGCAACAAGCAGGGCAGGGTCATTTGCAAGTGCACGTGCAATCGCCGCACGTTGTTGTTGCCCCCCAGAGACTTGTCCGGGTAATTGTTTAGCTTGATGACTTAAATTTACACGTTCAAGTAAATAATATGCTCTTTCTAAGCGCTCTTTTTTGGGATATGTATTAGCAAAATCCATGGGTAATTGGATATTTTGTAGCAAAGTGAGCGAAGGCAGTAATTGAAAAAACTGAAAGACAATACCAACATTTAACCCTCGCCATACTGATAATTCTTCTTCATTTAAAAGTTGTAACTCATTGCCATTAAAGATTATTTCACCCTGACAAGGTCTATCTATTCCTGTTAATAGGTTTAATAAAGTTGATTTTCCATTGCCAGATGGACCCGTAATGGCAACAAATTCACCGGTATTAATGTCTAAAGAAATATCATGTAAAACAGGTGTTTTTAATTGCCCTAGCGTATAAGCTTTATAAACATGGTTTAGTTTTATAAGGTTTTGCATGGAAAAGGTGTTTTATGATTGCATTATTTAGAAAAATATTAGATTCTACCACGCACTTATTATTAGAATTTGAAATACGCGGATGACCTTTATACAGCAGTTATGGCTAATATTAGCGGGCATTTGGATAGTCTTGGAGGTCGCTGTCGTTTATAAAACGCGTGTATCGGTTGATGATTCATTCTCACTGGTTAAGAGTTACCGATCAGACCGACTTATTTGGTTAGCTGTGGTGTTCTCGATTATTGGCGCTTTTGTCTTTAAACAGCTTCAGTTAGCTCAATTTCCCATCAGTTATGGGCTTCGGCAAATAATGGCTCTCGTATTAATGTCTATGGGCCTGATGATACGATTTTGCGCAATAAAAAGTTTAGGTCGTTTTTTTAGCACAACAGTCGTAATTCAAACTGAACATTTATTGATCGATCATGGACTTTATCATTACATAAGGCATCCTGCCTATACCGGATTATTGCTTAGTTTTTTTGCGACAGGCATTGCTATGGGGGATTTTTTAGCGATGCTTGTTTTGTTACTGCCTATCATTTATGTTTTAAACCAGCGAATTAGTGTTGAGGAAGCTCTTTTAATAAGTTATTTTGGCAAAAACTATCAGAACTATGCTGTTCGAACAAAAAAACTTATCCCTGGTCTTTATTAGAAATAATCGGTGATAAGCCCCTTATTTATATACCTTAAATTCAATCATTCAATTTATTTATCTCTATGCCTAACAAAAAACATATTGTCATTGTAGGTGCGGGGCCAGGAGGTCTTTGTGCTGGAATGTTATTAAGTAAACGCGGTTTCAAAGTCACTATTTTTGATAAGAATAACGAAGTAGGTGGTAGAAATCGCCCCATTAGATTGGGTGATTTTATATTTGATACGGGACCGACTTTCTTATTAATGAAGCATGTCTTAGATGATATGTTCAACTTATGTGGGAAAAAAAGTGCTGACTATTTGGAGTTTATTAAACTCGATCCTATGTATCGTTTGTTGTTTTCTGATCGCAGTATTCAAGTGTTTTCTGATAGAAATAAAATGCGAGCTGAATTGGAACAAGGTTTTAATGAAGGCAGTTCAGGATATGACGCTTATTTAAAGCGGGAAGGAAAGCATTTTGAAAAACTTTATCCTTGTATCAAACGTGACTATACCAGCATCAAGGCATTTTTCTCGTGGGACTTAATTAAAGCGATTCCGTATTTGGCACTTAACCATAGTGTGTTTTCTAATTTGGGTAATTATTTCAAAGAAGAAAAAATGCGTTTAGTTTTTTCTTTTCAGTCTAAGTATTTGGGCATGTCACCTTGGGATTGTCCCGCTATATTTACTATGTTGTCTTATTTAGAGCATGAATATGGTATTTATCATGTTAAAGGAGGGTTAAACAAAATTGCTGAGGCTATGGCTAAAGTGATCATCGAACAAGGTGGGCAGATTTATACTGATACTGAGATTGAATCGTTAGTTATTAAAAATAAAAAAGTAAAAGGTGTGCGCTTGCAAGACGGTACAGAAATGTTGGCTGATGATGTCATTATCAATGCTGATTTTTCTCATGCTATGACGCATTTAGTTAAGTCCAATGAATTAAAACAATATAGCCCCGAGAAAATAGACAAACTTGAGTATTCCTGTTCTACCTTTATGTTGTATCTAGGTTTAGATAAATTTTACGATTTACCTCATCACACGATTGCTTTTGCGGACGATTATGTAACGAATATCAACAATATCTTTCATAGTAAAACGCTGAGTAAAGATTTCTCTTTTTATGTCCAAAATGCATGCGTCAATGATGCTACCTTAGCGCCAGTAGGAAAATCAGCTTTATATGTTTTAGTGCCCACGCCTAATAACGAAAGTCATACTGATTGGGATACCTATTGTGCTGATATGCGTGAGCAAGTATTAAACACCTTAGAAACGCGTTTAAATTTAACTGATATCCGTGCCCATATAGAACAAGAAAAGATTATTACGCCGAAAACGTGGGAAACCGATGAGTATGTTTTTAAAGGTGCAACTTTTAGTTTGGCGCATAAATTTAGTCAGCTTTTATATTGGCGGCCACACAACCAGTTTCAAGAATTGGATTCATGTTATTTAGTGGGTGGGGGCACTCATCCCGGTAGTGGTTTACCGACTATTTATGAGTCTGCTCATATTTCGGCAAAATTGATTTGCAAAAAATACGGTGTCAAATTCGGATTAGCAACATGAGTGAAGAGATAGTAGCTGTCTCGGCATTAACTGAACAGAACGGTAAAACTTATTCTGTTACCCATAAAGACGATGTTATTAAAATAATGACTAAGGCCAGGGATGCTTTTAGTCTGTGGGAAGCGTTAACGGTTGAACAGCGTGTTAAAAAATTAGTAAAACTTGAAGCCATTATTCAAGCGGAGATGGATGATATTGTTGAGGTTATTATGGCCGCGACAGGTAAAGTGAAAACAGAGGTTTTACTGGGGGAAATTTATCCAGTTCTGACTACATTAAGATTTTATCAAAACAATGCCGCGGTTATTTTGGATGCTGAGCCTGTTACTACGCCTGCTATTTTGTTTCCTAAATCTACTGCTCAAATTGCGCGTCGGCCTTTCGGTGTGGTGGCTGTTATTTCACCTTGGAATTTTCCGTTTCAATTGACACTAATTCCTATACTGACTGCGCTTATAACGGGTAACTCGGTCATTTTTAAAATGTCTGAATTAAGCTTACCCGTGGGTGATTTGTTGATAGATTTATTATCAAGGTCGGCTTTGCCAGAAAATTTAGTTCAACAAGTGATCGGTTTTGCGGAAACGGGGCAACAATTGATAGCAAGTCGCCCAGACATGGTTTTTTTTACGGGTAGTCTCGCGGCGGGTAGAGCCGTCATGGCAAGTGCGGCCCAGCATCCTATTCCCGTTGTTTTAGAGTTAGGGGGTAAAGATGCGATGGTCGTGTTTGCTGATGCTAATCAAACTCGGGTAGTCAATGCTGCTTTGTATGGGGCTTTTAGTAATAGCGGTCAAGTGTGTGTGTCTGTTGAGCGCTGTTATGTCGAGGCCTCTTATTATCAAGATTTTATTCGCCAGCTAACCGAGGCAGTGCTTAAGCTCAAGGTTGGGCATGGTAGCTCTGGTGATTTAGGGGGGTTAACTACCCTAAAGCAATTTGCTGTGATTGAAGCTCACTATAACGATGCCTTGGCAAAGGGTGCTAAAGCATCTGGAGCTTTAAAATTAGAGGGTCGATATTTGCATCCCATTGTATTGTGGGATGTTACCCACGATATGAACATTATGCGTGAAGAAACGTTTGGCCCCGTGTTGCCCGTGATGAAGTTTACCTCAGTATCGGAAGTAATTGAATTGGCAAATGATACTGATTTTGGCTTAAATGCTAGTGTTTGGAGTCAAGATATTGCAAAGGCAGAGCGGGTAGCTAAGCATCTAAAAGTGGGGTCTTGGGCTATAAATGACGTTATTAAAAATATTGGTCATCCGGGTTTACCGTTCGGTGGTGTAAAAAATAGTGGCTTTGGACGGTATCACGGCGCTGAGGGATTGCGAAGTTTTACTTATACCGTGGCAGGATTAACCAGCCGAAGTACTTATGAATCTGAGCCGAATTGGTTTCCTTATTCAGATCAGCGTTACATTGAAATGCGGGCGTTTTTTGATGTCATGTTTGGTAATGAATTTTTGTTTCTGCGTATAAAGAAAAACTGGAGAGCGTTACAAGCATTTAAGCAGTATTCATCGTTAAACTTGGGCCAACATTGGCATAATTTCAAAATTCAATTTTTTAACAAATCACTGAGACATTGACATGACTTTAAATAAAAAACCGCATATTGTTGTTATAGGCGCTGGGCTAGGTGGTTTGTCCGCGGCGATCTCATTAGCAACCGAAGGTTTTAGTGTTGATTTATTAGAGAAGAATGACAAAGTTGGCGGTAAATTAAATATCTTAGAGAAAGACGGCTTCACCTTTGATTTAGGTCCGTCTATTTTAACCATGCCACATATTTTTAAAGCCTTGTTTGATAGAGCCGGCAAAAATATGGATGATTATGTCAGCATTCAAACAGTTGAGCCGCATTGGCGCAATTTTTTTGAAGATGGTAGTACGCTCGATTTAAGCTCGGATCCAGAAATAATGCAACAGGAGTTGTTAAAATTGGGGCCAAACTCACCTAAGGAGTTTGCCCAGTTTTTAGCGTATTCTAAAAAACTATGTGAAGTGACTGAGGACGGTTATTTTGCGCAGGGCTTGGATTCATTTTGGGAGTTACTCAAACACTATGGTCCAGTGAAAAGCTTGCAAGAATTTGATGTTTTTCGCTCTATGGACCAGGGGGTTAGGCATTTCATTAAAGACCCAAAGCTAGTGGATGTACTCAATTATTTTATTAAATATGTTGGTTCGTCTCCTTACGATGCACCCGCTTTAATGAATTTATTGCCTTATATTCAGTTTGGTTATGGGCTTTGGTATGTTAAAGGTGGCATGTATGGCATGGCGCAAGGTTTAGAAAAGTTGGCGCTTGAGTTGGGGGTTAATATTCAAGTGAATGCTGAGGTTAAAGAGATTCAGCATGAGGCGGGTTATGCTTCTGCTGTAAAGCTAGCTGATGGGTCAGTGTTAGAAGCGGACATTGTGGTTTCAAATATGGAATTGATTCCGGCTTATAAAGAATTAATGTCAGGACAAGAAAAAGAAATAAAACGCATAGAAAAGTATGCGCCTAGTTGTTCTGGCTTAGTCTTGCACCTGGGTGTTGATAGAATTTATGAACAATTAGCGCATCATAATTTCTTTTATTCTGATCATCCGCGGGAGCATTTTAAGGCAATATTTCATGAGCATAAATTGTCTGAAGATCCCACAATTTACTTGGTTGCTCCTTGTAAGAGTGATCCTGCACAAGCCCCCGAGGGTTGTGAGATCATTAAAATATTACCGCATATTCCGCATTTAGATCCTAATAAACCTTTAACCGCAGAAGATTATGCTGATTTAAGAGAGCGGGTTTTAATTAAATTAGAACGCATGGGTTTAACGGATTTAAGAAAACATATAGTTAGTGAAGAAAGTTGGACGCCTGTAGATATTCAAGCCAAATATTATTCTAACCAAGGGTCCATCTATGGGGTAGTGGCAGATCGGTTTAAAAATTTAGGGTTTAAAAATGCTCAGCGCAGTAACGTTTTAAAAAATCTGTATTTTGTAGGGGGTAGTGTTAATCCAGGTGGTGGAATGCCTATGGTGACATTATCTGGACAGTTAGTGCGAGATAAGATTTTGGCAGATTTATCTAAGCAATAATTTATAAGTATTTAAGTAAACCTGTTAAAAGGAAATATAAGTGACTGAAGTTTCAAGTCCAAAAAAGACGCAACCACCGCGCCGCACGCCGCCAGTCAGTCCTGCGGTAGAAAAGTATCTATTAGACTTATTGGGCCCTGCGGAGAATGCTGTACTACAGGAAATGGAAGCCTTAGCAGAAAAGAATAACTTCCCTATCGTGGGGCGTTTAGTCGGTGTGTTTATAGAAATGCTGGCCAAGATGATTAATGCCGAACGCGTATTTGAGTTTGGTAGTGGTTATGGTTATTCGGCTTATTGGTTTGCTAAAGCTGTTGGACCAAACGGGCAAGTGATTTGTAGTGAGGCTGACTTTTTAAACCGAGATAAGGCCGAACATTATTTAAGTGCGGCTAATTTGTGGGACAGGATCGATTTTAAAACCGATATGGCGCAAAACGCTTTTGCACAGACTGAGGGTTTGTTTGATATTTGCTATAACGATGTGGATAAAGGCGACTATCCTGATATTTGGCTATTAGCCAAAGATAGAATTCGTCCAGGCGGCTTATACATTGCAGACAATGTGTTATGGCGAGGTCGCGTGGCTGCGCATTCGGGTAAAGATGTATTTCAGGGATGGACGGAAGCTATACGACAACACAATCAAATGATTTTTGATGATCCTGACTTTGATACCTTTATTAATCCGAGTCGTGATGGTGTAATAGTAGCACGTAGAAAAACAACACAACCATGAGCGATAAGGTTAACTCCATGCAACACAGATCAGCTAGCCAAGAACTTCATCATGAGATTTTTGGCTCTATATTGGATAGGTCTGACTTAAGTCCCTACCTTTTATTATCTGCCGATAATTATTCGACTGCGCTGAAGCAGGCTACCAAAATGATGAGTAATCGTGGTTTTGATGTGGTGGGTAATGGTGAGTTGCAAGAAAGTGAGAAGAAACGCGCCCTAGTGTATGTAGAGCGCACTTATCGTTACTTTTTAAAATGGTTATTTCCGTTTGTAAAACGCCAATTAGAGGCGTTAATCTCTTTAGAGTCTAGTAATTTAGCCTTGTATCAACAAAGTTTGGCGGCCATTAAACAGGTCGAAACGCAGTTAAAGAATCCTGCTTTTAAACAGATTGTGGAGCAAGATCCACGACATCTATTTTTGTTAGCGTCTTCAGGAAAATATCCTATGGTATTTCATGGTTATCAAGGCAAAAAGATGGCTGTGCCCTTGGAATGGCAACAAACGGCTTGTGCCATGTTAAAGATGGGTTATTTGATTAAATCTATTGAAGAAGAAAGCCAAGACATTAATGACTTTGCGCAACTAGGTTTCTTTTTAGAAGCAGAGAAACAAAGCCTGAATGATCTGTTTCATTATGATTGGGAAAATCCTAAACATATTCCAGAGAGCGAACCGGCACAAAATGCGTTTGTTAAGATCTCCGCTTTCTTTCATAAATTAAGAGAGTCAGTGAGTATTGATGCAGATGGGCAGGGATTTGTATTTGATAGTGGAGATGGGGTACGTGTCGATATTGCAGAGATTAAAGCGCGTTTAAAAAGTCCAGAAAGTATGTTTACCAAACTCGGTAAAGATCTAGAAGGTGAAGCCTATGATATTAGAGATATTTTAGCCATTACCTTTATCTTAAGAGACAAAGACGATACCTTAAAGCTGTTTCATGCTTTACAAAAGAAAGGCGTTATCCTACAAGAAAATACGCATTCACAATCCATTACCCAAACGCTATTTGATACGCCCGAACAAATGGGTGAGGCAGTGCGTAGATTAATGATCAGTCTTTCACAAAGTGCGGGGCATGAAACCCGCTCAACAGACCAGGAAGTATTGGCTAACGCCCAAACTTTTTATAATGCGTTAAGTATGAATGCAGAAAAGAATCAACATTCATCTGCAGGACACAGAAAGTTTCAATGCAAGATTAGTTTCTCTTTGCCTATCCATCGGCAGTCTAGAACCCACAAAATTATGATCCCCGGTACTGATGTCTATGCGCGTAGGAATGAGATAAATAAAAAAACCCAGGAACATACCTTAGGTGTTGAGCTACGCATTTCTGATGAAGAAAGCTGGCGTACGTCTGAGCAGAAAGGGGATTCTCATCACAGCGCCTATAAATTTAGGCAGTTAGTGGCTGTTATGAATCGAGTGTTTAAAAATGTATACGCTATGCCTAAAGATAGTATTGCTCAGTTGAAGAAAGATCAGGCCGTGTTGTTTTCTTAGGTTTTATTTTGAATTAGTGGCTCAAGGTAGTGTAGCTAAGTTAGAAACCACAGGCTATGACTTACGTCATGATTCAACCCATACCAGTGGCATTAATCCTTTACCAGCACCTGCTGATTTTAAGATCACGCGAGGTGCCTTACCCGGCACTGTAGATATTAGCGTAACGCGTTTAGACGGTGCTGGCAGTTATGATGTGCAAATGACTGAGTTGGATCCTTTAGTTGAAGCAAATTGGAAACATGTATTGTCATCAAAGACGGCAACGCATATTCAATTGACTCATTTAGTAGCAACAAAAACTTATTGGGTACGAGTAAGAGGCATTGGTACTAATGGTATGGGTGTATTTACTGACCCGTTGAGTATTGTTGCTTTGTAAACCAGCTTAGATTTAGTCGTTTAATTAAAGCCAGATGAATTATCATCTGGCTTTTTATTTCTTTAAAGCAGTGCTTTAATCTCTGGGATGCACGAACCACAATTAGTACCGGCTTTTAAGCATTGCCCCACTTCTTGGTGCGTTTTAAGTTGTTTTTCTTTAATGCACGCGCGTATTGTTTTCTCGCCGACATTAAAACAAGCACAGACCACTTTGCCTGTCTCATGACTGCCTTTGGGGGGGAGTCCGCTCAGTAACGCCATACGCGCTTCGGGTTCAAGTAATACTTTTGCGAATAAACTACTTAACCAACTGCGTTCGGGTAGCTTATGATCAGCCGCTATGAAGATAACAGCATTTAATCGCCCTTTAATAAATTGTGCCGCACGATAACTGCCTAAACTGGCATCTTGATAGGTTTGCCATTCTGATTTTTCTGCAATATTAGCGTTTAAAGTATCTTTAAGCGTATTTAACCAAGGGTCCGGTAATTGTTGCCCCGCCAGTTCATAACGATAAAAACAGTCACCTTTGCTACTCACTTGATAACTTATATCGCTTAGTCCTAATGGCGCTCTGGATAGAATAAAGCCTTGCCAAACAGCTTGATATGATTTGATGCGGATGGGTGTATGTTTACTTTCAGGTTGCTTAGAGATGGGGTCAACTTCTGGATTAACTAAGGCGCCCATACGACCATCACTGGCATTTTGCGTCGTCCAATGCATCGGTATGAAGACATTACCAAGTGTTTGATCATCTGTTATCTTAACTCTAGCCAACATTTTGCCCCATGCACTTTCTAGTTCCGCTAAGGCACCTGCTGTTAAGTTATAATTTTTTGCATCAACCGGATGAATTTCAACACAGGGTTCTGGGCTATGTTGATTAAGCTTTGCTGACAGTGCGGTGCGGGTCATGGTATGCCACTGATCCCTTAAACGCCCGGTATTTAAAATTAAAGGGTAATTTTTATGCGGCAAGTTAACAGGAGGTCTTGGCGTAATAGCAATAAATTGCGCTTTGCCAGTGGGCGTAAAATAATGGCCATCAGCAAACATGCGCTCCGTGCCCTTGGGGTTATTGGCATTTACTGGCCATTGTATGGGCTGTAGGTTTTCATAACTGTTTTGATCAAGTGTGGAGAGGCCAGAAATATCAAAGTCCCTGTAGCCGTGCGTTATATCGTTCTCAAAGCCAGATAGTGCCGCATGTTCGGTAAAAATCTCATAGGGGTGATTGTAGTTAAACGCCTGATTAAAGCCCATGCGCTGTGCAACTTGAGAGATTATCCACCAATCGGCTTTTGCATGACCTGCCGGTTTAAATAACGCACGTTGTCGAGAGATTCGGCGTTCAGAATTAGTGACTGTACCGTCTTTTTCACTCCAACCTAAAGCAGGTAATAACACATGTGCAAAAGCGCTGGTATCCGTTTGTGCAATACAATCGGATACTACGACAAAATCACATTGTTTTAATGCGCGTTTAACTAGATCTGCATTCGGCATACTCACTACAGGATTAGTACCCATAATCCAGATGGCTTTAATTTCACCCGCCGATACGGCATTAAACAGTTCAACCGCGGGTAGACCTGGATAGGTGGCGATGTTGTCTGAACCCCAGAAGCGAGCGACTCGATTTACATCTTCAGCTATAGAAAAATCCATATGCGCCGCTAATTGATGCGCTAGGCCACCCACTTCTCGACCGCCCATTGCATTGGGCTGACCGGTGAGGGAAAAAGGTCCCATGCCGGGTTGGCCAATTCTCCCTGTGGCTAAATGACAATTAATAATCGCGTTGACTTTATCGGTCCCCGATGAAGATTGGTTAATGCCTTGACTATACAGACTCATGACTTTTTTATGGTTTTTGAACAAGTCATAAAAATATTGCACATCTGTTTCATTCAATTGGCATTGTCCCGCAACTTCGGCAATACTTGGCGCGCTTAGTTCAGCGGTTTGGATGGCTGGTGTAAAGCCTTCGGTATGGGTGTTGATGTAGTCTTGATTAAGTGCTTGCTCTGTATTTAAAAAGCTTAATAGGCCATTAAATAAAACAGCATCACTGCCACTAGCCAGCGGTAAATGTAAGTCTGCTAGGTCACACGTTGCGGTATGGCGTGGATCAATCACCACTACTTTTAAATCAGGTCTAGCTTGTTTGGCAGCGCGAATGCGTTGGAATATAACGGGGTGGCACCATGCGGTATTGGAGCCAATTAAAATGATTAAATCGGCCAGGTCTAAATCTTCATAACAACTGGGTACGGTATCTGAACCAAAGGCGCGTTTATGACCCGCCACAGATGATGACATACATAAGCGGCTATTGGTATCCATGTTGGCAGTACCGATAAAGCCTTTCATCAGTTTATTGGCGACGTAGTAGTCTTCAGTTAATAATTGTCCTGAGCCATAGATTGCTACAGAATCTGGGCCGAATTTATTAATAGTTTCTAAAAAGGTGTTAGCGACTAATGATAAGGCGGCATCCCAGTCGACAACTTGGCTGTTGATGTGGGGATCTAACAAACGACCTTCTAAATTAATCGTATCGCCTAATGCAGAACCTTTCGAACACAATCTGCCAGCATTAGCGGGATGTGATTGATCCCCCTTAATATTAACAGTGTGCTGAGTTTGATTTACGACGGCACTGATACCACAACCGACACCACAGTAAGGGCAGGTGGTTTGAATAGTGGTGAGAGCCTTAGACATAAGCTTTCCCAAATATAAGTTGGTCTCGAATGGGGGTAATGGATTGTTCCTTCTCAAGTAATTCTTGGTACCAATAACTATCTTGGGTGTCGCCATATAATACCGCGCCAATCAGCTTATTGGCTTTAATCACTAGTTTTTTGTAGATGCCTAAGGCAGTATCAGTAAATTGAAGGGTTTCAGATGTTTCATCACCCATAAAGTTACCAATAGAAAAAACCTGAATGCCTGTGACCTTCAGTTTAGTGGCCGTGGGTAATGTTAGATATTGTGCTACGCCATGTCCGGTTAAGTGATTAGCACACACTTTTGCTTGCTCAAATAAAGGTGCAACTAAACCGAAGGTTTGACCTCGGTGTTGAATGCATTCACCCACGGCATAGACTCTGGGGTCATAAGTTTGCAGAGTATCGTTGACTATAATACCTTGTTCACAATAAAGTCCTGCGGCCTTTGCTAAGGCTTTATTGGGCTTAACACCGATAGCCATTACCAATAAATCACAATCAAGTTCACTGCCATCTGTGAGTCGAATCGTTTTGATATGTTCTTTTTCATCACCTAGTAATTGCTCAACTTGGCTGGCCATTTTAAAGTTTAAGCCTTTTGACTCCAGTTCTTTTTGTAATAAAGTACCCGCGGCTGTGTCCATTTGGCGATTTAATAATACTGCATTGTTATGGATAACAGTCACCCTCATGCCTCTTAACGCTAAACCGTTAGCTGCTTCCAAGCCTAATAACCCACCCCCTAATACAACGGCATTTTTGTGATGTTGGCTGTAGTCGAGCATTTTATTAACATCCGCAATATCTCTAAAACTAATAATGCCGGCCAAATGATTGCCGGGTACATTAGCTATAACTGGCTTAGAACCCGTGCTAATTAATAAGCGATCATAGTCTGCAACCGTGCCATCTTGGGTATAGACCTTTCTGTTCTGGCGATCAATGCGCGTGACCGTTTTTGAGGCGCCGCTATAAAGGGTAATGTTATGTTGGTCATACCACGCTTGATCATTAATGAATATCTCATCCAGCGCCTTTTCGCCACTTAACACAGAGGACAGCATAATTCGGTTGTAATTACCATGCGGCTCAGACCCAAATACTGTAATGTCGTATTGATTTGGGGCCGATTTAAGTATTTCTTCAAGGGTACGCATGCCGGCCATACCATTGCCAATGATGACTAACTTAGCCATGGGTAAGTTTTATTTCAATATGTTGATTGTTAATCCGCACGGGGTAAGAGGTAATCTTAACCGAAGTATCTTCAATACATTCCCCTGTCGTTAGTTTGAAATGTTGTTTGTAAATAGGTGATGCCACGACAGGATCACCATTGACGTCTCCAATAATACCTCGAGATAAAACATGAGCTTTAGCAAAGGGGTCATAGTTATTTAATGCAAACACAGTTTGCATTTTGGCTACATAAAATAAGGCGATTTGTAACTCATCTATCAAAGCACAAATACCGGAGTCTGCTGGTAAATCATCAAGATTACAAAGGGTTTGCCATTGGGTCATTACGCCACCTCTACCATTTTAAAGTGTTTTTGTGGGCTAGGTTCTGCAGGACGAATTTGACCACGCTCTTCTATAAACACAATATGCTGATCAGATTCTTCACTGTTAACAAAAGGTTTAAAACGTTTTAATTTGGATTCATCTTCGATGGTTGATTTCCATTCGCACTGATAGGTATCAACGACATGTTGCATTTGTGCTTCTAATTGTTCACATAATCCTAAGCTATCGTTAATGATGACCTCTTTTAGATGATCTAGTCCGCCCGCCATGTTTTCCATCCATACCGAGGTGCGTTGTAATCGATCAGCTGTTTGAATGTAAAAGCTTAAAAAGCGGTCGATATATCTAATTAAGGTGTCTTTATCTAGGCTAGTGGCAAATAAATCGGCGTGTCTGGGTTTCATACCGCCATTACCACAGACATATAAGCTCCAGCCTGTTTCTGTTGCAATAACACCAATATCTTTACCTTGCGCTTCTGCACACTCTCGTGTGCAACCGGATACGGCAAATTTTATTTTATGCGGTGAGCGGAGGCCTTTGTAGCGGTTCTCTAGTTCTATGGCGAGTCCAACACTGTCATCTACACCATAGCGACACCAATTACTGCCGACACAGGATTTAACGGTGCGCAAAGATTTACCGTAGGCATGTCCAGACTCAAAGCCAGCATCAACGAGTTCTTTCCAAATAAGAGGGAGTTGTTCAACTCGTGCACCGAATAAATCAACCCGTTGTCCACCGGTGATTTTGGTATACAGTTGATATTTTTTACCTATCTGACCTAACACTATAAGTTTATCGGGGGTGATCTCACCACCCGCAATACGTGGAACCACTGAGTAAGTACCATCTTTTTGGATATTGGCTAAAAAGGCATCATTGGTATCTTGTAGGGGCGCGTGTTCAGTTTTTAAAATAAAGTCGTTCCAGTTGGAGGCAAGAATCGACGCGACAGTCGGCTTGCAAATTTCACAACCCAAGCCTTTGCCATGTTTGTCGAGCAAGTCATCAAAGGTCCTGATCTTTTCAACTTTAATGAGCGTAAACAGTTCTTGGCGCGTGTATGCAAAATGTTCGCAAAGATCGGTATTGACTTCTACACCTTGTTTAGCCAATTCTGAATTTAATACAGATTTAACTAAGGCTGCGCAACCTCCACAACCCGAACCGGCTTTGGTTTCTGCTTTTAATGCGCCTACGGTATGGCAGCCAGCAGCAACTGCCTGACAAATATCACCCTTACTGACGTCATAACAAGAACAGATTTGTGCCGTGTTAGGTAAAGCATCTGGGCCTAGGCCTGCGGGTTCTGAGCTAAGACTGGGTAAGATTAAACTGTCGGGTTGTGCGGGGAGTTGGATACCGTTTAAGCAGTACTGTAATAAGGTGCTATAACTGCTGGCATCACCCACTAATACGGCGCCGAGTAAGTATTTTTTATCAGGGCTGACGACCAGACGTTTGTATATTTCTAATTCACCATTTTGGTATGTATAGATAAGAGCACCCGGTGTTTTCGCATGTGCATCACCGATACTGGCGACATCAACGCCCATGAGTTTTAATTTAGTGCTCATGTCGGCACCCATAAAACTCGCACTTTGATGCGCCAAATCTGCAACAACTGTTCGAGCCATGGCATAACCTGGAGCGACCAAACCATAAATCATGTTATTCCATAAGGCACATTCCCCAATGGCATATATGTCTGGGTCTGAGGTTTTACATTGATTGTCGATAACAATGCCACCACGTGCACCCACTTCAAGCTCACAATCTCTAGCAATATCATCTCTGGGTCTAATGCCTGCAGAGAATAATATAATATCTGTTTCAAGTTCTTCGCCATCAGCAAAGCACATTTTATTTAGGCACTGTTCGCCATTAGTAATTAATTGGGTGTTTCTATTCGTATGAACGGTGACCCCGAGTTGTTCAATTTTATTTCTTAATAACGTACCACCCGCTTCATCCAATTGTACCGCCATCAAGCGGGGGGCAAATTCGACTACGTGCGTTTTTAAACCTAGGTCTTTTAAAGCTTTGGCGGCTTCTAAGCCTAATAAACCCCCACCCACCACCACGCCCACTTTGCTTTTATTCGCGGCTGTTGCAATTGCTTCAAGGTCTTCAATCGTTCTATACACTAAACATTGCGGTCTATCGTGTCCGGGGACAGGTGGCACAAAAGGAAATGAGCCTGTGGCTAAAACTAATTTGTCATAAGAGACTGTATGACCTAGTGCAGAAGTAATAGTTTTGGTAGCTCGATCAATCTTAGCGGCTTTGTCACCTAAGAGCAGATGAATGCCATGTTGCTCAAAAAAGTTAGCTTCAACTAATGATAAGTCTTCAGCTGTTTTTCCAGAAAAGAAAGCAGAAAGATGCACGCGATCATAAGCTACTCTAGGTTCTTCGCAAAAAGTAGTGATGTTGTATTCATCTTTAATAGGGCTGGCAACGAGTTGTGCTAAGAAGTGTTGCCCCACCATGCCATTACCAATGACAACCAGATTTTTTTTAGTATTCATGTTCAACCTCAATGCAGAGCGTGCTGCAATGTTGATAAGTTTAGTGCTCTAAGTGCTAAAGAACTTAGAAGCTAATGTTGCCTTGTAACCAAATTTTTTGGGTATCGGTATTGGCAAAGGTATCTGTAGCTGTAGTCGCTTTGTAGCTATCGGCACTGTAATAAGCGTATTTAGCTAAAAGCGAATAATGCTTTCCGAATTTTTTTAGAATAGACGCATCCCATTCTTGGCCATATTGGAGTTGCCCAGTATCGTCGGTGAAATTATGATAAACCCCTGTTACTACAATATCGCCTCTATCGAAAGTTGAAACGACGGTGCCAAAAACATCACGGATACCATTTTTAGGTGTGGTTAAGAAAAGGTCAGCCCAGCCTTGAAATGCATGATTAGTACCTAGAGGTGTATCAAACGTTTTATTAGTACCGTGTCCGTCAAGTTGTTCCATGGCAGCTTGAAAAGTCAGGTTATAAGCCGTAAACCCACTCATTAGATTATAACGATCAGCATTATAGGCAACGGTTCCATGTCCGTAATCTGCTTGGTAACTGTATTCAGCGGTATAAACAAGACCGTAGTTTTCACTAATTTTTAAGCTATCCCCTGGCTTTTGATAGTTGTTCATTCTGATACCGTAAGATTGGTTTGACTTGTTGGCGTTTTCTTTTTCTGTGTAATCCAACCAATAACCGTAACCCACTAAATTACCGTAATCACCGACTTTATAATTTACATTTAATAGGGGAGCGTCTATTTTTTCTGTGGTGGATGTGAAGGTATTAACATTGCCTATATAACCTGCATTAACTGTCAGGCCAAAAATTTGCTGGTTATTGTGGGTGATTAAGACCGAGTCAAAGGTGGTTTCCATTTGTCGCCATCCGACATTACCAATAAACCGATCATCATCCAATTTAATACGTTGCCTTCCCCCTTTAATAACCGTATCTGGAATGCCGGCATAGCTTAACCAGAGTTGATTAAGTTCACTTTGTTGGGGATCAGCGATTTTTGAATATTTGGTATAACCATTGACCGTACTATTAAAGTCTTCGTCCATGGCTAGATTACCTTCATATTCTGCAAATCCTTGGATACCATGAAAGACGGGAGAGAGTAAACCAATACGTAAACGTGAAGTGACACCATTAGCTGTTTTAGGGTTGGGGGTACCACCTTGGTCTTGGTTAACATTTTCCCAACGAGTGTTTAAATCAAATTTTACTGCGCCATTTTTACCATAATGATAAAAGTTAAGAGCATCTTCAATGTCTTGGGTAACCCCTGCTAATACAGGTGTGCTGATCACTGATAATGATAAAATTGCGCTTGATAATGCAGTGTTTTGCTGAATTTTGGACATAAAGACTCCGGTCTTAGTTTTTAAGACAATAAGTGGTTTTAAGATTTTAAAGGGAAGTCAGGAACAACTTCCCTCGCTTTAATTTAGGATAGATTCACTAATGCGTATGATCACATTCCGCTAAAAAAGTCAGTAAACTGGCTCGGTATTTATAATAATCAGGGTGTGCTAATAAGGCTTTACGGGTTCGCGGTCTAGGTAAATCAATGGATTCAATTTTTCCTATCTTGGCATGGGGGCCATTTGTCATCATGACTACTCTATCGGCTAATAAGATTGCTTCATCAACATCATGAGTCACTACAATGGCCGTAACTTGAGTGCGCTCCCAGACTTCCATTAATACTTCTTGTAACTCCCACCGGGTCAAAGAATCTAACATTCCAAATGGTTCGTCTAGTAAAAGCAATTTAGGTGATAAAGCAAAGGCACGTGCTATACCCACGCGTTGGCGCATGCCGTTTGAGAGTGCACTGGCTTTTTTGTGTAAGACATCACCCAAACCCACTCGAGTTAAATAATATTCAACAATATCATTACGTTCAGCTGGATTAGCGTGAGGGTAGACTTTTTCCACGCCAAGAGCGACGTTTTCATAAGCCGTTAACCAAGGAAATAAGCTAGGCGCTTGAAATACCACTCCTCGATCGGGACCGGCGCCATCTATTTCTTTATTATCAAGTACGATAACGCCTTCTGAGATACTGTTTAAGCCGGCAGTCATGGATAAAACGGTTGATTTTCCACAGCCGGAATGACCAATTATTGAAATAAACTCGCCTTTTTTCACTTTAAGATCAAAACCGTCTACGACTTTAACAGTGCTATTACCATCTGGAGTTGGGTAACTCTTTGAGAGTTGTGAGAATTCCAGATAACGTGGTCTTTCTATATCATTTTTATTGATTAATAACTCAGGTTGATCCCAATGTTGATTCGTATTGGGTTGTACCTCTGGTAAGCTGATTTTGTCGATGCCGACCGCTTGGTTTTTTTCTATACCTGTTGCCATTAAATATTGAGTAATTTCAGCGCGTAGCTTCTTGAAAGAATCATTTTGATTTAAAGCGGTTCTGTCACGTGGACGCTCAATATTCACGGTAAAGTCAGGGCCAAAAGTCGCATCGGGCCCGGGATTTAAAGCAATAACACGATCAGCCATGTAAATCGCTTCATCGACATCATTAGTAATTAAGATAACAGTTTTCTTTTCTTGTTCCCAAATGTGTAAGATTTCATCTTGCAAGTTACCTCGAGTTAAGGCGTCCAATGCACTTAAGGGCTCGTCTAATAATAAAATATCAGGACTTGCCGCTAAGGCACGCGCTACATTGACTCTTTGACGCATACCTCCTGATAATTCAGATGGCTTTTTAGACATGGCAGCCCCTAAGTTAACCATGCGAATGTATTTCTCGGTATGTTCCTTACGTGCTGCTGCAGTCCAATCGGTAAAGATTGCATCTACTGCCAAGGCGACATTTTCATAGACAGTTAACCAAGGCATCAGCGAGTAATTTTGAAACACTACGCCACGATCTGGACCTGGACTGGTAATTGCCACACCTTGTTTGAGGACTTCGCCACTATCGGCTTGGATTAATCCGGCAATAGTTGAGATAAGCGTGGTTTTTCCACTGCCAGAAAAACCTACGATGGCAATAAATTCACCCTCTTTAACGCTTAAGTTTAGGTTTTTTAAGATGGATGTTTCGCCATACGATTTACAAACATTTTTCAATTCAATCAGAGGTAAGCTCGGATCATTCGAAGGTGCTGTAATATCTGATGATGCATTAATATCAACGACTTTAAGTTTTAAGGCAGACATAAAGGGCTCCTGACTAAAGGTCGTTACTGTATGAAAATACTTTTTGAAAAGATTGCATAATGCGATCTAAAACAAAACCGATAATACCAATAGTAAATACAGCTACCATAATGCGTCCTAATGAATTAGAACTGCCATTTTGAAATTCATCCCACACAAACTTTCCTAAACCTGGGTTTTGTGCCAGCATTTCTGCAGCAATTAAAACCATCCAGCCCACACCGAGTGATAAACGCATGCCAGTAAATATGTAGGGTAATGAAGAGGGGAGAATGATCTTTTTGATTTGAGTAAACCAGTTTAGACGCAGAACTTTGCCTACATTGACTAAATCTTTGTCTATAGAGGCAACACCGACAGCAGTGTTAATTAAAGTAGGCCAAAGTGAGCATAACGTGACGGTGATTGCAGAGGTTAAAAATGACTTCTCAAACCAAGAGTCATCATTAGTAACATACAAGGCACTTACGACTAAGGTGACTATCGGTAACCATGCTAAAGGGGATACAGGTTTAAAGATTTGGATCAACGGATTGATGGCTGTATTAATCACAGGACTCATGCCGCACAGTAAACCTAAAGGCACTGCCACTAATGTCGCAATAATAAAGCCGGCAAACACGGTATAAAGACTGGTGAAGATTTTGTCCAAATAGGTAGCTTGGCCGTTATAAGGTCTTGATTTTATATTCGCGTTAGGGTCTTCGCTTAAAGTTTGCGCATTTCGCTCTGCTTGGCGTTGATAATATTTCGCTGCTTTTTCTTTTTCAGCAAAATGATCGTCTAATAACCCACCGGCTTCATGCCATACAGCAGTTGGGCCAGGTATTGCACCTAAACTGGTATTTACTTTTGATGCAGCAATACTCCATGCACCTAAAAAAAGCATGAATGCAATAATAGGAACACCCATGATTAAAAATAATTGGCGTAGTTGCTGAGTTGGGTTTTCTCCCGCCGCTATCTTTATCAAGGGCACAAACCATGTTAGGCCAGTGATATTAAAAAATTTGATGAGTTGCTTGTGCATGGTGTTTACCTATTGCAGTTCTATAGAGTTCTTAGTGCGAGTGCTTGCTATTACTCAACGACTTTGCCGCCAACTACTTTTTGTTTGCCTTTCAAGCCAATAGCAAACTTATTTAGATAGTCATTGGGTTTTGTTGCGTCAAAAACTACACCATCAATGTAATCAGAGCTGGGTGTTTTAATGCCGGTTTCTTTATCGGAAGGAAAGTCACTCGCCTTGGCTTTACCTTCTTTAATTAAGGCATTGGCTGCGGTCATAAAAATATCAGGGCGATAGACTTTTTTAGCCGTTTCTAAATACCAAGCATCCGGTTTCTGTTCGTTAATTTGTCCCCAGCGACGCATTTGGGTCAAGCTCCAAATGGCGTCACTGTAATAAGGGAAGTAACCGTTATAACGTGCAAAGACATTAAAATCGGCTAAGTTACGTTTATCCCCTTTTTCATATTCAAAAGTGCCGTTCATGCTGTTAGCTATGACATCGTAGTCCGCACCGACATATTGTTTTTGTGAAAGCATTTCAACACCTTCGTTACGATTCTTGTTGTTTTCTGCATCTAACCAAAGTGAAGCTCTTATCAATGCTTTAATAATAGCTAGATGCGTGTTTGGATTTTTATCCGCAAATTCTTTTGTAACCCCAAAAATCTTTTCTGGACTATTTTTCATCAACTCATAATCACTGATGACAGGAACCCCAATGCCTTTAAAAACGGCCTGTTGATTCCAAGGTTCACCGACGCAGTAACCTACAATTGTGCCTGAATCCATAGTGGCAGGCATTTGCGGTGGTGGGGTGACAGACAAAATGGCTTCTGCGTCAATTTGACCCGAAGTGTCTTCGGGTGGCGCATAGTAGCCAGGTTTAATACCACCAGCAGCTAACCAATAGCGTAACTTCATGTTATGTGTGCCAACAGGAAAGGTCATTGCCATGTTAAAAGGCTTGCCGGCGTTTTTATATTTTTCTAAGACGGGCTTCAATGTATCCGCTTTAATAGGATGCACGGGTTTGCCGTCAGCCATAGGGATTTGCGGTTTCATTTGTTTCCATACATCATTAGAAACGGTAATCGCATCCCCATTGAGGGTCATCGTAAAAGCACTGACAATATCTGCTTTTGTGCCATAGCCAATAGCAGTGCCAAAAGGCAGAGTCGCTAGCATATGCGCCCCGTCTAACTCACCATTAATGACTCTATCTAAAAGTACTTTCCAATTAGCCTGTGCTTCAAGTTGTACTGAAAGCCCTTCGTCTTCAAAATAGCCTTTTTCAAAGGCAACTGCTAAGGGTGCCATGTCTGTTAATTTGATAAAGCCGAGTTTAATGCTTTCTTTTTCAAGATGTTCAACAGCGCTCACCTGAGTAGCAATGGTCAATGCAGCAATAGCTGTGAGAGTTGATAGTGTAGTTGCCAAACTTTTGAGCGATAGTTTTCTTGTTTCTTTCATGATAGTTATCCTATACATAGATTTTGGGCAAAAAAAAACGTCGCTGAATCGAGTGATAGATCACTACGATTAAGTCGACGCCTTTGTCTGGTGCTCAGCTTTGAGCAAATAGTTAGATTCCGCCTTTGGAATCCTTTAGTAATATTAAAGCATTAGTTGTGCCAACTTTTGGTATAAAGGCTTTATTTTTAGATTATATATTTTATAACAATGGCTTACGTCTTATTAATGTTATTTTTGAGGATTATGTGATTTAAAGTGATTCTGCTTTAAATACGCGATATTGCTTTAAAAATGTGCGCCAAATTATATTTTCGCACCAATCCGAGTCTTTAAGGTTTCAGAATAAGAAGCTTACAATCGCTTTTAAATGTCCTTGTTCTATTACCGGTATAGCCAACATGGTACTTAGGTTATTTAATTCAGGGGTGTAATTTGTTTCATTATCACCGGTGATAATGGGTATGCCAGTTAGCCATACTCGACCTAGCGCCCCGACACCCTTAGTTACTGGAAGTGTTTCAAAAATTGCGGCTAAATCATTAGCATCTTTACTGAAACCTTGTTGACAAATGAGTTGGTTGCCTTCTTTGTTAGGTATCCAGAGTTGGATACGTTTAGCAATGGGAGTAGATTTTGCCGAAAGAAACGCCATTATATAAGGTACTTCATGATGGTTATAAACGGGAATACTAATACCAACGGTGATGCCCTCTAATTGAGCTTCTTTTGCTCTGATAAAATTATCAGCTTTCCCTAGATCTTCAATGAGTATTGGCATCCCTGTTTCCCATGCTAACCCCGCTATTCCTTGGTTTTTTGGTACGGATAGTTCTCTAGAAATCGTTTCAAAATGTTTTAAAGTGCCGTAATAACCATCCATGATACTGAGCGTGTTTTCCATGGTTTCTGATCGACTCCAGACTTCTATCGCTCCGGCATGGTCTTCATCGTCACCGCATAAAAAAACCACCACTGCCATTAAAAACTCACCTGAGAATATAGGTAAGGCAATGCCACAGTTTAGCCCAGCATTTTGGGCTGAAAGAGTGCGTTTAAAGTAAGAGTGTTCAAATTGGTTGAGAACGATGGGATGACCTTCTGCCCACGCCTTACCCGGTAATCCTTCGTTATAGGCAAATTTTTGTTGAGCACTATCTGCTTTAAAGTCATTAAGGTCACCATATAGGCCAGAGCCAAATTCAAGATGCGTTCTGGTTTTGTCTGGAACCCATATTTCAGTGACTTTGATAAATGTTTTCATAGTTGTATATGCAGTAACTCTTATTTAAACAATTCTGACATGGCAATGACATTTTTAGCCATTTCACCTAATGTGATTTTTCTATCCATCGCAAGCTTTCTAAGCGTGTGATAAGCCTCATCCTCACTAAAGTTTTGAGTTTTAATAAGAATGGCTTTAGCACGATCGGTTAGTTTCCTGTTTTCTAGTTTTTCTAAAGCTTCTTCTAACTCGCTTCTTAATGCTTGTTGGTGATTAAATCGACTGATTGCAATGTTGATAATAGACTTAATGCTGGCTGGTTTATCATGATTGATAAACAGTTCGCTGATATCCAATTTAATTGCAAGCTCGATAGCTTCTGAAGACGCTTCTCTACTGAAAATTATGATAGGTAATGCTTTAAAGGCACTAAGCTTTTTTAAATCTAATAAAGTTGACTCCGCGAGAGTATTTAAATTAAATATAATTATATTAGGCTTGATTTCTTTGATTAGCGTATGGGTGCTCTCTTCATAGCTAGATTTAAGATGTGCATAGCCTTCTGTTTTAAGGAGATTTTCTAGGCTGAAGTCGATCGGATTGTCTTCAACTAATAGTGTATTAATGCTATTCATGAAATATGCAGTTAACAGTGACGAGTATTGGTTCGATATTCTGAATCAATGCGCATTAGATTTTGCCAATTTTGTAATTAGCGCGAAGCTGAAACTCACTTTGGGGGGGGACTTCAATAGTATCGCAAGAGACATTGCCTGATTCAACACAGACAAAGCGTTGGTAATCGTCAGTCTCTAAATCGGTAATGGTCGGGGGTAAGTCTACGCCTGGGTTCCAGACGACCGCTGTTTTGTGATGTGTTGCCGTAATAATGATCTTTCTTCTAAAGGCCTGATCTTGAATGACCAACGGGTTTTCGACATCTTTATAAATCCTATTAACTTCGGTGTTAATAGTCAGGTGCCCCTCTTGTTGGTATTCTTCTTCATTTTGTGCTTTGTCTAAGTAAGCAGAATTATCTAAGCCTAAAATCTTAATGTCGTTGATGTGCCCTACATTAAAGTAGGCGTGGAGCGCTTGCGTAATAGTAAAAGATTTATCACCGGTATTACGGGTGATTAAATTTACCGTGAGCGTGTCACTGATGATGACTTCTAATTCTAAACTGAAGGGTTGTTGCCAATAAGCTTCGCTTTTAGGGGAGTTCTCAAACTGAAACACAATTTTAGTTTCATCTTTAGAGAGCGCTTCGGTCTTTAAAATATCCCACAAGCCATTACGCACAAAGCCGTGATCGGGTCTTTTATCTTCTGAGGGGTCTGGGCCAAACCAGGGCCAGCATAGCGGTATACCGCCTCTGATAGCTCTGCCTTCTTCATACCATGAGTTTTGGCTGACAAAGAGTAAATCTTCTTCTTCCCTATGGGGTTTATAGGACAGGATTTGCGCACCATGCAGAGAAATAATGGCGCTCGCACGGGCATTGTTGATAAAAATAAAGGGTAAGTGACCATTGCCTTTATCGAATTTGAGGTGGCCTTTAATGCCATGGTCACGATTTAAATGCTCAATTCTCATGTGTTTATTTTAACATGCCTAACGGGTTAGATTTTAAAATAAACTCAGTAAAGTAGTACGTCTGCTGGGAGTGCTTTCAAAGATAACGACCGTTTTTTCATGAACAGTGTAATGGCTACCTTTGTATTGTTTTTGCTTGGTTGGGGTAATAATATCGTAAGGTGCTTGCTGCGAAGTGTCTAATGCAACACACCATTTTTTAGCTTTAATCAGCGGGAGTCGAATAGAAGCACTTTCATCTGACATATTCATGACAACATGTAAATCTTCTTCATCTGCGTCAAGACCCGTTAAGGTAAAAGCAAGAATGCGTGCTTCGGGGTCAAACCAGAGTGGTTCATTAATCTCAGTGCCATGCCAAGATACATCAGGTTTATCTTTGCCGGTCGGCACTTCTCCGGTGAGAAAGCGTCTGCGCATAATGGCGGGATGTCTTTTACGTAAGGAGATCATTTCTTGCACAAAGCGTAAAACATCGGCATTTTTTTTAGCCAGGTTCCAATCTATCCAACTCGTATCATTATCTTGGCAGTAACAATTGTTGTTACCGCGTTGGCTGTGTAAGATTTCATCCCCAGCCAATAGCATCGGTACACCTTGGCTAAGCAATAAAATAGCAAACACGTTCTTAGCTTGTTTCTTACGAAAATCTAAAATGTCCGCATTGTTTGTGTCCCCTTCAACGCCAGAGTTATAACTTAGATTGTTACTGCAGCCATCACGATTATCTTCGCCATTGGCTAGATTATGTTTTTCGTTGTAACTGAATAAGTCGTATAACGTAAAACCATCATGACAGGTGACAAAGTTGATGCTGTTGATGGGTAAACGACCTTGGTGTTGATAGAGGTCGCTACTGCCACAAATACGGGTGGCTAATTCTGATAATAAACCTTTATCCCCTCTGACGAATTGGCGAATGATGTCTCTGTAGCGACCATTCCACTCTGCCCAACGATAGCCAGGGAAGCTGCCTACTTGATAAAGCCCTGCGGCATCCCACGCTTCTGCAATGAGTTTTGTTTTAATCAGTTGCTCTGAAAGCTCAATGCCCCACAATACAGGCGGATCTTGTAATACTTCGCCGTTTTCGCCTCTCGCCATGGCGCTGGCTAAGTCAAAACGGAAGCCGTCGACATGCATTTCTCTGACCCAATATTCTAGGCAGCTAATGATAAAGCGGGCGACTAAGGGGTGATTGGCATTAACCGTGTTTCCACAGCCTGTATAGTCACGTAGGATGCTTTTATCTGCGTTGTCGGTGTGATAGAAAGATTTACCGCCGATGCCTCTAAAATTAATAACGGGGCCGGTCGCGCCTGCTTCAGCCGTATGATTAAAGACTACATCCATAATCACGCCGATGCCTGCTTTATGGAGCGCTTTAACTAAATCTCTAAATTCTTGAACATGTGTACCCTCCTCAGGTGTTACACAGTAACCGGGGTGTGGGCTAAAGAAGCTGTGAGTACTGTATCCCCAATAGTTTTTTAAACCGAGTTCTGCTGTTTTGGGCGGCACGTCTTGTTCGTCAAAAGCCATGACGGGTAATAGTTCTACATGGCTAATGCCCAGTTTTTGTAGATAGGGTATCTTTTCAATAAGACCTGAGAACGTACCTGGATGTTTAACTTTTGATGATGAATGACGGGTAAAACCGCCCACATGTAGTTCATATACGATGGCTTTTTCACTACGAATGGCTAAAGGCACGTCACCTTCCCAATCATATTGATCATCGGTGACCATGCAGCGCATTGAGCTCAGTACGTTATCACCTGGATTGCAAGCCGCTTTTCTATCCCAGCGTTTATGGCTTACAGCTTGTGCCCATGGATCAAGTAGATGTTTTTCTTTTTCAAAACGGAATCCAGAATCACGCTCTTGGCCTTGGCCGTTCATGCGCCAGGTGTACCATGTGCCCACAGGTAGTTTTGAGACGTAAACATGCCAAGAGAAAAAGGTGCGGTTTATGTCTTTATTGAGTGGGATGATTTGGAACGGTTCGTCACTATCAGCACTCGAGAATAATAGTAATTCCACTTGTTCGGCATAACGACTAAAAATGGAGAAGTTAACCCCTTTTTCGTTATATTTTGAACCCGAAGGATAGGGCTTTCCATGCTTTAGTTGATAGTCTTGTTGCATATCTCTGCTTTATACCAGCTTAACCCTGAATCTTTATATTAGACTAATAATTCATGCAAAAAACAAGCCATATAATTAGTTTGCTGATTTTTATGGCTTATTATCTGTGTAGGGTGTTGAATGATGCCTTAATTGCACCAATTGAGTGCGTATTGATTTAAGTTAGCGCGTTATCAAGGGTCTAATCAACTGTTTTTAGATTGTATTTTCTAACGCGATAACGCAAAGTTTCTCGCGTTGCGCCCAAGTCTCTAGCGGCGGCTGTTAGATTGTTATCGGCTCTGTCTAAGGCTGTTTTGATGATAAAACGATCCATATCATCTAATGCCATACTGCCATCTAATGGCAAGTAGATACCTGACTGATGGGCTTTAGCTTGGTTTGGATCGGTAATCTCTTCAGAACCTTCCATTGGTAATGAAGGCGATGATTTTCTAGGCAATTGTAACCATTGAATCGGGAAAATATGACTGTCTGCAAAGAGTACGCAACGTTCAATAACATTCCTTAATTCTCTTACATTACCGGGCCAATGGTGGCTTTTTAGTTTTTGCCAGACCTCATCCGATATATTCTTAACTTGGCGACCCGCTTTAGCATTGTATTCTGCGATAAAAAGAGGTACTAGTTCATCCAAATCATCGATCGCTTCACGTAAGGGCGGCAAGATCACTTTAAATACACTCAGGCGATGATATAAGTCTGCTCTGAAATGACCTTCTTGGGTCATCTGTTCTAGGTCGCGGTTGCTGGCGGCCACTATTTGCACGTCAACATTGATTTCTTTTTCGCCACCTAAGCGACGGAATTTATGATCTTCAATGGCTTTTAATAATTTAGCTTGCAGATCGAGGGGCATTTCACCAATTTCATCCATAAAAAGAGTGCCGCCATCGGCTTGTTCAAGCAATCCACGGTGTCTTCCTGAAGCGCCAGTGAATGCCCCAGGTTCATGTCCGAATAATTCGGACTCAAGCAGTTCTCGCGGCAGCGCAGCGCAGTTGACTTCTATCATAGGGTTTTGAGCTCGCGGTCCCCCATAATGTAATATGCGTGCTGTTAACCCTTTGCCGGTGCCACTTTCGCCACCTATGATTAAAGCGCTGAAAGGCACATTGGTCAGTTTAGATAATAACGCTCTAATATTGATGGCTTGTTCACTTTGGCCTAAATAAGCATCAGGGGAGTATCTTCGGTAACCTTGTTTTGTTTGATCAATAACTCGGCGTTGCATTAAGGCACTGCGCGTTGCACTGGTTACAACGAGATCTAAGCGCTCTAAATCACAAGGTTTTTCTAAAAAGTCATAAGCCCCGAGTCTAAGCGCTCTAACGGAATCAGGTACGCTGCCATAGCCGGTTAGAAACAACCATTCAGCATAGTTCACTTGTTTCTTTATGGACTCCATAAAATCAAGTGCATTACCATCAGGTAGGTTCATGTCAGACAGTATGAGTAATGGCTCAATGCGATCTTTTAAAATAAGACTTTTAGCTTCCTCTAGGGTCTTCGCTAATATCACCTCCCAGCCATGTGAGCGATAATGTCTAGAAAGCTCCGTTCCTAGTAATTTTTCATCTTCTATAATCAGTAAGGTTTCTATCATGATTTTTGTTTAGTTAGGCAGGCTTTGGGAATTAAAATAGAAACACAAGCGCCTTTAGGATGAAGGTTGCTGAGCTTGATTTTTCCGCCGATGTCTTTTACAAATCGTTGAACCATGGCTAAACCTAAGCCGGTGCCATCTTGATGGCTGGTTCGGAAAGGTCTTATGCCGTAATTAAGCATGTCTTGAGAGAAGCCAGGGCCATTATCAAATACTTCTATAGATAAGTTATCCGCTTCTGCCTTTGTTTTAATATGAATGATACCTGCGTTGTTTCTTAGCGCGTCAGCTGAGTTGAGTATCAAGTTGAGTAGTGCCTGACGGATACCACTTTCAGGTAAGTGAACATTCAGGTTATTAGGTGAATCGATGATCAGTTCTATCCTTTCAGGTATTTGATAACGTGTTAATGTGATTAAATCTTGAATCAATTTAGTGATATTAAAATGGGTAGCAACTTCGGGCGAATGTCGACTTTGATCCAGCATGTCATTGAGTAAGCGACCTAGGCGCTTAAGTTCATTACTAATTAACTCTATTCTTTCGCGTTGATTTTCGTCCGCAATTTCACGTCTGAGATTACTAAAAGCCATTTGGATACCTGCTAATGGATTCCGTATTTCGTGGGCTAATTCTGCGGCGACTTCACCAATGGCGGCTAATCGTTCGGCTCTAGCAAGGCTGTATTGTTGTTCTAATAAGGCCTGTGTGGCCAAACGTACTTCGTGCTTTAGAGAAAGAGCGTAGCGTTGTTGGGCTTCTTCTAGCTCTGCTAAATGCAGGACCATTTCGTTATAACTATTAAAAACGGGGAATAATAAAGGGTCTAAATGCGCTGTTTTTATAGGAGTGTAGTTTTCTTCGGTGAGTCTTTCTAATAAGAGCCTTAGGTCATTAAGGGGATGAAGAATTCTAAAGTGCAAAAATAACATCGCTCCCGTTAAAATTAGAGTAAAAGTGATTAATGCGATATAGAGTTCTGTCTGGGTATCAAAGTTAATATCTTCTAATAGTTTTTCTCTTATTAAGCCTTCCTCTTCCAAGGTTTGGGTCATAAGTTTTACGGCTTGGATGAGTTGGCTATTTTTTTGTGCCTTTTCTAATTTATCAATGTTTAAAAGTAAGCTTTTTACTGTTTCTAAACGATCTTTTGTAGAGGGTGATAAATAGTGGTCATCGTCAATTAAGGTTTGCATCTCAGTTAATGTTTTATTTAAAACAATAGGCTGAGACTCGGTAGTGGTTTCCGTTATAAATCCAATTAAAGATTGCTGCAAATCGACTGAGATGCTTTGGATACGATGAGAGTAATTGACATACGATAAGACGGTTTCAAAATGATGTAGATTTCTCCATATCATGCCGCCGAGAATAGAAAGCGCTAATAATAATAAGCCGAGGAACGCAATTGCGCGAATTTTCGCGGGTAGATAGAAAATTGAGTTCACGAATGAGGATCTATTTTTATTTTATAAATACTGTTGCCTATAACTCGTAATTTCATCCGAATAATTAGGGTTGGCTATGACTAATTTATCCAGCGTGTTAGCCAAAAGTGCAGTAAATTGATTAGACCGAGTGGGCGTTAAATCTGCTATTTTCTTCAGTTCATTCTCTACCCCAGCTTTATCTCCTTGGAGATACAGACTGACAGAAAGGCAGAAGTAAGCGTAACTCTTTTTCTCTTCTAGACTGCTCAGGTCCATGTAATTATCCGAACTCATCTCAACGGACCAAGGCTCTTGGTTTTCCGGCTTCGCCATGATGGCTTTGTCGTTTAACCACTCAATGGCCTGATTTTGATAGTTGGTTGCCTGACTAAGGTATTCAAGGCGCCAATAAATCTTTGAGCTCTCAATGGCTGAAAAGGGATATTCTTTATTTCTACCGTATTCTTTGACGGCTTCTTCGTATCGTTTTTGTTTAATGTAGACAGCGCCTAAATTATTACGATATTTAGGTCTGGCAGAGTTATCGATAGCATTTAGAAACTCAATTTTTGCAGTTTCGTAATCACCCAGATGCACATAAACAATCGCTAAGTCATTATGCGCCTCAGCTAATCGTGGGTTTTCTAATAGGGCTTTCTCAAAGTAGGGGATTGATTTATCGTATTCTTTATTGCTAACGTGAAACTCACCTAGAAATAAATTGATGCTCGCGTTATTGGGATCTTCTTCATGAAGTTGATCAATGGTTTCTTTAAATCCTGGTTGCCCCATTGCCTCTTTAACTTGGGTTATCTTGACTCCCCAAATCGCTTGTTGGTTTTTGGGATTTATACGGAGCTCTTCTTCAAAAATAAGTTTTGCTTCACGGTAATGCCCATCATTTAAAGCATTTTCTCCTTCTACTATCGATTGTGTGTAATCTATGGGTGGGGTTTTTGATTCTTCGTAAATAGAGAGAGCCCAGCCACCAGCAATAATGATGGTGATTAAAATGATGATGGAGCTAATTTGTGAGATCGAAGTTGATACTTTAGAGGGGGCGTTCATCATTGGCTCCATAGAGTAAACGACATTTTATGAAGAGTAGTCATGTGTTTGAGTCGTTCAATTTATAGGGGTTCAGATTGCGTTTGTTTTATATTAACTATATAAATTACTAAGATAATATCAGATTAATCCACCTGACCATCTTATTCTTATTAATTGTATTTTAATTAAACCGTTTTTTAAATAGTACACGCATTTAAAAATTTACTATGCTCTAATTTAGTGGGTAATCCGACTCTAGCTCCTACTTTTGTACAACATAATGCGCCTGCCGCGCTAGAGAACTTTAAAATTTCCTGCCAATTCATCTGTGTTGTGAGAGCTGCAGCAAAAGCACCATGAAAAGCATCTCCCGCACCGGTGGTATCTAGCGCCTTAATATTAAAAGCATTTAATTGCCCTGTTTCATGATCACGTTGCCAAATGAGGCCACGTTCACCCAGCGTAATAACGACATTAGGCGACAGTTTAGCTAAGCTAGAAAGGGCGTCGGTTTCATTACCTGCAAACTGAATAGCAAACTTTTCTGAACATACTAAATAATCCACTTTATCCATTAAGCTTAGAGTTCCCTCATGAACAGAGCCCGCATCTAATACCGTGGGTATATTTTGTTTTTTAAGCTGCTTGAGTAATGACAGGGATATATTAGGTTCATGACCATCGAATAGCACTACTTTGGCCTTTAGAGATGAAAAGTCAATTGCATCAGCAGTTAGAGGGGTAGTGGAGCCTTTGTAGTTAATAAGCGAGCGTCTACCATCCGGTTTCACTAAAATGGTCGAGAGTGGGGTAGGGTGGTGGTCACGGGCTATCAATTGGGTGTTAACACCCTCTTTGATTAATTCTTGATAATGATTTTCGCCGAAAATGTCATTGCCTAGATAGCCAGCAAAGCCCGCATTAAATCCTAATCTAGTGATGGTTACCGAGGCATTAGCGGCTGGCCCTCCGCCACAACTAAAAAAATCATCGGCTGATATTTTCTCGTCCGCAAGGGGGTGATGATCAATCGAGAAAATGAGGTCATAAGATGCGTGACCTACACAAAGTACATCTACGTCCATAGTTATAAATTAATGACGGGGTCTTGGTTTAGGCCAACCCTTTAACAAGATCATTTTTTATATCTTCGATCGCTTCTAGTCCCACTGAAATACGCACCAAGCCGTCTTTAATGCCTGCTTTAGCCCTAGCTTCTGGACTTAAACGACCATGCGTTGTTGTAGCTGGATGCGTGATGGTAGTTTTTACATCGCCTAAATTAGCGGTGATCGAGATCATTTGAGTTGAATCAATCAATTTCCATGCATGATCTTTGCCCGCTTCTAGTTCAAAGCTGACAATGCCGCCAAAGCGACTTTGTTGTTTCTTGGCTAAATCATGTTGAGCATGAAAGGCTAGGCCAGGGTAGTGAACTTTAGCGACATTTGATTGTTGTTCTAACCATTTTGCTAATTCAAAAGCGTTGTCACAATGTGCTTTCATTCGAACGGCTAAGGTTTCTAAGCCAGACAAAAATACCCACGCATTGAACGGACTCATCGTTGCGCCGCCTGTTCTTAGGTAAGGATAAATATGTTTTTCAATAATTTCATCACTGGCGATCACAGCACCACCTACACAGCGACCTTGTCCATCGATATATTTAGTGGCTGAATGGATAACAATATCAGCGCCGAGCTCGAATGGTTTTTGCAGTACGGGGGTACAGAAGCAATTATCCACAATTAAAAGCGCATCATGGGCATGCGCAATATTAGCTAACGCTTGAATATCGGCAATTTCAATGAGTGGGTTAGAGGGTGTTTCTATAAATAAAAAACGGGTGTTTGGTTTTATGGCAGCTTCCCATGCGGCCGTATCGATTAAATCAACAAATTCAGTTTCGACACCAAACTTTGCAAAGTAATTTTGAAAAACTAACACGGTATTGCCAAACACACTGCGTGAACAGACAACATGATCGCCTGCTTTAAGTAAACCCATGCCGACCGCCATAATCGCGGCCATGCCAGATGAAAAAGCAAGGCAACGCTCGCCTTTTTCCATAAAAGCTAATCTTTCTTGAAAAGCATTAACCGTTGGATTGGTAAAGCGAGAATAGATGTTTCCTGGTTTTTTGCCGGTAAAACGTAAAGCCGCTTCTTCAGCACTTTTAAATACATAACTGGAAGTCGCAAAGATGGGGATGCTGTGTTCATCTTCAGGCGTACGAACATGACCTGCTCTAATAGCTTGTGTTTCTAGGGCGTAATCGTTCCAGTTGGTATCGGTCATATCGTTGGGTTATCTGTGTACTGTCTTATATCATTTCGATAATTGATTTTGCTGAATTACGTTCCGCCTGAGCGTTATCGTTACGTAAAGCCTCCGTTTTTTCAAGATAAGCGTCGTCAATATCGCCTGTGATATATTCTTTGCTAAAGCAAGAGGTATCGAAGTGCTCGATACTAGGGTTCCCTTTACGAACGGCTTCAATCAAGTCTTCTAAATCTTGATAAATTAAACGGTCTGCACCAATAGCCTCGCACACTTCTTCTTCGGTACGATCATGAGCAATTAGCTCATTTGCAGCAGGCATATCTATGCCGTAAACATTAGGATATCTAACTGGCGGCGCCGCTGAAGCAAAGTATACTTTTTTAGCACCCGCATCACGCGCCATTTGAATAATTTGAGCAGAGGTTGTGCCTCTTACTACTGAGTCATCAACTAGTAAAACATTTTTGCCGTTAAATTCAAGGTCTATAGCGTTCAACTTTTGACGAACAGATTTTTCGCGCATTTTTTGACCTGGCATAATAAAGGTTCTACCGATGTATCGGTTCTTCATAAAGCCTTCACTAAATTTAACGCCTAACTTGTTAGCCATTTGTAATGCGGCCGTTCTGCTGGTATCTGGAATGGGAATGACAACATCAATATCATAATCCGGCCACTCTCTAATGACTTTCGCAGCAAGTTTGTCTCCCATACGAAGTCTGGCTTTATAGACGGATATGTCGTCGATAATTGAGTCAGGACGGGCAAAATAAACATATTCGAAAATACAAGGGCAGTGATCTACGATTTCTGAACATTGTTCGGTATGAAGTACACCTGACGCCTCTATGAAGATAGCTTCACCCGGTTCTATGTCACGGATAAGATCGAAACCTAATACATCAAGAGCGACACTTTCTGAGGCAATCATAAACTCTGGACCGTCTTCTGATTTTCGCTCTCCGAAAACAATGGGTCTTATACCATGTGGATCTCTAAAGCCTAATATGCCAACACCTGCAATCATTATCACAACGGCATAAGCGCCTCTGCAACGACGATGAACACCACGCACAGCTTCAAAGATGTCCTCAACACTCAAGTCCAGCTTACCTAATATGTGGAGTTCATGAGCAAAGACGTTTAAAAGTACTTCCGAGTCAGAGTCGGTATTGATATGACGTTGATCTTCAACAAACAACGCTTTTTTTAATTCTTCGGTATTGGTTAAATTACCGTTGTGAGCAAGGGTAAGGCCAAAGGGTGAGTTAACGTAAAAAGGTTGTGCTTCCGCAGAACTGGTGCATCCCGCTGTAGGGTAGCGAACATGTGCAATCCCCATGTTGCCTTTTAATTTGAGCATTTGGGCATTATTAAATACATCGCGTGTTAGGCCATTATCTTTACGTAAATGTAAACGACCTCCTTCGCAAGTGACTATACCTGCAGCATCTTGTCCTCTGTGCTGTAAGACAGTGAGAGCGTCATAGAGTTCTTGGTTAACAGCTTGATGTGAAACAATTGCAGCAATACCACACATAATTTTATTTTTTGCTTAAGGTTTATTAAGTGATAGTTAATAGTTCTGCCTATTTAGACAGAGTATGCCCTCTTACCCAGATAACGTATTGTTACAGAACCAATGCGTTATTCAGAAATCATTAAAGATTGAATTTTTAGATTATCTAATTTGGCTTTCATGTCATTGGCGCGTTTTTTATCCAGCGTAGGGCCTACTTTGAGTCGATAAATAACACTATTGTTAGCACCATTTACCGTATCTAGAGTGACAGGTAAACCTTGTTTTTTGAGCGTTTCCATTAAAGCCGTCGCATTTTCTTTCTTACTAAAACTACCGGCTTGGAGAGTCCAGCGACTAAATTCAGATTTTACTTTTGGCGTGTTGGTAATCGCGCTTTCGTTACTAACAGGATTAGTAACAGGGGGTGTTGTGTTCTTTACGGGTGTTTTAGGGGGCGCTGGAGTTGGTTTTTTAGGCTGTTCTATTGATGTAGGCTGCTCTACTGCTGCAGGGGCCGGTTTAACAACAGCTGGCTGAGTATTTTTGCTGGTTATCACTTGGTTTTGTTCATTAACCATGCCTGTATCTAAAGAAGCCGAAGTATTTTCAGGTTCTTCTTGTACGTTTGCTTCTGCGGGTGGTGTGGTTTCAGCTGATAATTCAGATTCTTCTGCGGCGTTTAAAGTAGTTTCAGGACTCGGTTCTTGTGATGCTAAAACCTCTTTACTATTACTGGGGAGTTTATTGGCTGAAATTTCCCCTGTAGTGATAGGAGCGGAAGGAATTTCAAGTTCGGTTACTGATTGCCCACCTTGGTCAATCGGATCATCAAACAACATGGGAATGAATATAGCGGCAAGTGCAGTAACAACTACAGCACCAATTAAGCGTTGTTTTAACTCTGGATTCATATTGTTAACTCACTCTTTTTAAATTCATTCAAACATTCAGATACTAAGAAAAAAGACCCAAAAACGAGAAGTAAATCATTTGGTTGAGACTGACTTTGTGCAGTGTTAAATGCATCATTAAAATCTTTATATCCAAAAGAAACTCTAGAAACTGAACTTTGAGAAAAGATATTTTTCATCGTTTCTTCTGCTACAGTTCTGGGGTTACTTAATGGCGTAAAAAACCAATCGTAGATGACAGGATTCATAATTTCCAGCACGCTGGCGATATCTTTATCCTTCATCATTGAAAAGATAGCGTGTATTTTTTTATCGGGAAAAGCCGTCGTTAAATAATCAACTAGCGTTTTCACGGCCTCTGGATTGTGCCCAACATCTAACAGCACAGGGATTTTATCATCAATTAGTTGAAATCGACCGAGTAAATGGATATTTTTAATTCCATTTCTGATGGCATCATTATCAACGAATAGCTTTTTTGATAACAAATCGACGGCCAAAATCGCAGAAGATGCATTACGATATTGATGCTCACCTTTTAATCCAGGTTCTGGGATGTCGGTAATAATGCGTTGCTTCGATGTCCAGTCCCAAGTCGTATCGTGCTTGGAATAATTGAAGTCGCTTTTAATGAGATAAAGCGGGGCTTTTTTATAGGTAGCAATTTCTAGTAGTGTCTCTGGCGGATTAGGATCCCCCACAATGGCAGGTATGTCGGTTCTAAAAATACCTGACTTTTCTCGGCCAATTGCTTCTCTTGTGGTGCCTAGCCAATCAACATGATCAATCGCTATGCTAGTGATTAATGTTATATCGGGTTCTACAATATTAACAGCATCAAGACGACCGCCTAAACCCACTTCAAGTAATTGGATGTCTAAATGAGCGTTTTTAAAGATTTCTAGAGCGGCTAAGGTGCCAAATTCAAAGTAACTGAGTGATGTTTCGTCACGAACAGCTTCTATTTTAGAAAATGCATCGCAAATAAGAGCATCCGAAACGGGTTCACCGTTTATTTTTATACGTTCGTTATATTTTAGTATGTGTGGCGAGGAATAGGTGCCGACACGATAACCTTGGGCTCTGTATATGGCTTCTAGATAGGCGATACAAGAACCTTTGCCATTTGTTCCTGCGACTGTAATAGTCGTTGGTTTCTTTCGGCTAGGGTTAAGGGCGCGATAAACTCGATTGACACGGTCTAATCCTAAATCTATCGAAATAGGGTGGAAGTTTTCTTGCCAATCCAACCACCCTTTTAGCGAGTCAAAGCGCATTATCGTTTAAAAAACTTTGAGGTTTACGCTTGTTCTGAGCTAGGCTCGGTCACTGTATTTGTTTCTAGAGAGAGTGATGTTGGAGGAAATAAGACCTCTTTCTCTAATTTAGCGGCGGTTAATAGTTTTAAGACACTTCCAATTTTGCTGCGAATTTCGCTTCTGCTGATAATCATATCAATCGCGCCATGTTCCTGAAGGAACTCACTGCGTTGAAAGCCTTCGGGTAACTTTTCGCGTACAGTTTGTTCGATGACTCGAGGGCCTGCAAATCCTATGAGGGCATTAGGTTCGGCAGCATTAATATCTCCGAGCATGGCTAAACTAGCTGATACACCGCCCATAGTAGGGTCCGTCATAAAAGAGATATAAGGTATGCCTGCTTCAGAAAGTTTAGTTAAAGCAGCACTGGTTTTTGCCATTTGGAACAAAGAGAATAATGACTCTTGCATTCTAGCGCCACCACTGGCGGTAAATACAATAAAAGGAATGCCTAATTCTAAGCTTCGGTTAACACCACGGACAAAACGCTCACCTACCACAGAGCCCATTGAGCCGCCCATAAAACTAAAATCGAAAGCGGCAACAACAAGGTCTTGCCCTTCTAATTTGCCTTGTATAACAACAAGCGCGTCATGTTCTTTCGTTTGTTTTTGCGCTTGGGTTACTCTATCTTTATATTTCTTAGTGTCTTTAAATTTTAGAGGGTCAACAGGCTTAATGTTTTTGCCTATTTCTACTCGACCTTCTTCATCAAGAAACATGTCGATACGTGTTCTAGCTGAAATACGCAAGTGATGGTCACACTTTGGGCATACGTGCAGGTTTTTTTCTAATTCATTGTTATAAAGAATGGCATTGCAACTAGGACACTTTGTCCACAAACCTTCGGGTACAGTGACTTTTTTTGTAGATCCTTCAGTTCTAATGGTTTTGGGTAGTAGTATTTCAAACCAACTCATTGCTTACTCCGTAATGCTTATAGGTGATGTTTTTTCTAATTATCCATCGCTTGGCGAATGGATACTAATAATTCTATTATTTCTTTGTGCGCTTGCTCAGGGTTGTCGAGGTTAGCTTCAATTTTACTAATCAAGGCGCTACCAATAACAACACCGTCACCCACATTAGCAATGGCTTGTGCCGTTTGTGCATCTTTTACACCAAAGCCAACAGCAATAGGTAGATTTGTATGCGCTTTAATTTGTTTTAGCTTGTTTTCGACATCTGTAATGTTTAAATGTCCGGCGCCAGTAACACCTTTTAGCGACACATAATAGATGTAACCACTGCCGGCTAAATCCATTTTTTGCACGCGTTCATCAGTGCTATTGGGGGCTAATAGAAAAATAGGATCTATGTCGCGTGCTTTTAATAAAGCGCTGCATTCCATGCCTTCTTCGGGGGGTAAATCAACGGTTAATACGCCGTCAATGTCAGCACGTTGAGCGGCATTGGCAAAGTCTTCATACCCCATTGCTTCAATAGGGTTTAAATAGCCCATTAACACAACCGGTGTTGTTTGATTTGTTTTTCTAAATTCTATTGCGATTTCTAGGGTACGTCTTAAGCTCATCTTATGAGCTAAAGCCCGTTCACTGGCTCTTTGGATAACCGGGCCATCTGCCATGGGGTCAGAGAAGGGTATGCCTAATTCAATCACATCAACGCCCGCTTCAACCATGGCATGCATCAACGGTACAGTAAAATTAGGACTAGGATCGCCGGCGGTGATAAAGGGGATTAGTGCCTTGCGACCTGTTTTGGCAAGTTCTTCAAATGTACTAGCTAAGCGACTCATAGTTCAATACCTTCACGTTTTGCCATGGTTTGCATGTCTTTATCGCCACGACCTGACAAATTAATAATCAGTGTTTCATCTTTGCTCATGGTAGGGGCTAGCTTCATCGCATAGGCCATGGCATGGCTAGATTCTAAAGCCGGAATAATACCTTCCATACGGGTTAAGGCATAAAAACCTTCTAAGGCTTCAGTATCAGTGATGTTTACATAAGTAGCACGGCCAGTATCTTTTAACCAAGCATGTTCAGGACCCACACCAGGATAATCTAAGCCCGCAGAAATAGAATGGGTTTCGATAATTTCGCCATCGTCATCACACATCAAATACGTACGATTACCATGTAAAACCCCAGGACGACCTGCACATAAAGGTGCTGAATGGCGACCCGTAGCAACACCATCACCGGCCGCTTCAACGCCGTACATTTTTACCGAAGCATCATCTATAAAAGGATAGAATAAACCGATTGCATTAGAACCACCGCCAACACAAGCTACTAAAGCATCCGGTAAACGGCCAGTTGCTTCAATACATTGTTCTTTAGCTTCTCTACCAATAATAGATTGAAAATCTCTAACCATAGCAGGGTAGGGATGTGGGCCTGCTACCGTACCAATGATATAAAAAGTGTTATCAACATTGGTTACCCAATCTCTGAGTGCTTCGTTAAGTGCGTCTTTTAAGGTTTTTGAACCGGATTCAACCGCCACCACTTTAGCGCCTAATAACTTCATTCTATAGACATTAAGTGATTGTCTGGCTACGTCCACAGCGCCCATATACACAACACACTCTAAGCCTAATCTGGCGGCAATAGTGGCTGTGGCAACGCCATGTTGTCCGGCACCTGTTTCGGCAATAATGCGGGTTTTGCCCATACGCTTAGCAAGCAAAGCTTGACCGACCGTATTGTTGATTTTATGAGAGCCGGTGTGGTTAAGGTCTTCACGCTTTAAATAAATTTGTGCGCCACCCAGTTCACGGCTCCAGCGTTCTGCATGATAAAGCGGTGAAGGCCGGCCTACATAATATTTTAAGTCTTTATCTAGCTCAGCTATAAATTCAGGATCATTAATGTAGCGTTGATACGCTTCATTAAGTTCTTGGATGGGTGGCATTAGTGTTTCTGCAACAAAAATTCCACCATAGGGGCCAAAGTGCCCCCGATCATCGGGCATATTATATTTATTATTCATAGTGTTACCTGGTCACCCTCATTAACTTGTTCTATAAATGCTGCTATTTTTATTGAGTCTTTAACGCCCTTTGCTATTTCGACACCGCTACTGACATCTAAAGCATAAGGTTTTACACTTAAAATTGCGTGCTTGGCGTTTGTTTCATCTAATCCACCCGCCAAAATAATGGGCAGAGTGCAATCTGTTGGAATTAAGTCCCAATTAAACGGGTGTCCTGTTCCGCCTTTTGCTTTAGCGTCATAAGCATCTAGCAATAAACCATCCGCATCATGATAGGCAAGTGCTAACGCCTTCACATCCGTTTCATTTTGCATCGGCACCGCTTTAATGTAGCGTTTGCCATAAATTCTGCAAGCTTCTGGGGGTTCATTGCCATGAAACTGCAGACAGTCAATCGGCACCCGAGCTAAAACTTCACGGATTTTTACTTCTTCTGCATCAACAAATAAAGCCACTACCGATGTAAACGCCGGCAAGGCATTAACAATGGTCACTGCTTGCTCAATATCAACATTTCTTGGGCTAGGTGGATAAAACACCAAGCCGATAGCATCCACACCTAATCGAGCGGCAACAACAGCTTCTTCAGGGCGGGTAAAACCGCAGATTTTAACGCGAGTTCGCATAAAGTGATATGAGAATTTATTGAATAAAATTTAGCCGAGTAGGATAACACAAAATATGACTTAAATTGAGAGGGCTCTAACGCTAGGGGATGATTAAAATTATGTGTTCGACTCTCTGCAAGCACGCACAGATATTGTGTGAGATGGTCGAATGTCTGTGCAAGCTAGCACAGGTACTGTGCGTGGAGGTCGAGTGTCTGTGCAAGCATGCATAGGTATTGTGCGTGGAGGTCGAGTGTCTGTGCAAGCATGCATAGGTATTGTGCGTGGAGGTCGGGTGTCTGTGCAAGCATGCATAGGTGCTGTGCGTGGACGTCGAGTGTCTGTGCAAGCACGCACAGGTATTATGCAAGGTGGTCTAGAGTCTGTACCACGAGGTCGAAGCATTGCACCTGCAGGTGAAGTGTTTGCGCTAGTTTCATGGCAAAGTTACACTCCGAAAATCATTAAATAAGCGTCATAACTTGTCGTTACCCTTGATTATATTAGCCCCCAATCTTAACTAACCAGACAGGGGTAATTATGGTAAAGTTTCATTAAAGCCTTACCATTAAAATAATCTAATGCGCAAATTACTAACATCTTTTTTTATAATCACTCTAGGCTTTAACTCTACTTCCACCCAAGCCAAAGTTATTGATACCCCCTACACGACTGAGAGGTTAATCTTTAGCATTAAAATTAATGCCGATGGGACTAGCGAAAAAGTCCAAGAGTTAACCACTCTATACAATACTCAGCAAGCCGCGATTGGTTATGCCTATGATGAAATTTCTTATAGTGCAGAAGATGTAAGTGTTAAAGTCACAGAAGCCTACACAATATTGCCTGATGGCAAACGTATTGCCGTGGCTAAGAATAATATTATTACCAAAGATGCAAGTGGAAATGGTACTGCCAGTATAGACGACTCTAAAACAGTGCAAATTATTTACCCCAACGTAGTGGTAGGTAGCAAGACTTATTACAAAGCGATAAATACAATTCACAAGACACTGTTTAAACACCAATATGATTTGTTCGTACCGTTTAACCCACACACGGATAATCGTTATGTGGAATACAATATCCAATACCCCAAAGGTCTAAAACTATACATTGATATAAAAGAACTTAATGGGGGGCGTCTCAGTGATGCTAAAGACGGCCAATTACGCTATCAATACACCTACTCACACCCACAAGCATTGAAAGAAGAAGCTAATGAAGTGGATTATTCAGACTTTGCCCCCCACCTACATTTTACGACTTTAGCAGATCCCACTGCCTTAGCCACGCTATTTGAAAATGCGGCAGCACCAAAGGCTAAGGTAACTCCAGAAATACAAGCCTTAGCAGATAGTATTACAAAAGGCATAGATGATGATTATCAACAAGCCAAAGCGATTTACAACTGGGTCAGTAAAGAAATACGTTATGTGTCTGATACTTTGGGCGTACATGATTACACTCCGCATGAGGCCAGCTATATCCTGCAAAAACGTTTTGGCGACTGTAAAGATCATAACAATTTATTGATTACACTCTTAAAAGCCAAACATATTGAAGCGAGTAGCGCATTAATCAACTCTGATAGAAAGTACAAAATACCCACCTTGGGTTCATTTGGTGCTTTTGATCATGTGATCACCTATTTGCCTAAATGGCAACTATACGTAGACTCCACACGAGGACTTAATGTTTTCGGTATCTTGGTTGAGTCCGCCATGGATAAACCCACTTTACTCACGGCACTTAAGGCAATCGGCCACACAAAAACCTTTAACAGCCGAGACGAACAATCAATTAATCACATAAAACTCGATATACAGCCAGACGGAACCATCAAAGGCACACATGACGTAAGTTCGAGTGGCAGTAAAGAGTTTACCGCTAGAAATGAATTTGAATCTTATCAAGGTCAGAATAAAGAGGTGTTAGAGAATCACTACTTTACAATTAATGGTGAACTGGGTACAGGGTCATTTACGCCTACTGATGTTTATGATTTAAATACACCCTTTAAATATAGTAGTGAGTTTATGTTAGAACCCGTCAGCAATATGCCGGGTAACGGTGCCATGACAGTGCCTTATGGCTTAGCAAACAGCATAATACATAAAAAATCCGTTACTAAGTATGATGACTCAGTAGAGTTTCCTTTTGTGTGCAGATCTTATTACACAGAAGATTCAATCGTGCTTAACTTTCCTAATAACGTAAAAGTGACCAAAATACCCGAACCAGCACACTTTAATGATAACGGTATTGAATATGACGCCACTTACCAACTTGATGCTAATAAGGTTAACGTAAAAAGAGCCCTAACCATCAATAAACCTTCAGCTGTATGTAACAGCAAAGACCATGAGACTTGGTTGGCGTTTCATAGGGTGTTGGTGAGGGATTTAAGAGGGCAGATTATTTATGAGTAAAAGTTCATGAGAATAACATTATTGATAGACGCAGATATTATTGCGTATAAATGTGCCTTATTAAATGAAAGTGTCTATGACGCCAACAGAAAGGCTGGCAATATTATCAATCGATACATAGATATTCTAAATGCCGATGAAGCTTTAATATGTCTTAGTGATAAAAATAATTGGCGTAAACACTTATTGCCTTCATATAAACACAATCGTAAAGATATTGAAAGACCTGTTCATTTAGATGCAGTCAAACTGCATTTGACCCAAAACTATACGTCAATTATTTATGAGAACTTAGAGGCCGACGATGTTATGGGCATCCTAAGTACGCATCCAACAAAAATTCAGGGTAAAAAAATAATAGTCTCTGAAGATAAGGATATGCGAACAATTCCTGGTTGGTTATATAACCCAAATAAAGATATTCAGCCACAATATATTAGTGAGCTAGAAGCGGATAGATTTCATTTATATCAGACTCTTACTGGCGATTCTACGGATGGTTATAAAGGTTGTCCTAACATCGGCCCTGTTAAAGCAACAAAAATTTTAGATACTTATCACCAAAGTAATTGGTGGAATGCAATTGTAGATACTTATAAGTGTCAGGGGCTTTCTGAGGGTAATGCTTTAACTCAGGCTAGAATTGCTCGTATATGTAGAGCAACGGATTATGATTTTACATCCAATAATGTGTTGTTATGGCATCCCTCTAAAATTGCTGTTAATAATGGAATCGACGACGCAGTTGAAGAACGGTTAAATGAATTAGATTACGAATTTATTACAAATGATACTTTTTTAAAAGCTAAAACACTTCATACGCATAGAAAATATATCCAAGCAATACAACTATTTAGTCAATTAGCTGATTTAGGACATACCGAGAGCCAATATCAATTAGGTCTTATGCATTTTAACGCCGAAGGCGCAGATGAAGATCATGATGAAGCTGTTTACTGGTTTCATGAAGCAGCTCAACAGAATTTTGCGCCCGCAGAATATAAATTAGGTGAAATGTATTTGCACGGCACCGGCATTGAGCAAAATAATGACGAAGCGTTCTATTGGTTTAATAAAGCCGCGGAGCAAAATAATCAGGATGCGCAAAAGATTTTGAAGAAATTGTTTCTTAATGGGAAAAGAGTAGATAAAAAAGACATCTTGCCCGCGATTAAGTCAGTTAATGTAAGACCCATTCGTAATCATGTAGATAGCAGTATAGCTATAAAAAATGACAGTTCTCAACAGGACACAAATGATTATAAGATTGGTGACACATTACCTGACGATAGCATTATCTTCTACATTGATAATTCACAAAAGCATGGTTTAGCCGTACAAAAAAAAGATATTCCTAATAAAGTGACTTGGAACCAAGCTAATCAAGTGGCAAATGAATATGGTCTAGAATGGCATCTTCCAACGATGAATGAAATGACATTATTATTTGAACAAAGGTCAATTATTGGTGATTTTTCACCTAACTTTTATTGGAGTTCTTTGGAAAGTAGTATAAAAGGTGCGTGGCTTTATAGTTTTGACGATGGTAACCAAATATCCAGTTTTAAGTCTTATGCTAACCGTGCACGGGCTGTACGTAGCTTTCTTTTCGATCAAATTTTAGAAACAAAGGTTAGTCAGACCCAATTAATTATTTACAAGTTAGGTGACATATTATCAGATGGCAGTATTGTCTTTTATCTTGATAGCTCAGGACAACATGGCATATCAGTCAAAAAAAATGATACAACACTTGTAACTTGGGCAGAATTAAATAATTTAATAAAAACTTATGATAAAGAATGGAGATTGCCAACCAAAGGTGAGTTAGAAATTCTGTATAAACAAAAGACAGTCAGTGCTCTATTAGGCTCGAATTTCTGGATTTCTACGGAATACAATATATCATGGGTGTGGGCCTGGAACATCGAAACCCGAAGCAATCAATACAATCACGATAAAGGCGCAACAGCAGTATTTTGTGCAGTGCGAGATTTTTAATATTTAATGATTTTTCGTAAAAAAACTGTCCATGAAATTGTATTATTTGACTTGCATTCCCTTTGTGATTTGTAATTGAATACTGCGGTTTAATTTTGTAAATGTATGGAAGGAATAGATATACTGTTAATAATCAGTTTAAGTCTAATATCTAATGCTGCTCCAGCTTGGTCAATCTTTAGTCCTAAAGATTATGAGGAATGTTCAGTTCAAGCTGCAAAAGATGCTAAGAATAACGATAGCTTACGAATTCTTTTAGATTACTGTGATACAGAGTTTCCTGCTAGAAGATAATCTGAAGGTGGTTATCATTACTATATCGGTAAAATGGATAGGTTGCCTGATCAAAACTATGGATACCTTGATGTGAGTGGCCCTAAGCTAACAAAAAGCGATTGGACGAAAATTAAAGAGAAAAAGAATGGCTATATTCGACCAGAAGAAGAGGATGAATATAATTTATGGCGTCTTAAGAATCATCCGTAAGCAATAGACCAGCGAACGCAGTGACTTTTGTTAATTTCGATTTTATTAAAATGATTCTCTATCTGTTACAAGAATTAAGTTATCAAAATTTCTTTCAATGTTGCTATTTTTGTTAATGGGGTTGCTTAGGAAACAATTTACTGCATCTTGAGCTTTTTCTGAGTAGCCACATTTAGCACAACCAAAGGCGGTATGATTAACAAAATTATCATTTTCGTCCCGTTCACATATACCTATCAGTTCAGTTGAACAAATATCGCAGTTGATATTTAGCCAGACTAAGTCATATTCATCCTCACTGAAATTATCAGCGATGAACTCTTTAATTATCATCTTTTCGATTTCATACGTGACTCCGTATAGATGATTTTTCAAAAAGTATTCATAGGGATTATATGAAAATACAAAATCTTCGAATCGACCTCCTGTGGACACAATTTTATAGCAAGCACGAACAAACAGATTTGTCGCATTTAGTGCATATTTGTCGTCATTTTTAATTCTATTCAAGGTTAACTTTCTAGTATTCCTGTAAATATCCCAAAACCATTTGCTTGTGTTTCCTGTGCCACAAAAATCATATACATTACATTCAAATGCTGTTTTGAGTAGATTGTCAAAATATGGCACACCGGCTTCAAAAAACATTCGAATTGATAAAAGGTCATCTTTTGGTGAGAAGCCAGTGTGCATAAAATCATTTCTTGTTATTCGGAGTTTATGTGCTGCCTTATTTAGATCGTTAGATACCTTTTTTTCGTCTAAATGCTTTTTCATTGCTGCCATCGTAGAATTTTCGTCCAAGGAGCCCTTGTAAAGGTATTGAAGTAACAGCTCATTTGCTTGCCAAACTAGTCCAACTGTAGCTGGCCACCTGCCAAGAGCAATGCAGTAAATAGCAGTTTCGAAAGATTGAAGTGCACTAGCAACATTTGATATTGTTGAAAGTTTTTCAGGGAAACCTAAAAAAAGTTTTAGATCTGGCAAATTCTTCAATTCTTCACACATTTGTAGCTCCATTGTACAAAGGGGGGTTATCTATTTAGCCTAGAGTGTTACGATTTGAAGCACTACTAATAATTGCTAACCAATAACTTTAGTCCCCAATCATAAGGCATGTGGTTCACGATATCGACAAAATTATTGACAACTATAAATATCAGAATATTTCAATCTACAAAAAAAACCAACATTGCCATTACTGAAAACATTGATACTACCTACGGGTAAATTGATATTTCATATTTTTGGCTCATTGGCAGAATTTGTTCGTAGTTTGATTCGTGAACGAGTTAAATCTGGATTAGAGTCAACTAAAAAACACGGCAAGAAATTTGGGTGCCCTGATGCACTGGATAATAAAGCTAAAGAAATGGGCTTTGCTAAATTTAATGGTGAAGCACCTAAAATAATAGCTGGGGTCAGAGTAAACTTAAATCAGTCCACTATTAAATGATGCTCGTTGTTTGTTTTACGACTGCAATAAATAAATCACCCTATAAATTTAATACCCGGCGTAGTTCTTAATTTTTTCATCAGCAGTAATAAGAGGTCTTTGATTAGCGAGTGCCGTTGCGGCAATCAGTCGATCTAGATATTATTTGTTATGCAGCTTTAAATTCTATCTTTTCTACGTTATCAAGATTAACTGTTTGTCTGGCATGCCAAAGGTCGTAGTTATCTTGCATAGCTAACCAACTTTCTGGTGATCGACCCAGAGCCTTAGAAAGACGTAAGGCCATTTCTGAGCTGATGCTACTGTTTGCATTTAAAATGCGACTTAAGGTAGAAGGCGATACGCCAAGTTTAAAAGCGAGTTGTCTTCCTGTGATTTCAAAAGGTACCAGGTATACTTCTTTAATAAATTCAAATGTAACACGCCAGTTGCCATTCACCCAGATTGACCATCTGTTCTTGTCTAAACCTTTTAATGAATGCAGTCTAAATCCAGGGATATCCATATCATCAATGCTTGTTTCACTTAATAACGCTAAATCAAAGAATGATATTAATGTACCATCATGGCAGTTGCACGAACTGAAAGGTGATATGAGAGGGCATTATTCAATCTCTGTGAATGGATACCAGAGTCTATGTCTATAACGACTGCCGCAGGCGAATTAAAGGTTTCTAGAGTTACCTTATCTAAAATTCTTAATGGAAACAGTAATATTAGTGCTGATATGGCATTAAGATTATCGCTATGGTTGGGAACTTCTGCTGAGTTTTGGTTAAGTATGCAAGTTAAGTATGATTTGTGGCAGGCTACTCAAAAAGGTTGTCCAAACATAAGTCGAATTGCGGCTTAATTGTCTTACTTCAAAACTGGGACTGCACTTAATAGTTGTTTTGTGTATTCTTCTTTTGGTTGAGTTAAGACTTGTTCAACCGATCCATATTCGACAATTTTTCCTTGATACATTACGGCTACCTCGTCTGCAATTTCGGCTACTACGCTTAAATCATGCGTTATAAATAAATAGCTGATACCTTTTTCTTGTTGCAAAGATTTTAGCAATTGAATAATTTGTCTTTGGACTGATACATCTAAGGCGCTAGTGGGTTCATCACAAATGATGAGTTTTGGATTAACAGCTAAGGCGCGCGCTATACAAATGCGTTGTCTTTGTCCGCCTGAAAATTCATGTGGGTAGCGTAATGCAGAATCTGCAGGCAGATTAACTTGATGTAATAATTGTTGAATGCGTGTTTTACGTGCTTCATTTGTTATTTCGGGATGTAAGGCTCTAATCCCTTCAGCGATAATATCGCCCACCAGCATACGCGGATTCATTGAAGAAAAGGGGTCCTGAAAGACAATTTGTAAGTGAGTGCGCTGTTTTCTTATGGCTTCTTTATCTAACTTATTTATTGATAGGCCATCAATACTAATTTGTCCACTATGGCTAGGAATTAGGTTGATTAAACTTTTACCTAAGGTGGTTTTACCACAGCCAGATTCACCGACTAGCGCAAGCGTTTTGCCTTTTTGAATAGTAAAGCTCACATCATCAACCGCGCGAACATAATCTACGATGCGTTTAAATAAACCTTTTCTTATGGGATAGTAGCAACAAAAGTTATCTACTTTTAATAACGGAGCTTGCTCTGTTGTTGTGTGATTTAAGCAGCTTTTTATTGAGGGTAGCGCTTCAATTAATTTACGCGTGTAGGCATGTTGAGGATTGTTAAAAACATCTAGTGTTAAGCCGGTTTCAACAATCTTACCTTTTTGCATGACAGCAACCCGATCTGCAATTGTGGAAACGAGGGCTAAATCATGGCTAATCAGCCATAAAGCCATACCTGTTTGTTGCTGTATGTTTTTAAGTAAACTGAGTATTTGCGCTTGTATGGTGACATCAAGCGAGGTAGTGGGTTCATCCGCGATTAATAATTCGGGTTGCCCTGCGAGTGCTATGGCAATCATGACCCGTTGTCTTTGTCCCCCTGATAATTGATGAGGATAGTCGTTAAGACGTGCTTCTGGATGGGGTATTTCTACTTGTTCTAATAGTTTTAGCGCTTGTTCTGCAACCGTTTTTTGGGGCAATGAGAAGTGGATATTAATGACCTCTTCAATTTGCTTACCTATAGTCATCACTGGGTTGAGTGATGACATGGGATCCTGAAAGATTAATCCTATGCGTTTACCACGCACTTTGCACAGTTCGTCTTCAGTGGCGTCAAGCAAGTTATCATCTTGCAGAACAATAGAGCTGGCACTTATCTGTGCGTTATTGGGTAATAGCCGTAACACTGAGAGTGCAGTCATTGATTTCCCTGAGCCAGACTCTCCCACTAAAGCGAAAGTTTCACTGGGATAAATCTCAAAACTTATCGTGTCAACTACGTGTTGTTCTTGATTAAAAGTGACTTGCAGATTTTCAACAGACAGTACGGGTGTTTTCATGTCGAAAGCTAATTAAAATAAACCAGTTATTTTGCCATCATCATCAATGTCAATGCGTTCTGCAGCAGGTACTTTAGGCAAGCCTGGCATGGTCATAATGTCACCTGCAATGGCAACGATAAACCCCGCACCATTAGCGAGTTTTACATCTCTGATTTCTAGGCTATGTCCAGAAGGTGCGCCTTTAGCATTAGGGTTTGTTGAAAATGACATTTGGGTTTTAGCCATGCAAATAGGAAATTTTCCGTACTCGGCATTCCACTCGGCGAGTTGAGCCTTTACTTTTGCATTAGCGGTGATACCCGATGCGCCATATAACTTAGTGGCGATGGTTTCTATTTTTTCCCATAAGCTAAGGTTTTCATCGTAAACATAAGTAAACTTGCCTGTGCTTGCATTTGTAACCTCTAGCACAGCATTGGCTAAGTCTTCAGCGCCCGCGCCACCATGAGCCCAATGTTTAGACACGATGCATTTTGCGCCTAAAACTTCGCACTTTTGTTTTAGCAGATTAATTTCGTCTTCAGTATCAAAAGTAAAGTGGTTAATACAAACCACACAGGGTAAGCCGTAATGTTGGGTAATATTGTGATAATGCCGCTCAAGGTTGCTAAAACCTTCTTCAAGGGCGGCTAAGCTTTCTGTATTTAGGTTTTCTTTAGCAATACCGCCGTGGAATTTAAGGGCTCTAACTGTAGCCACCAATACCACGATAGCGGGTTTTAAGCCTGACATACGGCATTTAATATCAATGAATTTTTCGGCACCTAAATCGGCACCAAACCCAGCTTCTGTAACCACATAGTCAGCCAATTTAAGCGCTGTTTTAGTGGCGGTGACAGTGTTACAACCATGTGCGATATTGGCAAAGGGTCCACCGTGAATAATAGCAATATTATTCTCTAGGGTTTGTACCAAGTTGGGTTTAATCGCATCTTTTAATAAGGCAGCCATAGCGCCTTGGGCGTTTAAATCACGAGCGTAAACAGGGGTGATTTTGTCTGATTTGTAACCGATTACGATGCGGCCTAAGCGGTCTTTAAGATCAGCTCGACTAACTGCTAGACATAGAATAGCCATCACTTCTGAAGCGACAACAATGTCATAACCGTCTTCGCGTAAATAACCGTTAGCAGGTCCACCCATGCCCACGACAATGTTACGTAGTGCTCTATCGTTCATATCCACTACGCGTTTCCATTGAATGCGTCTAGGATCAATATCAAGTGTATTGCCGTGATTGATATGATTATCGATTAAGGCAGATAGTAAATTATGGGCGACTCCAATAGCATGGAAGTCACCCGTAAAATGTAAGTTAATGTCTTCCATAGGTACAACTTGCGAATAACCACCGCCAGCCGCACCACCCTTTACACCAAAGCAAGGACCCAGAGAAGGTTCGCGTAGGCACATAATTGTTTTGCTACCCAAACGATTCATGGCATCACCTAAACCAACGGTGGTGGTTGTTTTACCTTCGCCAGCTGGAGTAGGGCTAATAGCGGTCACTAAAATGAGCTTGCCGTCTTGTTTGTCACTTAAGCTGTTTATGTATTCTAGTGATATTTTGGCTTTGTAATGACCAATAGGGTCAAGGTGCTCTGCATCAATCCCAAAGTGAGCTTTTGCTAAACCAATAATGGGTTTCATAGTGGCTTGTTGGGCGATTTCTATATCTGACATGGTTTTCCTTGGAACAGTATTCTTTATTTTTTAATTAGCTATAAACAGGAAAGCGAGCACAAAGCGCACTTACTTTTTCACGAACCGTTGCTATGACGGAATCGTCTTCAAGATTTTCCATTACATCACACATTAGATTTGCAATTTCGGTGACTTCTGCTTCTTTAAAACCACGTGTGGTTGGCGCAGGAGTTCCTACGCGGATACCGCTAGTCACAAAAGGTGATTGTGGATCATTAGGGACTGCATTTTTATTAACAGTAATATGCGCTTTGCTTAATGCTGCATCTGCAGCTTTACCGGTAATGCCTTTAGCGATTAACGACACCAACATTAAATGATCATCAGTACCACCAGAAACGACATCAAAACCACGGCTCATAAAAACAGCGGCCATGGCTTTTGCGTTTTTAATCACTTGTTCTTGATAGGTTTTAAATTCTGGCTCTAAGGCTTCTTTAAAAGCGACGGCTTTGGCGGCAATAATATGCATAGCTGGGCCACCTTGGATACCTGGAAAGATACTAGAGTCTATTTTTTTCTCTATTTCAGGATTGCTTTTGCAAACAATAAGTCCACCACGAGGGCCGCGTAAAGATTTGTGGGTAGTACTGGTGACCACATCTGCAAAAGGTACTGGATTTGGATATAAGCCAGCTGCCACTAAGCCTGCAACATGCGCCATGTCTACCACAAAATAAGCACCCACTTTGTCAGCAATATCACGGAAACGTTGCCAATCCCAAATGCGCGAGTAAGCAGAAAATCCAGCAATGATTAATTTAGGTTTGTGTTCTAAAGCTAAGGCTTCAACTTGTTCATAGTTAATTTCACCCGTTTCTGAGTTTAAACCGTATTGAATGGCGTTATAAATTTTGCCCGAGAAGTTGGGTTTAGCGCCGTGCGTTAAATGTCCACCATCCGCTAAGCTTAAACCTAAGACGGTGTCGCCTGGTTGAATTAAAGCCATAAACACAGCCATGTTAGCTTGAGAGCCTGAATGCGGTTGCACATTGGCATAATCAGCATCAAATAGTGCCTTGGCACGGTCTATGGCTAATTGTTCCACTTTATCGACAAACTCACAGCCGCCATAATAACGTTTGCCAGGATAGCCTTCCGCGTATTTATTAGTGAGTTGCGAGCCCTGTGCTTCCATGACTCTTGGGCTGGTGTAGTTTTCTGACGCGATCAATTCAATATGATCTTCTTGGCGAAGACGCTCTTCTTCCATGGCATTAAATAAATCATTATCAAAGCCGGCAATGGACATGGATTTTTTAAACATGGTGTCTCCTGAATTTATGAATGCGTATTAGAGTCTGATTTAGGGTGTATTAATAAAATTTGTAAATCTGCGACATTAGTACCTGTCGCTCCAGTCATCAATAGATCATTTGAGCTTTTTAATGCTGTATAGGAGTCATTGTTATTTAATAATCTTTCTGGGTCGTGGTTAGCAAAAATCATACGTTTTAAACTATTTTTGTCAATTAAGCCACCCGCAGCATCGGTTGGGCCATCTTGTCCATCGGTGCCGCCGCTTAGAAATACCCAGTCTCCATTTAAGTCGTATTTTTCTGCGGCTATTGCAAAGGCTAAAGATAACTCTTGATTGCGTCCGCCTTTACCATCGCCTTTCAGAGTAACTGTAGTTTCACCGCCAGCAAGTAAGGCTATAGGTGTATCAAAGTCTTTTGTGCATAAGCTTTTGGCATATTTAACCCAATCTTCAGCAACGTATTTGGCTTCGCCACAGAGTTGCTTATTATAAACGAGTGTTGAGTAGCCTAGCTTAGTTGCTGTTTTAGCGCTTGCATCAAGACTGATGCTATTACTGCCTATTAAAACATGAGTTGTATTGTTAAAAATAGGGTCTGTTGTTTTGGGTGTTTCAGGCCTTAAACCTTTTTGCCCCTTTTCTAGGTGTTCTTTAACAGCATTGGGCATTTTATCCCACACATTGTAATGGGAGAAAATAGTGATGGCATCGTTAAAAGTTGTGCTGTCCGCTACGGTCGGACCACTCGCAATCACACTTAAATCGTCATCTAAAACATCTGACAAAATAATAGCATGTAAGTCTGCGGGCGCTGAAAGCTTAGCTAATCCACCTCCTTTTAATTGAGAGAGGTGTTTACGTACGCAATTAATTTCATGGATAGTTGCACCGCAAGCGAGTAACAAACCAGTGGTAGCAATTTTATCATTTAAGGAGATGGAGTCGACAGGATAGGGAATTAGGGCAGAGCCACCGCCACTAATTAAGACTAGAACAAGTTCATTTTGTTTTGCATGACTAACACAAGCAGCACATTTTTTTGCAGCAATAAGCCCCGCTTCATCTGGGAGCGGGTGTCCCGCGCCAATAGCATCTAAGCCATTAAGTGAAGTTAGATTGCTGTAGTTACTGATAACTATGCTATCTCCAGCAAGTAGGTGGTTGGGGATAATGTCTAAAGCGGCTTTTGCCATTGCGCAAGCTGCTTTGCCAAAAGCGATTAAATGTATTTTTGACCACTCTTTGCTGCGAAATGAGTTTTTATCAACTGTGTTTAATGCGAGTTTTAATTGCCCATTCTCTATTGATAAAGATTGCTTTACCGCTAGAAATGGATTGGCTGCCATAACGCCTGCTTCAAATATATCGAGGGCTTGTTTTCTTAGAACCAATGTTTTTTGATCGCTTTGGCTCATCAACAGTGTCTTGAATTAAGCCATTTCTTTGGCTAAAGCAAAGATGTTTTCGGCATCTAGGATTTGTTTGTTGTCTTCAAATAATTTAGAAATACAAGCGCGATGTAAAGCGAGTTTTAGAGTACCAAATCCAATAGCGCCCCAAATGACTTTTCCATGGCGTAATTCGCCTTTGTCCATCATGTCTGTTCCGCCGATGCCTAGAGGAGGGGTGGCATTAGCGTCAGCAATCATTTCTAGGTTAGGGTTGTTTTGCCATTGCTCTAAACTTAAAAGTTCCACCCCTGCAGCCCCCGTGGCCAAGATAATATGAGCGTTTTTTGTGGCTTTAGCTCTGGCCGCATTGTCAAATGCTTCAATGGGTGTAACGTCAACGCCAAAGCGTTTTTTTATATTTTCAGAGGCGGCAATGGCGCGTTCAATTTTTCGTGCGGTGATAGCAACATTTGCGCCTTCCTGAGCGAGCATAGCCGCTGCACGTTGCCCTACAGGGCCAGTGCCCGCGAGGACAACCGCATTTTTGCCTTGTAGTGAATGAGTCGTGGCAAGTTTTGCTACGGCGGCTGCGGCAGTCGTGTTGCTGCCGTTGCTGTCAAGCATGACAGACACTTGAAAGCCCGGAAAAAAACACTTCTGAACCGCTTTAAATAAGAGTTGACCCGCTTCCATATCACTCCCCCCAACAAAGATGGCGGTATTTTTTTTATCTTTAGGTGCTCTTGTAAAGATGGCACCTTCGACTAGGCTTGCGATGTTTTCGGGAGTTAATCCAGCATGTCCAATGACATGATCTGCGCCACCATCGTAGCCCACTACGGTATCAAAAACGGAAGGATGGGTATCGGTATCGAATTGGAAGAGTAGTTTTTTCATTAACTTACCCGAGTGTAATTGAGATTGTGAAAGTAATGTGACTATTATAGCCGATAAAAAACGGTGCCGTAATTTAAGCAGGATGATTAATGAGTGTTTTTATGGGCTTAGTAGTGATACGATTACGCGAATGTACAACGAGGACATTAAATGAAATCACCCGTTCATATCGCAGTATCTGGTGCAGCAGGGCAAATAAGTTATTCTCTGTTATTCCGATTAGCCGCTGGCGCATTATTAGGGCCAGATCAGCCTATTATCTTACATTTATTAGAAATCCCTGCGGCATTACCTGCTTTAGAGGGAGTGGTTATGGAATTAAAGGATTGTGTGAATCCTTTATTACATGGAATAGAGGTGACGGCTGATCCTAGAGTAGCCTTTAAAAATGCAGATTTTGTTTTTTTAGTCGGTGCCAGACCCAGAGGTCCGGGCATGGAGCGTAAAGATTTATTAGAGGTCAATGCAGAGATCTTTGCGATACAGGGAAAGGCATTGAATGACGTAGCACATAGAAATGTAAAAGTATTAGTAACAGGAAATCCCGCTAATACGAATGCTTTGATTGCCTTGAAAAACGCGCCAAATTTAAAGCCAGAAAACTTTTCTGCGATGAGTCGATTGGATCATAATCGTGCTATTAATCAGTTAGCAGAAAAATGCGGCGTTTTATCAAGCGATATCAAAAATGTCATTATTTGGGGTAATCATTCCACTACGCAATACCCTGATTTAAACCATGCAAAAGTTAAAGGTCACGATGCGTTGTCTTTGGTAGAAAAAAGCTGGTTTATTGATGAGTTTATTCCTACTATTCAGCAACGTGGGGCGGTTGTTATTAAGATCAGGGGGCAATCAAGTGCAGCTTCTGCAGCTAAAGCCGCTATTGATCAAATGCGAACATGGGCGGAAGGTACTCAAGAGGGTGAGTGGGTGAGTATGGGTGTGTTGTCTGATGGGAGTTATGGCGTCACAGAAGATTTAATGTTCTCTTTTCCAGTGACTGTTGTGGGTGGTAAAGTGAGTATTGTTAAAGACTTAGCTATTGATGATTTTAGTCGTGAAAGGATGCAACTTTCTGAAGCTGAGTTAAAAGAAGAAAAAGCGGCTATTATGCACTTGATTTAAAAGCCGCTTTTTAAACAACACGATCCTCAGGTTCATTACCTGCAAAAAATGCTGCGATATTAGCTAATACTCTGTTGCCCATAGCAACACGTGTTTCTTCGGTAGCGCTGCCAAGGTGCGGTAATAATGAAACGTTATCTAATTCTAAAAATTCAGGATTTAAATGGGGTTCACCTTCATAAACATCTAAACCCGCTCCAGCAATCCAACCTTCTTTTAAGGCTTTAATCAACGCATTGCTATCAACAACATCACCTCGTGCAGTATTAATTAAGTGTGCTGAAGGACGCATTAGTTTTAAGCGTTTTTCATTAATTAAATGTCGTGTTGCTTCTCCACCTGGGCAATGTAAAGAAACAAAGTGAGCTTCAGATAGTACTTGTTCAACTGTTTCGCAACGGGTAGCTTGTAAGCTATCCATAATCGTTTGATCAGGTTGAGAAGGTGAAAAAAAGATAATCTTCATGCCAAAACCATGGTGAGCTTTTCTGGCCATCGCTTGAGCAATACGGCCAAAGCCAATCAGACCTAACGTTTTACCCGTAACTTTTTGACCAACTAACTGTGTAGGTTTCCAGCCTAGCCATTTTTGTTCCAGAATCAACCGCTCGCCTTCAGACGCTCGCCTTGCAGACATTAATAATAAAAGCATAGCAATGTCAGCAGTGCAATCGGTTAGAACATGGGGGGTATTGGTAACAATTAAGCCCTGAGCTTTGGCGGTATTGATGTCGATATTGTTATAACCTACGCCAAAGTTACCAATTATTTTTGCGCGTTTATTTTCAACATTTAAAACGTCAGCGGTGAGAGCATCCGTCACTGTGGGTAATAAAGCATCCGCTGTTTGCAGGGCTAATTTTAGTTCGTCTGCCGTTAAGGGTATATCTGATTCATTGAGCTGGACATCGTATAGTGCTTTTAACTCAGCTTCAACTTCAGCGGGCCATTTACGAGTGACGATGACTTTTGGTTTGCTCATTTCATATCCTTAATGCGATCAAAGAAAGATTGTTTTACGGAGAGTCTATAAGTATTGAAATTGCGTAACCCAATGATAGGGCTACGCAATTTTTAAGCTGATTATTTAGCGGTTGAGCGGTAATACTCAATAGCAGCGGCAACACCACTACCTGGTTTAATGTCAAAACCGTTATCTAATAATGCCATTTCAACACCCGCAATAGCGCCTAACATTGAAACATCATTCATATCACCCACATGGCCGATACGGAAAGCTTTACCTAAAAGTTCAGATAAACCGCCACCTAAAGAGATATTGTATTTATTGAAGGCCGTGCTGATAACATCGCGCGCATCTTTATCTTCAGGTACCATAACGGCTGTTACTGTGTCAGATTCAAAACCTGGTTGAGCACAAATCTTTAAGCCCCATGCTTCAACTGCTTTACGCGTACCTTCTGCTAAGCGGAAGTGACGAGCGTAAACATTTTCTAAACCTTCTTCCAGTAACATATCAATGGCTTTACGTAAGCCGTACAAAATGGGTAACGCTGGAGTGTAAGGCGTGTAACCGTCTTTATTAGTATTAATTTGATCTTTTAAGTCTAAAAAGCAACGTGGGAAACTTGCTGTTTCTGTGGCTTTTAATGCTTTTTGGCTAAAGGCCATAAAAGCACCGCCAGCAGGCATCATGAAGCCTTTTTGAGAACCACTGATGGCGCCATCAACGCCCCATTCGTCCATTTTAAATTCAAGGCTGGCAATAGAGCTCACACCGTCAACAAATAATAGAGCAGGGTGGTTGCTTGCGTCCATTGCTTTACGAACCCCCGCAATATCACTTCTTACACCTGTTGCTGTTTCGTTATGAGTCGCTAAAACGGCTTTAATTTCGTGTTGCGTGTCTTCTTTTAAACGGGCTTCTAATTTATCAAGTGGAATACCTTTGCCCCACGTTTCTTGATGGATTTCAACATCAAGGCCTAAGCGTTTACCCATTTCAGCCCATAAGTGACTAAATTGACCAAAGCGATAAATTAAAACTTTATCACCGGGATTCAAAGTATTGGTAAGCGCAATTTCCCAACCCGCAGTGCCTGTTGCAGGAAAGACAAATGCTTGGCCAGCTTCAGTTCTGAAGATTTTTTTTAGATCTTGTAAAAGAGGTGTTAATAATTTTGGAAATACGGGAGAGCGATGGTCTTCCATCGTAACGTGCATCGCATTTAAAATTTCGTTAGGCACGTTTGTAGGGCCTGGAATATAAAGGTGGTTACGACCTGCCATAGGTTAGCCTCTTAAATAGTAGTTGGATGATAGAAACTGGCTTTGAGAATTATGCTAAATACCCAAAAAACTGGCAATAATGACATAGGCGATGTTAATCAGCAAGATTTCATTAAAAATTTATGACAAAACTATACGTTAAAAATTGACTTTAATTACATGAAAAGTAGAATGGGCGGTTTATTTGTTTCTCGTATAGCCCTTTGGGCCTATAGAAAAGACAGAAGCAAGAATATTTACACTAATTGCCATTAGGAATTTCAAATGAGTCACACTTTATATACAGCGTCAGTTCAACGTGTTCAGCGTTGTGAGTTAGCCGTTCCAGGATCAAGTCCTGAGATGTTTGAAAAGGCGATGAAGAGTGGTGCGGATTTTATTTTTCTTGATCTTGAAGATGCAGTGGCTCCAGATGATAAGTTGCGCGCAAGAAAAAATATTATTGAAGCAATCAACGATATGGATTGGAAAGGTCATGGTGTGACCGTATCTGTGCGTATTAACGGCCTAGATACCCAGTATATGGTGCGGGATATTGTTGATTTAGTGGAGCAAGCGGGTGAAAAAATCGATACGATTTTAATCCCAAAAGTGGGCGTTTATTCTGATGTTTACATGGTTGAAGCTATGTTGAGCCAGTTAGAAATGCAACAAGGCTTAAAAAACAAAATAGGTATTGAAGCGTTAATAGAAACAGCATTGGGCATGGCTAATGTTGAAGATATCGCGCGTAATGGCGCTTCTGGTCGTTTGGAAGCATTGCATTTTGGTGTGGCTGATTATGCTGCAAGTAACCGTGCTAGAACGACTAACATCGGTGGTTTAAATCCTGATTATCCAGGTGATCAATGGCATGCGGCGATTAGTCGTATGACAGTGGCTTGTCGTGCTTTTGGTTTACGTCCTATTGATGGGCCTTTTGGTGATTTTAAAGATCCTGAAGGGTTTAAATTAGCTGCAAAACGTGCAGCAGCCTTAGGCTGTGAAGGTAAATGGGCTATTCATCCATCACAAGTTGAATTGGCGAATGAAGTATTTACCCCGCCAGCGGCTGAAGTAGAAAAAGCCAAACGTATTTTAGTCGCTTTACAAGAAGCAGCAGCACAAGGTAAAGGGGCAGCCGCTTTAGATGGTCGCTTAATTGATGCGGCGTCAGAAAAAATGGCTAACAATGTCGTTAAGGCGGCAGAGGCAATTGCTGCGAAAACTAAATAGTAGGCACTCAGATTTAATACATCAGTGTTAAATTTTGGGTCCTTTCATCTAAATACATTTTAAAAAAGAGAGATGCTGTGGATATTCATGAGTATCAAGCGAAAGATATTTTAAGTGGTTATGGTCTTAAGGTCGCTGAAGGTGGCTTGGCTTATAGTTCTGAAGATGCTGTGCAACGTGCCCGAGAAATCGGTGGTCATGTTTGGGCAGTAAAAGCGCAAATTCATTCAGGTGCACGTGGTAAAGCAGGTGGTATCAAGATTTGTAAAACTCATGATGAAGTGCAGGCAGCTGCTGACGCTTTATTGGGTAAAAGATTAGTCACTCATCAAACGGGTCCTGCAGGTAAAGTATGTTCACGTCTGTATGTTGAAGCCGGTACTGATATTGTTAAAGAGCTTTATTTTTGCTTTTTAGTTGATCGGAGTTCAGAGCGTATAGTGATGGTGGGTTCTGCGCAAGGTGGTATGGACATTGAAGAACTTGCAGTGACTAATCCCGAAGCGATAACTAAAATCTATATAGAGCCTGCGGTCGGCCTACAAGATTATCAAGCACGTGAGATGGCTTTTGCATTGGGTTTAGATCCTGAAATGATGAGCCACGCTGTAAAAACTATTAAAGGGTGTTACAAAGCGTTACGTGCATTAGATGTCAGCATGTTAGAGATTAACCCTTTAGTGGTTACAGCAAGCAATGAGCTTGTTGCGTTAGACGCTAAGATGGGCTTTGATGATAATGCACTATTCAGACAGCTTAAGATTGCTGAATTACGTGATAAAACGCAAGAAGATCCTCGTGAAATGGCAGCGGCTGATCGTGGCTTAAGCTATGTGGGCTTGGACGGTGATATTGGTTGTATGATCAATGGCGCTGGATTAGCGATGGCAACCATGGATATGATTAAACTAGCCGGTGGTGAGCCTGCTAACTTTCTTGATGTTGGTGGTGGAGCTTCTGCAGAACGAACAGAAAAAGCCTTTCGTTTAGTTTTAGCGGATAAAGGCGTTAAAGCGATGTTAGTAAATATCTTTGCGGGTATTAATCGTTGTGATTGGATCGCTGAAGGTGTTGTGCAAGCCGTTAGAAAAATTGACATGAAAGTGCCATTGATTGTGCGTTTATCAGGTACTAACGTTGAAGAAGGTCAACGTATCATTAAAGAAAGTGGTTTACCGATCATTACTGCAGAAACGTTAGCCGAAGCAGCAGAAAAAGCTGTGCAAGCGCGTAACGAAGTAGTGGCAAAAGAAGCGGCTGGAGAGATTTAAATGGCAATTTTTATTAACGAAACAACCCGTATTATTGTTCAAGGATTCACCGGAAAAATCGGTAGTTTTCATGCGCAAGACATGATCAATTACGGATCAAACGTTGTCGGTGGTGTAACACCGGGCAAAGGTGGCCAAACGCATTTAGGGTTACCTGTTTTTAATACGGTTAAAGAAGCAGTGAGCCAAGCCGGTGCAGAAGCGAGTATCATTTTTGTACCGCCCGCATTTGCTGCTGACTCTATTATGGAAGCCGCTGATGCGGGTATTAAATATTGCGTAGCGATTACAGACGGTATTCCTACTCAAGACATGATGACGGTTAAAAACTTTTTGCGTCGTTTTCCTGTTGAAGAACGCATGATTTTAACCGGTCCTAACTGTGCGGGGACTATCAGCCCAGGTCGTTCTATGTTGGGAATTATGCCGGGTCATATTTACAAACAAGGTAACGTAGGTATCGTAGGTCGTTCAGGTACGTTAGGGTATGAAGCCGCTGACCAAATGAAGCGTTTGGGTATTGGTATTTCTACTTCTGTAGGTATCGGTGGTGACCCCATTAACGGTAGCTCACACCGTGACATCTTAGAGCACTTTGAGAATGATCCAGAAACCAAAGTAGTTTTAATGATTGGTGAGATTGGTGGTCCACAAGAGGTTGAAGCGGGCTTATATGCGAAAGAGCATATGACAAAACCAGTAATTGCCTATATTGCGGGCTTAACTGCACCAGAAGGTCGTCGTATGGGCCATGCCGGTGCGATTATTTCTTCTGCGGGCGAAGGCGCTGCAGAAAAAGTAGCTATCTTAAGAGAGTTGGGCGTACACATCAGTCCAACACCTTCTTCCATGGGTGAAACGGTTGCCGCTGTATTAGCAACGTTATAATCGAGTAGCGGATCTAAAATTAATCACACTAGAGCAATCTTTTTGATTGCTCTAGTCATGATACAAGTCATATGCGTTTTTTAATGTAAACGCCCTTCATCAAATGGTTTTTCCCTGACAATAACGTCTCAATAGATCTAGGCTTAATAGAGCGGCTTGGTTTTGTTTTCGTGAAATGGGGCCAACGATAGAATGAGTCGTTTGATAAAACGCTTTACCCACTAGTAAAACACTCAATAGCCCTATAGATTTATTTTTGTCTATCAGTGCGTTCTCATCGCCTGTATAAAGCTGTATCAATACCACATTAACGCCAGTATTTTTCTGAGTTACCATGGCGAGATCTTTAGCATGAATAAGTTGCTCTTCAGTGCTCAGCGCTTGAGTGGATACTTTAATATTTTTCTCATAACTGGCTTTTATCAACCAATCATAGCCAACACATTTTGCAGCCAGTAGCCCATGACTAGCCGTTTCTATAACCGCTAATGATTGCTTATTAGCGGTCATAAATTTATCAATTTCAAACGCCAAATCTCCAGTAGGTTCCCCTAAGCCATCAATAGCAAAGACATAATCACCTAAGCAGTCGTTAAGCTCAGAAACTAATGTATTTAGATCAGTTTTAGGATAATCAAAAGGGAATAGTAATTTAGTTTGCACGTCATCGGTGCCTGCTCTAAACCCCAATTCAACCTTGTTAGGTATCTTAATTTCTTTGATGAGTTCTTGGATGGCGGACTCACCTAAACCAAAGCTTTTTAAGCTGATTAGGAGGGGTGGGTGTAAAGTAAATCTAGCGAGTAAGTCTGGTTTAACATGTTCTATGAACATGGCTTTCATTTCTGAGGGTACGCCGGGTAAAAATATAAACCAGCATCGACGATGTTTTATAGCGAAGCCGGGGGCAGTACCCCAAGCATTATCGATACGGATAGCTGTTTGTGGTAACAAAGCTTGCTTTCTATTGATCTGAGGCATAGCTCTGTTTCTGCTTTGAAAGAATTCTATAATTTGATCAAAGGCAACGGCATCAAATGTTAAGGGTTTATCGAAGGCTTTTGCGACAGCTTCAGCAGTTAAGTCATCAGAGGTAGGGCCTAAACCGCCTGTGCAAATACAGCAGTCCGCTCTTGCTGCAATCTCAGATAGTAAGTGGATTAGATCATCTAGTTTGTCACCGACGGCTGTATGGCGAGTCACTGTAAATCCACAATGAATGGCTTCTTGAGCTAACCAAGCCGCATTAGTATCAACCGTTTGCCCGGTGACAATTTCTTCACCTTGGGAGAATATTTCTAGCGTTGGATTCATTGCATAAACTCATTGACTAGTAAATGATGCCAGAAAGGCAGAGTAAATAAACTCAGTGCGGTAGTCACTGTTACCGTCATCGCATACAGTGCGCTGTCTAATTTATAGCGATCACAAAATACGACGCCTACTACCATGCTGGGCATGGCTAAATCTAAAACGGCCGCCGCTTTGTATTGTCCGTCCATGGTTAAATAAGACGCTAAGGTCATAGCAAATAAAGGTAATAAACACATTTTTATGATAATTACGGGTAACACATAAGGAATGTTTTTGCGCGTAACCGCTCGCCAATTTAAGGCGAGTCCAAGAGAAATCAACATGAGAGGCACTACGGCACCGGATAGTTTCTGTAATGCTGCCGCAAACCACACGGGGGCAGATATGCTATTAAGATTTAAGATAATAGCTATGGCCGCGGCCCAAAAAGGCGGTGCATTTAAAAAAGATAGCACAGATTTAGAGTTTTCTGCCGTGTCTTCTCCATAATGACGTGCGACCATAATGCCTAAGGTAAAGACGATGGGCGCAGCAGAAAACAAGTCCACTTGTATCGCCACAGAGCGAGCCCAATAACCGAATGTTTGCTCTAAAACGGGCAGGCCCAGATAGGTTACATTGGGAACGGTCGCTAAAATAATGGCGCCTAAGCGTTTATTTTCTAGTTTAAGACATTTGCCTATTGCCCAAGTGCAGAACAAAGCCACTAAAATACTACTCGCACCCATTAGCATAAAATTGACGGAATGCATCCCAAGGTCTGAGTTCCACAAAACCTCTAAAACCATGGCAGGGAGAAATAAATAATAAACGACGGACGTAAGTATTAAGCGGGTTTGTTCGGCGCCTAAATTAGCAGGTTTAAGTATTTTCCAGCCGATACCACAAGCCATCAATACTGACATTTGCAACAATGTTGAGTTCATGTGTTTATTTTATGGGGTATTAATAGCGTGCAATCTTAAATCGAGTTCCGGTAATATATATCATATAAATAAAGCGCTGTTTGTTTGTGATCGACAATAATTATAAATTTATTATGCTTAGGAGTTAGACCATGTCATTTTTTAAATATTTTCAGTCAGCTATCATTATCTCAATAGTATTAGTGAGTGGTCTTTTAAAGGCTGAAAGTAATGTCATTCCGGCGATATCTCCAGTAGAAGCTGAGCAATTATTTAACAAAAAGAAAGCTGTTATTATAGATGTGCGTGAAGACAGTGAATGGAAAGAACAGCATATTCCAGGCGCTATTCATATTCCATTAGGTCAGTTACCTGAACGCTTAACCGAGCTTAAACAATATAAAGACAGTCCTGTTATTGCGCAATGTCGATCAGGTAGACGCTCTGCTCAAGCGAGTGATGTGTTAAAATCTGCTGGTTTTTCTTATGTATACAACATGGAAGGTGGTCTAAATGCGTGGGATAAAGCAGGCTTAAAAACAGAGTAAGCCATAGACGACACAAATTCTTATAATTCTTAATCTTATACCTAGTTTATGACATTGATATCAACTAAAGACATACCTGTCCGCGAACGTTTAATTATGGCGTTGGATGTTCCCAGTATCCCAGAAGCACAAGCGTTAGTGGAAGAATTAGGTGATTCGGTGATCTTTTATAAAGTCGGCATGGAGTTATTTATGTCGGGTGATTATTTCGGTTTTATCGAATGGTTAAAACAACAGAACAAAAAAGTGTTTGTTGATCTTAAGTTTTTTGATGTACCAGAGACAGTGGGCAGAGCGATTAAAGCCTTAAGTAGCAAGGGTGTAGATCTTGCGACTATTCACGGTAATGACGCTATTATGGAATCAGCGGCTAAAGCGAAAGGCGATCTTAAAGTGTTAGCGGTAACGGCCTTAACCAGTTTGGATCGTGGGGACTTAGATGATTTAGGCTTTAAGTGTGATGTACGTGACTTAGTATTATCGCGCGCTAAACGCGCTTTGCAGATTGGTTGTGATGGTATCGTTTCATCGGGTTTAGAAGTCTCTATGCTCAGAGAAGAATTAGGCCACAAATTATTAGTGATTACCCCAGGTATTCGCCCCGTTGATAATCGTGAAGATGATGATCAAAAACGGGTTGTGAGCGTTGAAATGGCTTTCCAAAATGGAGCAGACTACATTGTAGTGGGCCGACCTATTCGTGATGCTGAAGATCGCAAAGCGATGGCGGAAAAGATTCAGTCACAAATACTGGCTCAATTTGTATAGGTATTTAAACTCTCATTAAATCTACTTCGATAAATTTTATAACTTAAACTTTACTATGATATTTGATCCTGAATTTACAACGTCCTATGGGGTTGCTTTTATGATGGGGCTATTCAGTAGCCTGCATTGCATTGGTATGTGTGGTTCTATTATAGGTACGTTAACCTTAAGTTTAAGCCCTGAAATTCGTAATAACAAAAAGCTATTGTTACCCTTTGTATTTAATTACAACTTTGGTCGCATTACGAGTTACGCCTTAGGGGGCGCTTTAATCGGCAGTATAGAGGCCTTATTAAGTATGCCTTTGGGTGATTTTCATGGTCACCGATTATTACAACTATTATCGGCAGTGATTATGGCGGGGGCAGGGGTTTATATTGCCGGTTGGTTCCCACGTTTTGCCTACATAGAAAAAGCCGGTATCAATATTTGGAAAACCCTCGAGCCCTATGGGCGTAAATTGATCCCCGTTAAGAATTATACCCAAGCCTACCTATTCGGTATGGTGTGGGGCTGGCTACCTTGTGGTTTGGTTTATTCAGCTTTAGCGCTCGCGGCAACCTCGGGTGATGTGACTAAGAGTGCCTTGACCATGTTAGCGTTTGGTTTAGGGACATTACCGGCGGTGATGGGTATTGGTGTCATGACACATGTGTTGACCCGCTTATCGAGAATGCAGCGTTTCAAGCAAATTGTCGGTTTGTTTATGGTGGCGCTTGCCCTACTGGCAGCATTTCCATGGTTGAATCCTATGGTGATTACAGATCATTCAATGCATCTTAAATAGCCACGATGGGACATTTTAAAACTATCATTGGTCACTCTCCGTCGTTAGAGTCTATTATTCGTAGTGCCAAAATGGTGGCTGCGACCGATGTGACCGTACTGATTAAGGGCGAAACAGGCACGGGTAAAGAATTGTTTGCCAATGCAATTCAAAGAGAAAGTAGCCGCGCAGGCAAACCGTTTATCTGTCTTAATTGTGCGGCACTCTCAGAAAGCTTAATCGAGTCTGAATTATTTGGTCATAAGAAAGGAGCATTTACCGGCGCGGCCACAAATAAAACCGGCTTATTTGAAGCGGCTGATGGCGGTACCGTATTTCTTGATGAAATCAATTCATTACCCATGACTATTCAAGCTAAGCTATTGCGCGTCTTAGAGTCGGGTGAATGTTTAGCGGTAGGTGATACTAAAGTTTATCGTGTCAATGTGCGCATAATCGCCGCAACCAATGCCGATTTAAATCAGCAAGTGAGAGCAGGGCAGTTTAGGCGAGATCTCTACTATCGCTTAGACGTCGTGCCTCTAGAATTACCGCCACTCACGAGACGATTAGAAGATCTTGAACACCTCATTAATCATTTTATGGCGATGGTGGCTAGCACACATGGTATAGCATCACCCTCCCTAAGTAAGTCTGCCTTAGCCGTTTTAAAGAATTATCCGTGGCCAGGTAATGTGCGTGAACTACGTAATTTGTGTGAACGATTGAGTATTCTTTTAGCGGGTAAAGTGATTGAAGTGGAACACCTACCCAGTGAGTTTTTTTCGGGTGTAAATAATACCTCTTTAGAGGGATTTATATTGCCTCATGAGGGGCTTAATTTAGAGCAGTTAGAAGTAGAACTTATTCAACAAGCGTTAGACCGCACGAATGGTAATCGAAGTAAGTCTGCAAAATTGCTAGGACTGACTCGGGATACCTTGTTGTACCGAATGCAAAAGCACGGGTTTAGAGATTCAGGAAAGTAAATTAATGTGTTAGAAAGTTACATGTTGTAAGGTGTGATTTGCAATGACAAGGTTTTCGTCAGTAGGCACGACCCATCCAGAAATTCTGGAATTATATGTGGAAATACGTATGGATGAAGTCTCATTAGCGTAGTCATCAAGTTCTAAATCCAACCAAGTTGCCTTGTGACATATTTTTGAGCGGATCTCTGGGGAATGTTCGCCAATACCACCGGTGAACACTAGCGCATCAATTCCATCGAGAGCAGAAATTAAAGAGCCTATTTCTCTTCTGATGCGATACACAAATAGTTCGATTGCTTCCTTTGCGTGTGGATTGTCGTTAGCAAGCAAGGTCCGCATGTCGCTGGAAATTCCGGATACACCCAACAAACCAGATTGATAATAAAGTAGTTGTTCTACCGTATGCACATTCATTTTGTGATGATCCATGAAATAAAGTAATACACCAGGATCAATATTGCCACAACGAGTACCCATCATCAAGCCATCAAGAGGAGAGAATCCCATAGTAGTTGCTATACTTTGTCCATTATGAATTGCGCACAGACTGGCTCCGCTACCTAGATGTGCGACGATGATGCGTGCATTGGAGAGTTTTGGATCAAGCCTAGGTAAAACGGTGCTGATGTACTCATATGACAGACCGTGAAATCCATAGGGGCGTACGCCTTCTTCTGTAAATCGTCTGGGTATCGCAAAGCGTTGTGCGACGTCTGGTTGTGATCGGTGAAATGCGGTATCGAAACACGCTACTTGCGGCAAGTAGGGCATGGATTCTAGTATGGAGTGGATAATAGCTAAGTTATTTGGTTGATGTAATGGGGCCAGATGGACGAGTGTTTCAAGCTCAGCAAGAACGTTTGCGTTAATTAGGATAGGTGTCGAGTATAGTTGTCCTCCGTGGACGACGCGATGTCCTACTGCTAGCAATGTCCCATCAGCTAGGTAATTTCGTAGCCAATCAAGCATAAGGGTCATAGCACTTTTGTGATCATGCACTTCGTCAACGGACAGTTTGCGATTAACCAATAGTAAACCTTCAAAACTGTTTATTGTGAGGTTTGGTTGATTACCGATGCCTTCAATTTGCCCAGTAGCATTTGCAATAAGTTCTGTTAAGGATGTATCTATTTGGTAAATAGCGAACTTAATGCTCGATGAGCCGGCATTGATAACAAGCAAGTGTTTATTCATGGTTATTTTTTATTTTTCATGCCCATTTGATCATTAGAAATAGTTACTAATCGAATGCAGATTATAGTTTGTCTTTGCTCAGAATGCGTATCTGAAAGTCTACCCATAAAGAATAGTTAGTTCGCAAGGTTTCGCGTGATCGCCATGCAACTCAATACCACGTTGATTGGCGGCTAAATGACGTACAATTTTGTAAACGTGTTCAATCTGATTACTTGCCCCGGCTTTTTCTGCCAGCTCGTCCAGATTCAGAGGTCGATCAGCGGCTTTCAAGACAACCAGTATTTTCCGTTGTAAGTCTAGCAGCGTTTCCGCTGCTTTTTTACCCGCTTCTACCCCAGGTTGGTTATAAGCATTGATATTGACCAGTGAAGCATAGATTCCAACGGCTCTTTCAAACAAGGCGATCAGGCCGCCGACTGTTCGCGGGGTCACTTGGGAAATTGTAATGGTAATCGAGTCTCGTTTATTCTCGTATAGGGCTTGTCTAGTACCTTGTAAAAAACCGGAAAGAAAATCTCCAGACGTTACGCCGGTTTCTACTTCAATGGATTCGCCTTTACGATCTTGCAAAACTTCGATGAAAATAGCGAAAAAGTTTGCTACTCCTTCTCGTAGTTGTTGCACATAAGCATGTTGATCCGTTGAACCTTTGTTACCATAAACAGCGAGTCCTTGGTGTACTGTATTGCCATCTAGGTCTTTTTCTTTACCTAGTGATTCCATCACCAATTGTTGCAGATATCGTGAAAATAGTAGTAGACTGTCTTTGTATGGTATTACAACCATATCTTTTTCACCCTTGCCGTTGCCTGCATAATACCAAGATAGGGCTAACAGAGCCGCTGGATTTCGTTTTATTTCTGGCAGACGAGTAGCAGCGTCCATTTCTCTTGCACCCTCCAACAGAGATCGAATGTCAATCCCTAGTAGAGATGCTGATAATAACCCTACTGAGGACATTTCGGAAGTGCGGCCACCAATCCAATCGAACATAGAGAATTCGGTCAGCCATCCTTCAATATGTTCCAGTTCATCCATTTTGCTACCTAGCATTGTAATGGCGACCGCATGAGCAGGAAAGTTTAATCCTTGTTGTTCGTATGCATGTTTCACTTCCAGCATGCCGTTACGCGTTTCGGGTGTCCCGCCCGATTTACTAGTAACTATAACAAGAGTACTTTTAAGTCGATCTTTAAGGCGAATGAGGATCCGATCAATACCAGCAGGGTCAGTGTTATCGATAAAGTGGATAGACAGTGGTGGAAAGTCGGCTGCCAATGCGTCATCTACAAATTGTGGTCCAAGTGCAGAACCACCAATCCCAATAGAAAGTATATCTGTGAATAGAGGCGCTTTGGGGGGATGAATCGAGCCCTTGATGACTTTGTGGGCAAATTCTTCAATCCGTTCTAGATTATTCAAGATCTCATTTTTTAGCTCTTCAGGTGCTAAGTCAGGGTTACGCAACCAGTAATGACCCACTCGTCGATTTTCGTCTGGGTTAGCAATGGCTCCTTGTTCCAAATTGGCCATGTATTTAAATGCTTGCGAAAATTGTGGTTCCATTGCTGTTACCCACTGCTCGTTAAAGCGCATTCGACTGACATCAAGATATAGGCTTAAGTCTTTATTAAAATAAAGCCAATCCTGATATCGTTGCCAAAGCTCTTGATTGTTCATAAATCATGTATCCCTGATGCTATTACGTTTAACGTTAATTGTAGTGCCTTAATTTCAATAAGGCCAAACCCAATTATCGTCTTCTGGTCTATCTATACCATGCTCATATGCGTAGTTTCGGCATTCGATTTGTTGGTCACGTAATTTTTCTTTAACATGAGCACCAGAAATTTGTATGGATGGAATACGATTGATAGCATCAATGGCTAAGCTGAAGCGATCGATTTCATTCTGGATAGCTAGTTCCAAGGGCGTGTTAATACTACCTTTTTCTTTGTAACCACGTACATGTAAATTTATGTGGTTATTGCGACTATAAGTGAGTCGATGGATCAACCATGGATAACCATGGAAGTTGAATATAATCGGTTTATCAAGCGTGAATAGACTATCGAAATCTCGATCTGAAAGGCCATGCGGGTGCTCACTAATTGGGACTAACTTATAGAGATCCACTACATTAATGAACCGAATTTTAAGTTGCGGGAAATTTTCACGTAGTAATACAATAGATGCGAGTGCTTCCTTAGTCGGAATGTCCCCTGCGCTTGCTATCACTAAATCTGGTTCAACTCCATTATCGTTACTGGCCCATTCCCATATGCTAATGCCTTTAGTGCAGTGTTTAATCGCCGCGTCCATATCAAGGTATTGCAGATGTTTCTGCTTATCGCACACAATGACGTTGATGTAGTTGGTGCTATTTAGACAATGGTTAGCTACCGAAAGTAGGCAGTTTACGTCTGGTGGCAGGTAGACGCGGGTCACAGCGGGGCTCTTATTCACAACTAGGTCTATAAAACCAGGATCTTGATGAGTAAACCCATTGTGATCCTGTCTCCAGACGGTAGAGGTAATTAGCATGTTTAGTGAAGAAACTGATGCACGCCAAGGTACTTCGTTGGACATCGCTAGCCATTTAGCGTGTTGGTTGAACATGGAGTCAATAACATGCACAAACGCTTCATAGGTAGCAAAGAAACCGTGACGGCCAGTTAGTAAATAACCTTCTAGCCAGCCTTCCAAAGTATGTTCGGATAGTATTTCCATTACCCGTCCGTCCGCTGACAGTTCGCCACCGTCTATATCTTCTGGCAAAGTAGTTGCCAGCCATGTTTTCTTGCTAACCTTATAAACGTCATCTAGTTTGTTTGAGCTGTTTTCATCTGGGCCGAATACCCTGAAATTGCTCATGTTGTTGCTCATGATGTCGCGTAAAAGTTTCCCAAGTGGGCGTGTGTTTTCCGCATTGATTTTACCCGGACTTTCCACGACTTGTGCATACACCCTAAAATCAGGCATCCGCAAGGCTTTACGCAACAATCCGCCATTGGCATGTGGATTCGAACTCATACGACGCGTACCTTTAGGTGCCAGTGCTTTTAGTTCGGGGAATAATTTGCCGGTGTTATCAAACAAATTTTCTGGTTTATAACTTTTCAACCAGTCTTCCAATTGTTTCAAGTGAGCTGGATTTTCCTTCATGCCGGCAAGAGGCACCTGATGTGAACGCCAAAAGCCTTCCACTTTGTGTCCATCTACTTCTTTGGGGCCTGTCCAACCTTTAGGGCTACGTAAGATAATCAAAGGCCATCTTGGTCTGGTTGGAACGCCGGTGCGTCGTGCTTTTTCTTGAATATGTTTAATTTCCAGCACACAGGTTTCTAGGGTACTTGCCATTAACTGGTGCATGGTTTCAGGATCACTACCTTCCACGAAGTAAGGATTATAGCCGTAACCTTGAAAGAGGTTGTCTAGTTCTTCATGAGAAATGCGAGATAAGATCGTCGGGTTGTTAATCTTGTAGCCGTTAAGATGAAGTATAGGTAACACAGCACCATCGCGGATTGGATTGAGGAATTTATTCGAATGCCAAGACGTTGCCAGAGGTCCTGTTTCTGACTCACCATCACCCACCACGACTGTTACAATTAAATCTGGATTGTCGAAAGCAGCGCCATAAGCATGGGAAACACTATAGCCCAATTCGCCACCTTCATGAATAGAACCAGGTGTCTCGGGAGTACAGTGACTGCCAATACCACCTGGAAATGAAAACTCTTTGAAAAATTGTAATAGTCCTTCTGCGTCTTCACCTTTGTTAGGGTATATCTCAGAGTAAGTGCCTTCTAGATAGACTGGAGCCAAAACGCCGGGTGCTCCGTGCCCGGGTCCCGCCATGAAAATGACATTAAGATCGTACTTGTTGATAAGTCGATTCATATGGATGTAAGCAAAGCTTAGTCCAGGACTTGATCCCCAGTGCCCTAAAAGACGGTTTTTAATATGCTCTGGTTTGAGAGGGTTTTTTAATAAAGGATTATCACGCAGATAAATCATACCGGCCGCCATATAATTACAGGCATTCCAGTAGTTATTAATGCTGTTAAGTTCTTTTGGGTTTAGAGGTAAATCTTGGGTTTCAGTTGTTAATATAGTGGGTGTTATCATTTTTAAATCTCTTAGGGGTCAATGAGTTCAAGATAAAAACTGATGGCCAAGAACACAGGTTCAAAAAAATTTTACAATCGCTTAATTCTCCGTCTAATTTATTACAGTATCATTAACTTTACTAAATTCTGTAGTATTTAAGTTACTTAAATAGAGTTATCATAAATTCGGAATCTTTATGATTAAATAATTTTATTGAGTTAACGAAACCAATCTCGCTTGTCTCATCACCGCTTTTAAATCACTCACCGCCTGCGCTAATCCCACAAACAATGCTTGAGCAATAATCGAGTGACCAATATTTAGCTCAACAATCTCAGGGATCGCGCAAATGTCTTCCACGTTATGAAAGTTTAAACCATGCCCCGCATTCACGTGTAAGCCGGCGCTGTGTGCGTATTTTGCGGCTTCTATAATGCGAACCAGCTCCGCGTTTTTTTCTTCTGTTGTTGTAGCATCCGCATAACAGCCTGTATGCAGTTCAATAACGGGTGCACCCGCTTCTACAGCGGCATCAATTTGTACTGTATCAGGATCAATAAATAAAGAGACTTCGATGCCTGCATCACCCAGCGTTGCGCAGGCGCTTTTCATGCGTCGAATGTTACCCGCTATTTCTAAGCCACCCTCTGTGGTTAACTCTTCTCGCTTCTCGGGGACTAAACAGCAAGCGAAGGGGTTTACTTTTAAAGCGATGCCAATCATTTCATCAGTGACAGCCATTTCCATATTTAAGCGCGTTTGTAGTGTTTCTTTTAACAAGAACAAATCTTTATCTTGAATGTGTCTACGGTCTTCTCTTAAATGCGCGGTAATGCCATCAGCGCCTGCTTGTTCAGCTATGAGAGCGGCTTGCACAGGGTCTGGATAGCGCGTACCTCGTGCTTGTCTGATGGTACAGATGTGGTCAATATTAACGCCTAATAATATGTTTGATGTGTTCATTTTTCTAGATGTTGCATGATTTGGTTAATAACAGCTCTGCTTTTTAAAGGCTTGCCATTTAGATAAGTCGCGATCACCTTGCGCATGATTAATTTCGCTTCTAATAAGGTTTGGGGTTCTAATAGTTGTTTTGCTTTAAGGGCTAAAAGCGTCTTTCCAGATAATTGCCCATCGACTGCGGGAATCGCCCCTTGTTCTACATCAAAGTGATAGGTCAATAAGGGGTCTATTTTGTTGCTGTTAGCATCATAATCTAATTCTAGACCATATCCCGTAGCTTCAATGAGTTCTAATTCAAAAATGCGTAGACTGGCTTCAATATTAGGATCAGATATCAATCTGGCCAAGCAATTTTTATAACAGATAAACACATCAGGGTGTGGGTCGTATTTATGTAAAAAACAGGTGATGAGTTCATTGACATAAAAGCCGCAATACAGCGCAATGCCTTGTAAGGTGTCAAACTCCCCTGAGACTTCAACATGACTTAGGGTTTTTAAATCAGACTTGCCAAAATAAGAAATATTTAAAGGCAGAAAGGCCTGTAATAGGCCTGCTGTTTTAGATTTGGGCTTTCTGACCCCTTGGGCTAATAAAGAGATTCTGCCAAAATCTTGAGTAAGGATATCAATAATTAAACTGGTTTCTCGGTATTTACGCTGTGCAAGAATATAGGCAGGTTGTAAATAAACAGTGTTTTCAGTCATTAAATCCTAGGCTTTGCATGGCTCTTTCGTTATCAGACCAATTCTTTTTAACTTTAACCCACAACTGTAAATACACTTTCTGATCAATCAGTCTTTCTATATCAATACGTGCATCTGTACCCACGCTCTTAAGCATTTCGCCGTCTTTACCGATCACGATAGTCTTTTGGCCGAGGCGTTCTACCCAAATAATAGCGTAAATTTTAGTCAGGTTTTCATGCTCTTCGTAGCGTTCCATTTCTACTGTTAAAGCATAAGGTACCTCGTCACCTAAACGACGCGTTAGTTTTTCTCTAATGATTTCAGCCGCCAGAAAACGCTCAGGTCGATCCGTGATTTGATCTTCGGGATAGATTAAGTTTTGTTCGGGTAACAACTGCATAATCAAACTTTCTAGTTCATCTAAGTTGGTACGTTTTAATGCCGAAATAGGGACTAAATGCTCAAAAGGAAACTTATGCTGTGCTTCTGCAAAGAAAGCCAAAATCTCATCTTTATCTTTTACTTTATCCACTTTATTAACCGCCAGAATAACCGGTAAGCCGGCTTGCTCTAGCTTCTTAAAGATCACTTCATCGTATTCATGCCAAGACAAGCCATCAATCAACCAAACGATCACATCAACCCCTAATAAGGTGGTCTCAGCGGTACGATTAAGGTATCGATTTAGGGCCTTGCTCTCATTATTGTGCATGCCAGGGGTGTCCATATAAATGGCTTGGCCTGCGTCCGTGGTATTAATGCCTAAAATGCGATGGCGCGTGGTTTGAGGTTTGCGGGAGGTAATGCTGATTTTTTGCTTAAGCAAATGATTCATCAGAGTAGATTTGCCAACATTTGGGCGCCCGATGAGGGCTACGAAACCACAGTTCATTACTTAACCTTATTAATGTGTTCTAACATGAGTTCTGCCGCTGCTTGCTCGGCTTTCTTTCGAGAGATTCCTGCGCCAATACAAGTAAAGTCCATATTTGAGATTCGGCATCTAACTTTGAACATTTGTTCATGCGCCAATCCAGACATGGTCACTAAAGTGTATTCAGGCAAGTCTTGTTTTTTAGACTGCATCATTTCTTGCAGTTGTGTTTTGGGATCTTTTTGCCAATTGTCCAATGATAAGCTGTTGAGCTTATCGCTAAACAATATTTCTATCCAGCTTTTGCAGGCCTCGATGCCCTGGTCTTTATACAAGGCGCCCATAATCGCTTCTAAGGCATCAGATAGGATAGAGTCACGACGAAAGCCACCGCTTTTAAGCTCACCAGAGCCCAGGAATAAATATTCACCTAGATTATGTTCTCTCGCTAAGTCAGCTAAAGAGCTTTGATTAACAAGGCTGGCTCTTAAGCGACTTAAAACGCCTTCGCTGGCTTGTGGGAATAAATCATATAGCTTTTGTGCAATCACAAAACCTAAGATCGAATCGCCCAGAAACTCTAGGCGTTCATTGTTTTTTGCATGCGCACTGCGGTGCGTTAAAGCCGCGGTAAAGAGTTGTGGGTCATTAAAACTTAACCCTAGTTTTCTAGCTAAAACATCTGCTTTTTTAATCACAATGGTGAGGTCTTATTTTAAAATCGTGCCAATCCGACTGAAGCCAACACCGGTATTTTCTAAATCCCAGTTCATCCAGATAAAGAAAGCCTTACCGACTAGGTTTGCTTCAGGAACTGGCCCCCAGTAGCGGCTATCGTTACTGTTATCTCTATTGTCACCCATGGCAAAGTATTGGCCTTCTGGGACTTCGTAAACAAACTCAACGGTGGGCGCACCATTTCTAATTAAAATGTTATGTTCAACGCCGGTTAAATTCTCAACAAATTCTTCTGCACCGGTCATATCATCACCTTGGCCTACGCCATGAAAAGTCCCTAAAGAAATTTCACTAATAGCTTGGCCATTTACGGTGAGTCTTTTGTTGCTGTATTCAATTTTATCACCGGGTAGACCGATAATACGTTTAATGTAATCAACCGTTGGATCTTTAGGGTAACGGAAGACAAAGATATCACCCCGTTGGGGTTTATTAATCTCTAGAATCTTTTTATTGATGATGGGTATGCGAATGCCGTAGGTAAATTTATTCACTAAAATAAAGTCGCCCACCAATAGCGTTGGCATCATAGAACCGGAAGGAATTCTAAAAGGCTCAGCGATAAAAGATCTTAGTAAAAATACGATGAGTACGATAGGGAAGAAAGAGCGTGCATATTCTACGTAGAAGGGCTCGTTTTCTTCACTAAAGGTTTCGCCTCTAGATTTAAGAATCAGTAAATAACCACCCCAAATAATGCCCGTTACAACGGAAGCAACAAAGAGGTAAAAAGAAAAATCGTAATCCATAATGATGTCTAATGTGTTTAGGGGTAAGGTCAGTGGCTTACCTTGAATTTAATAGTAGGGTGTTTTCTTATTCTTTATTCAATTGTAATACCGCTAAGAAGGCTTCTTGAGGTATCTCAATGTTGCCTACTTGCTTCATACGTTTTTTACCGGCTTTTTGTTTTTCTAACAACTTCTTCTTACGGCTAATATCGCCGCCGTAGCATTTAGCGATTACGTTTTTACGCATGGCTTTAACGGTAGAACGCGCAATAATCTTAGAGCCAATGGCCGCTTGAATCGCGACCTCGTACATTTGTCGAGGGATTAAATCCTTCATCTTTTCAACTAAATCACGGCCCCGATTATTACTTAAATCACGGTGCACGATAATAGATAAAGCATCCACTTTGTCCGCGTTGATTAATACATCCAGTTTAACAAGATCAGCAGCTTGAAAGCGTAAGAACTCATAATCAAAAGAAGCAAAGCCACGGCTCACTGATTTTAAGCGGTCAAAAAAGTCCAGTACTACTTCACTTAACGGCATTTCATAATTTAGAGACACTTGGCTACCGACATACTGCATATCTTTTTGTATGCCACGTTTCTCGATACATAAAGTGATAACCCCGCCTAAATAAGCTTGGGGCACCAAAATATTGGCACGAATAATCGGCTCTCTAATTTCTTTAACCACACCCCCATCCGGTAAATCGGCGGGATTATCCACCATTAAAATCTCATTGGTTTGGGTGATCACTTCATACACCACCGTGGGAGCTGTCGTGATAAGGTCGACATTGTATTCGCGCTCTAAGCGCTCTTGCACAATCTCCATGTGCAACATGCCTAAAAAGCCACAACGGAAACCAAACCCTAAGGCTTGTGACGATTCAGGTTCAAACTGTAAAGCCGCATCATTGAGGTTTAACTTGTTAAGCGCTTCGCGTAAACCTTCGTAATCATCAGAGCTAATAGGATACAAGCCAGCAAAAACGCGAGGTTGTACGCGTTGAAATCCAGTGAGTTGTTCAGGGGCTGGTTTGTCAGTCCATGTAATAGTATCGCCCACCGGCGCACCAAAAATGTCTTTAATACCCGCCACCACGTAGCCTACTTCGCCGGTATTTAATAGCTCTTTTTCTAAACGTTTAGGGGTAAATACGCCGACTTTTTCCGCGATAAAAGACTTACCGGTCGACATAATAGTTATCTTTTGTTTGCGGCGAATACTACCATGCATAATTCTAACTAAAGACACCACGCCCAAATAACTATCAAACCAAGAGTCGATAATTAAAGCTTGTAAGGGGCCTTCTGGATCACCCACTGGGTGCGGCACTTTAATGACTAATTGTTCTAATACATCCAATACGCCTAGGCCTGTCTTGGCGCTGATCATTAAGGCTTCGTCAGCGGGAATGCCAATCACTTCTTCGATTTCGTTTTTGACGCGTTCAGGTTCAGCAGAGGGTAGGTCGATTTTATTTAATACCGGTACAACTTCTAAACCCTGTTCAATCGCGGTATAGCAATTAGCCACACTTTGCGCTTCTACCCCTTGGGCCGCATCAACCACTAATAACGCACCTTCACAAGCGGCTAAAGAACGCGATACTTCATAAGAAAAATCAACATGGCCTGGGGTGTCAATAAAGTTAAGCTGATATGTTTCGCCGTCTTGGGCTTTAAAGTCTAAAGTGACACTTTGGGCTTTAATGGTAATGCCGCGCTCTCTTTCAATATCCATTGAATCAAGCACTTGAGCAGACATTTCTCGGTCACTTAAGCCACCACACATCTGAATAAAACGGTCGGCAAGGGTAGATTTTCCATGATCGATATGCGCGATAATGGAGAAATTTCTGATATGTTTTAAATCCACGGTATTTAACTGATGATGAGGTTGTTAGGCGTTATTGCTTTGTTATTGGCGATTAAACAGAATACGGTCATTCAATCGACTATAAAATGTCGGTGATTATAACAGAATTAGTTATCATACTTTGTAAAATGAACAAGGAACGCCCGTGAGCCAGCGCATTGATAAACCTGCTTTAATACGATATTTAAGAGATCAGTTTTGCTTGGATTGGCAGGGTATTCATGGCATAAGGTACTGGTCGCGTGTGCGTTATAACGGATTATTAATGGCCAGAGAAAATGACGCCTCGGTGCATGTGGTGGAGTTGTTTGCCTTTTTTCATGATGCCCGACGTTTTAATGATCATAGAGATCCTGAGCATGGCATTCGCGGTGCTGAATTAGCGTGGCAACTGAAAGATCGCCTATTTGAGGCGACGGATCACGAAATGGCTTTGTTAACAGAGGCCTGTCACGAACACAGCAATGGCTTAATAGAAGCCGATATCACTGTGCAGACCTGTTTTGATGCCGATCGATTGGATTTGGCTAGAGTAGGCATTATGCCCAATCCGTTTTATTTGTGTACGGATCAGGCTAAAAGCACGTCTATGTTGATGCCCGCTATTGAGCGGTCAATACGGTTAAAGGTTTACTAGTAAACTTTCTAAAAAAACGGGTGGAATTTGAATTCAGATTAAAGCGTAATATTTACTCTTTACCTGATCTAGTCTTAGATTCACCGTCAGAGCCATTAAAGTAACTTAAAGATTTTTTCCAAGCGATATCGGCAATTGCTTTACCCAGCTTTCGTCCTTGTAAGTCACCATCTTTAAAGTGGATGCCTCCATAGCGTCTAGAAATGCCAGCTTCACTGGCCGCCGCAGTAAATGTATCCCAATGTAGGGTAATGGCTGAGCTGGGGATACTCGGTTCAACGCTTGATGAGTGAGCAGGTATGGTAACTTCATTGTTAAACTTATCACTGCTTGTAAATAGTTTTAGTGTTTCGGCGGCTGCGAAACTAAAAGTACTATGACCTGAAACATACTCAGGAAATGCTGGCGTAACCACATTGCTTGTTTGATAAGGCATCCAGTTTCCGGCATCAGTTGTTCCATTCCAATAATCAATTGTTTGGCCATTAAACAGAAAACGAATCGCTGAAATCGGCCTTACATAGTCGAAAGCAAACTTAGCATCCCACGCTGCGATGCTGGCATCTAGCATCGCGTTGGTGAGTGCAAAATACATTTTTATATCTTTGTTTAAGTCATTGCCATCTCTATCCGATATAAACTTTGCAAATAATACCCAATGCCCTGGGGCGTTTCTGATTTTGGGCCGTTCATCCAATATTCAACAATTGCTTTACTCTTGTCATTTAAATGTAGAGAAAAATTTAGAATCTCTTTGGCTTGTTCTTCATAAGCTTCTGAAGGATAGGGGGCAGGTCCTTCTAAGGTCTTGCGTAGCTGGTCACCGAGCTAAGAGCATAAGGTGTCACTAATCTCCATTGAGGTGTAAGAAAACTTTGTGTAGCAGTTGAGCCGACTTTTAGTGGTTGCCAATGGTCTGGATTAAAGTCTGTACCGAATTTTGAAATTGTATTAACTGTGAGAGGTGCGTTTTGGGGGGTATAGCAAGTATAATCGCTGTAGGGAGTTGTCACTTGCTTTATATCACCACACTGCTTGAATACATCACCATGTTGATTAGAACCGTCGTCAGAACGGTAGCTTAATACGGCTGATGCTGCGGCATGTCCCACACCAGCAGGCGTTGAGTAGTCGTTTGATATAGCTGCTAGAGCTATCGCTTTTAATGAAGGATAGAAATCACGATCTTGTGATTGGTCAACATAAGTCGTTAAATCCTTGTCAGGAAATAAATCAACTAAACATTCGTATGCCGCGTAGCTCACGGCTTCGGTTTGGCTTTGTCCGACATTGCTAGAATTGGTTATGCGAGATATGTTTAATTGTGTTCTTTTAGCCTGCGAGTCATAAGTCGCCCAAGCATCGTACATGCAGGTGTTTAAAATGGCTAGTGCGCGAGCGGTTTTTGTAGGCGCAAAACCTGTATCTCTAACGGCTTGAATAGCGACATCATTCCATTGGGTGACTATGCTTTGTGCTAGTGCATGGGTGCTTGAAAGAAGAGTGATCCCAATCAAAAAAGATATTTTGAGTCGTGTTAATAGTTTCTTAGAAAGTAATGTCATTAATAAAGCCACGTATGATTAGGATTTTTGTGGAGTTTATATGATGTTTAGCAGAATTAAAAGTTAATTTACTTTTATAAATGAAAAAATATATTAACTATGGGTGGGTGAAACTTAAACGCTTAGTTAATAAGCGGTTGTTTTATTGATCTGAAATTTGCTTTTTACCCGTGAGTGGTAATCGATAGCGGGCAAAAATAGTGTAAAAAAACTCCATCAAAGGCAATAGCAACGGCACTCGCTCAATAAGAGGAGCTAAGCGTCTGTAATAGGGCAGTTGCTTCCACACTTGTAAAAAACCCACAACACCGGATTTGATTTGATTGTTCTCATCAATCACATGCATACGATCCATCGTTTGCTTATAAGTGAGTCCTGCTTCGGCTAAGGCGGTTTTATCTTGACTAATATCAACCCAGTTAATATTACCGGCTTTATCCAGCTTTTTCATGGCATTGATTTCAATATTGCAGATAGGACACTCGCCATCATGAAAGCAAGTGACTTTAGGTGTTGTAGATGGATGGCGTTCTGTGGGTGTATTCATAGCGTTGATAGGCATAAAAAAGGCTCCTAAGAGGAGCCTTTAGTTTAAGTCAATGCAACAAAAAGGCAATGGCCAAGATCTTAATCGGTGGTTTTTTTTGTCCAACGAGGTAACCACATTTGAGCAAAAGACGTGGCGAACATTACGGTGGCTGCCAGGCTATAGCCTAAACCGCCAATCATAGTGAGCCATGCGCATGATGGCCAAAATTTAGTGAGCCACCAGGAGGCGACATCTAATACTAGAAACGCAAAAGGTGTGGATATTAAGATGAGTTTCCAGAACTGATTAAATTCAGCAAGACCAAAAATAGCGCCGACAAATAAGAATATAAAGCTGATGCCGAATAAATGGATGTGGGATACGCGTGTTAACGAGGCAATGCTGGCGCCATGATCTGTTTCGGCTAAGCTTTGCGCGACCTCAAGTTTGGTCACTTCTGGCAGGCCAGATTCTTCATCGTGACATTTAGCGCATTGCTTTTCAAGCAAGGGTTTTACAGTCTCCCATTGACTGGCGGGAGCTCCATCGCGTACCCATTTAATCAAGGCAATGTTGACTTCTGCCGGGGCTTTATCTTTCATTTTGCCCGTTAGAGCGGCTTCAAGCTTAGAACCTGAGCGGTTGCCATAATAACTGTAAACAATATCATCTATCGATAAGCCCGCTTTGCCATCGGCTTTACCATGCGTGAGCATGATTTGTGCACCCGCCATGCATAAGCCCAAACCGACGACGACTAAAAAACCAGTGAATAACACTCTGTACGTTAATGAGAGAGTGCCTAAAGTGAGTTCATCTTTTGAGCCGATCATTTTATGCCCTATTAAAATATGTTATTAAAACGCGTAGCTGTATGAAAGTGCGACGACGTTAACCGCGTAACTAAGTGGTTGTAGGTTGGTTGGCATGAGGGTATTAGGTGTGTAACCCAGTTGTTGCCCGTTGTAAAAATAATCTGTGCTTTTTAACTCTTGGTAAAGATAGGTTAAAGAGACTTTACCATTTTTAAGCACTTTATAATTGCCGGTAAGTTTTAGGCTTAACAAGTTGTTATTAATGTCCGGTAAAGTCCCACACGTTAATGAGGTAGCAACGCCACAGGCAGGATTATAAGGCACTTGTGTAGAGTAGGTTGTTGCATCTAGTGCATAAGAGGCATCGCCAATGATTTCAAGTTTACCATTTAACAATCCCGCGTGTCTGGCAAGTAGGCCAAACGTATTACTGTTGTCTAGTAGCTTGTTCTTCCAGACGCCATTAGGTACTGAGTTCGCAATGCCAGGACTTGGACTGGGCGTGGGAACAAAGTTACCCCCATTACTTAAATTTCTCTCGCCATTTTGCCAGCTCCAATAGCCAGAAAGACTGCTATTTTCTGCGTAGCTATAGGTAGCATCTACATTAACACCAGTTGAATAGCCGTTTTGTACACCTAAAGTCGCATCATATTGGTCATAACTGTAACGGCCATTTAAACCTAAATCTAATTTTTGGGTGACTTGCCAATTAACACCGGCTTTGCCCACATTTTGATTACGATTTGCATAAGGGTAGGCAACATAATCTAAATAATTACCCCCATTCAAAACAGAGCTGGCGGTGCCGACAGTGGTGATGGCGTAGTTTCCAGAATTAGCGCGGTAGTTTTTGTCGAAGTTTGCGAGGCGATTTGCGTACGTATAGCCCGCGTTAAAATTGACATTATCCAGTGCTTTTAGGCGGTAACTTAAGTTTACTTTATCTTCGTCACTGGTTGGGCTAGCAAGGCATTGAGCTCCACCTACCACAGCATTACACCAACGATTAATGATCTCATGATCATAATTTAGCGCTATATTTTGGGCTTTGGTTAAGTGGTAGGATGCCCCCGCTTCGAATTGGGTTTTCCTGTTGCTGTAGGGGGTATTAATGCCCGTATAGTTCGCATTATTTGCTCCATTCGAGTTTATGGCTCTATAGAGGTAAATAGCTGAATCAGTTTGGTTGTCACGTTCATTAAATTTAAAGCCTGCATTTAAACTAAGGTCCTTAATGCTCTGATTTGTTAGCTTTAAGTCGCCATGTTTAGTTTCCACAACGCCATTGAGTGAGGAAAAAGGTAATGCGCCCCAAAGCATGTTTGCTTTTGTGTTATTAACTTGGGTGATATTAGTGGGTGCGTAAAGACTATTTTGCGCGTTATAACCGTAAGAAAAGCCACCTGCTAGCTTGGTAGTCGAAGTAAAGTTATAACCGCCGGTCAAATTTGCTTGATGCAAACTATTGCTTGGCGCCGTGCTCATCGTATTGTTTGTGTAACAATTGGAGCCTGTGCAAGTTGAGCTTGCGCCAGATCCAGTACCAGGAGTGACCACAGCGCTTTGCCAGCTAAGGCTATTATAGTCGTCATGAAAAATTGAACCGTAATAACCGCCAGTAAGATGGGCTTTATCGCCTGTCCAGTTAAGGGCAGCATTGACGTTATCAGTCTGATAACTGGTCGGGTTCATTAGGATGTTATTGGCTTCTCCCGCACCTTTTATACCCGTACTTCCAATGCCGTTGCCTACATTGATGCCGCCTTGTGAACCTGTGCCAATAAGCTTAGCACCAGATTGGTCTAGGTGATTATAATCAAGCTGAGCACTTAAGTGATCGTTAAAAGTATAAGAGGTACTAATCGATCCGTTTTTTCGATCAACGTGTTCTCGTTCAGTATTAAGGTCACCTTTTTGGGTAGGTGTTAAGCTTCTTGTATTAGTCGCTGTACCCTTGCCAATCGGACCAAAGTTTTGAGGTAGTGTAAAATTATTCCCTCCGGGGCTACCTATGAGTGGTGTTTGATAGGTATCGGTGATGTTATGTTGTAATTCATCATAGCTTAGGTTTAATTTCCATTTACCTTGGTCACTTACCGAGCCATCAAGTGAGCGTGATGTTGTGCCAAGGTTTGCTCCCCCTAGTTTCCAGCGCAGGGCGCTGTTTTTATCGGGGTCGTAGCCTTTACCGCCACGAATATCAAAGCCACCCAATCCATAGGCCCCTTCAGTATTGATGCCATTGTATTCCCCAAATTTGGCTGAACTTTGCGTGGAATATAAAGTACCGAAATCAAGGGTATTGGTCGGATGAATTAAAGCTTCTAAGTCATCATCCGCATAAGTTAATGTCGGTATTGCAATCGATGCCACCAGTGCAAATCGTAACGCTAAAACCAATTGTTTGACTTTCATTTTTTCATTGTGAGTTTTCATGATTGTCTCTCTGTTAAGTTTAACGTTGCAATAACGCGCCGGCTGGATCATTAGAGCCGTGGACCATGCTGTGGCAATTCATACACGCTCTGCCCGTATAGTTGGCGCTTGGCGCTCCAGATAAACCACTTTGTATGCCAGCGGCATTGCCTGCGGCAGGATTTTTACTTTGATGCGGGCCATCATGACATTCGTCACATAAGAACGGTGGACGTGACTTAAGTAACGGTGTGATATTAGAGCCGTGTGGTGTATGGCAGTTAGTACAGTCTTCCGTTACGGGTTGGTGTTCCCATAGGTATGGACCACGCTTTTCTGCATGGCAGGTATGGCACGTTTCGTTGACTGTGTTTTTCTTTAGCAATTTGGGGCCTGCTGAACCATGCGGGTTATGGCAGTCAGTACACGCGGTTTTCCCTTCAATGATAGGGTGATGCGAAAACTTGTGTATTTGCGCTTTTTGATCTTTGTGACAGGTAAAGCAAACTTCGGGCTGGGTTCTTTTATCGCGTACTTTGTCATGTGCTGTATGCGTTACATGACACGAGGTGCAGGCTACGTCAGCAGACTGGTGAGCACCGCTTTCCCAATGAGTACGATTTTGATCTTTGTCATGACAGGTTAAGCAGGCTGTATTTTGGCTTTTTGGCTCGCTAGGCGAATAAGCACCTTTCTTTGTGCCAAATATCACATCGGGTGGATTTGATTTGCTTGTAAGATGTTTTTCACTTTCGCCATGGCATGATTGGCAAGACGGTGTGCGAGAATCTGCTTTGTTACCATGCGGGGTTTGAGCGATAGAAAGTACAGCGGTTTTATCATTCTCATCGTGACAACGGGTACAAACTGAGTCTCTGTCTAGTTGTTGAGCGGGTGACTTGCTGGAAGGATTTTCTAATGATGTTGTCGTGTTTTCTGCGTGTGCGGTTGTTAGTAAGAGTCCGCACAGAAGGATAGATTTTATTAATAGATTCATAAGATAAAAATTCCAGCAAGGTTTAAAAGACATAGGCGGTTTTTATTTAAAGGGAAAGAATCCAGTCGACTAAGTTTTTAATTTCTTTTTGATCGTCCGATTTTAAAATCATGTGTGCTTCTTCATGTCCATCAGGGAATTTAGCGGTTTCACCAGAACTTAAATGATGTAGAAGCTTTTCTTCGCCTTTAGGGTCGCCTTTAAATTTTGGGCCAATTTTGTTCCAAGCTGGGCCGTCTTTGTCTTTATCAACGCCATGGCATCTGAAGCAATTGTTTTGTTTGGCAAAGGCTTTTGCTGCATCAGGATCAACGGCATCAGCATGCACAGAAACACAAAATACACTCAGGGTGATAGCAATAAAAGTTTTTAAGCTTAACGAATATAGGTGTTTCATAAATATATGCCTCGTGGGTAAAGTTTAATTTTAATAAAGTAGGGGGTACTATAACCTTATTTATAGTGTTGATAAATTAAGTTTTTATGACAAAGTCTAGTCAATTCTGACATGAGCGCTTATAAACCGAGCAGGTTAAGCGTGCTTGGTTTATTAGTCTGATAAGGCATTTAAAAATTTATTAACATTAAATTTAAAATAATTAAGGTGAATAGGTCAATTTGTTTTTTTAAAAAAAACAGTTATATTGAATTTATTTTTATAAAACTATTTAACTTTTCCAGGAATCATGGACGTTAAGGTTTTGTCTTTCATAACAAAATGATGAATCAAGGCAGACGTCATATGTAAACTCACAATACCCAGTAATGCCCAAGAAAAGAGCACGTGGTAATCAGTTAAGGTATCTGCCAAATCAGCATTTGCACCAATCCAGTTAGGAATCTTAACTAAACCCATGACGGTAACGGGTGTGTTATGCGCTAAAGTAAGCCCTATGCCTAATAAGGGTAACGCAACCATCATAAAGTAGAGTGCCGTGTGACATAGGCCTGCACAAACCTTAAAAATTTTAGACATGTTGAGGTGGTGGGTGGGTTTTGCGGTAAACATTTTAACGGCGAGTCTTATTGCTACAGACACTAACACTAGCATGCCGATTTGGCGGTGCGAATCAATTAATAGCACTCTTAATGCTCTATCTTCAGCATTGTCCCATGCTAAAACGGTGCCTACGGCAGCCAATAAAGTGATCAAGGTTCCCCAATGCAATAACATAATGGCCCAATGGTACTTATGTTTATCTCGCGATTTGGTTTGTACTTTTTGGACTGTTTGAACAGAAAATGAATCATTTGCCGCATGCGATGCAAATGATGTCGTTGAATAAAACGCTTGCTCCGGCGAGCGCTTTTTAAATTTGGGTAGGTTCATTGGCAACTCCTTAAATCAGATTGAATTAGGAGACTTGTTTAAGAATATGATTTATCTAACAAGGCTCGTACGGTACGCAGCTTTGATGATAAATTATTTTTTATAATTGCAATAACTATTTTAACATTATTTTGGAGGTGTTTATTTTGTAAGTGTCTGAAAATGTTACATTATAAATGAATAATGTACCGGATTACAGGGGCTTATAAAAAGTTAAGTTTGTTTAATTTACAAAATTTAATATTTAAACATAGATTGTTTGTTTTTTGTTGATAGTGCTGTTTGTGGATTGTTTTATGGCAAATCGTTTTATTTAAATTCTATAGGCATAAAAAAGGCCCCTATAAGATAGGGGCCTACAGATTTATTCTTTAATTAATATTTTGTTTTATTCGCCTAGTACCACTTTTTGTACCGCGCTCCATTCACCTTGTGGCAAACTTTTGTCCCACCAGCGCATACGGTATTCTCGTGTTTCATGGAGGCTGCCCTCGGCTAAGGGTCTTTCATCCAAATAGGGTTTGAGGGTATCGATGGCTAAAAACGACCATTCTTCTGCACCACGACGGCTCTCAATCCAAATACCTTCATGCCCGTATTTATTAAAATCAATACGCACAATAGAATGATCAATACCCATTTCAACAGTAAGCGTAAAGTCAGGTACCAAATGTATGCTGTTATCAGGTGTTGCGATAATCCCCAAATCTTGGCCGATGGCCTCATTGTAATTTAGGCTGGCCTTGATACGCACAATCTGACTAAACAACCTTTTTTGGATGCCGGGTTTAACGGCGGCAGGTGGCGCTAAAAAAATAGTGGGCTTAGGATAATCAATTATCGTATCCCCCAGATCATTTATAACAAGGTATTTATAGGCAGTGGCTTCCTTAGCATCAGATTGAGTAGCCGGATGCCAATGTTGCAGTATCCAAATGTAATACTGAATTTCAGTCAGCGTTGCGGTGATATCAGGCGCTGTTATTTCGCAAGTTGGGCCATTGATAGGGAGTTTGGCTGCGTAATGAGTGAGCCAGATGATTTGGTCAGCGCTGATAGATGGAAAATAGCTGTTAGTAGCCATAATATTTATGATCTCCGAATTAAGTTAAGGTGTGGACTTAAAGATAATCACGCGTCAGGATCGGTATGGGGGAGACCACCGAAGAAATTTAGCCCTACTCGCAGAACTATTGGGACTGCCGACTCGCAATTTGGGAGGTCGGTAATTGTTGCAGTGAGCTCACTCTGTATTTTACTGCGCAACTCTTTGTTATTAGGAGCGCACTATTAATAAGAGGGAATACACTCTAGAAGATCATAGACTCACCTTTTTCTATCACCCGGTCACTAACATAGTTTACCCACGCATAAAATACAATGATATTTAAAAATATATATTTAGAAGCGTACTAATCATTAGTGTGAGCCGCTGATTAGTATTCAGAAACGTACTAATCTTTTAAGGGAGTTCCTAAAGAAGATTATATTTGCTGAAGATTAGGAGGTGCTCAGAGGGTTTTCTAACAATTCTGGCTCAGGCCGTTTGAGGGAACAAGATTTACCTAGCACAAACCGATCACAGTCATTGATTCGGGTTTGATAGCACACAGCACAACTATTTAAGCGGCGTTGGTACCGGCGATAAGCTGAAGACACCAGTCGATCGATACGATCCGACGGCGCCATTTGCCGCTTAACCTGTAGTTCGGCATAAAGTTGCCGTGCTTGATTAATTAAAATGTCATTATCCATTCTCTATCCCCTCTAGCCAGAATCGTATCACAACTCATAAATCCGCTAAGTGACAGTTCCATGACATCATCAAATGTGGCAGGGTGGTCGGTATAAAGCCAAAATTACCTTTATTGTAAATGACTTAATATTCCGGCAGTTTGTGCTTTTGATATGGCTACACCTTTATAATATCATTCTCATTATTTGCTTTTACTCCAAATCCGGTTAAGTTAATCAGTGGAAACTGTATTTACAATATAGTTAAACTTTCAATAACTTAGCAGTGGTATTTATATGAAATTAGATTATCAGTATTCAGATGAGCAACTTGAGAAAATAAAAAACCAAGGATTAATTTATGCCTGTGTTTGTCCTAGTCAAGTCAGTGAGCAAGTTCTAAGCTTAAGATTACTTTTAAAGTATCAAGCACAATGTCAAAAAGAAGCCGATGAAAGAACAATTGATACACACAATCTTATTGTTGATGCCTCAGTGAAAGCACATGAAATTATGGAAAAATGTTTGCATGATATTTTGATTCGTGAGGGTTGGGATTTACAAACACTTCAAATGCCAGAACACCTGCGCGATTTAATTGTTGAAAAATTATTGGGTTGATAGTTGAATCAAAAATGCCAGAGATAATCCTAAGCATTTTTGAATCTGTTTTTGCTTGTGCTTCTGATTAACAGGTAGTTACATGATGAACAGTTTAGGCGGCTTGGGGTTCTTTGTACCAAGACATAGGTATAAATTATTGATCGTTTTTGGATGAATTTGAGCGTATCCAACTGCGTATGCCGCAGCTAAGTCTGCATAATCGGGATCTTCTTAATGTGCCAAGTTTATTGCACGACTTAAAGCGGAATCTAGCAATCCTTCATCACGGATGCCTGAGGCACCACAGTGTAATGTTAGGCTTTCATCGTGTAGCATGAGTAATAGTTGTTTATCAATCCAGCGCCATTGCCGCATAACTATTTAGCTAATGCGTTAAAGGTATCTCGATACTCACGCATAAATTCACGCCCGATTTCTAATTGCTCTTCAAAACTAGGGTCGTGCGGTGTAATTGTGACTGCTCCAGGTGCATCGGTTAAAAATACGGTATCACCTTTGACAAGCTTTAAACGTACTAAAACTTCTTTGGGTAAAATCAATCCGACTGAATTGCCAATTTGTGTCAGTTTCAGTGTATGCATATCAACATCCAATAGTCTTGTTTTAACAATTGTTAGAATATGGCAACTCATTAGATTTTTGTAAATTGTATTTTTATAGGACCACAAATTAATATTGCGACATCACTGTCGGTCAGGATGCGCAGTTTGAGGGTAAGACCGGAATAATCCAGTAAGCAAAAACCGTCGGGCATAAAAAAGGCCCCTATGAGAAGGAGCCTTTGGAATTCATGGTGCCCAGGGGCGGAATCGAACCGTCGACACGAGGATTTTCAGTCCTCTGCTCTACCGACTGAGCTACCTGGGCATATAATTATTATAGATTTTGTAGATGGTGCCCAGGGGCGGAATCGAACCGTCGACACGAGGATTTTCAGTCCTCTGCTCTACCGACTGAGCTACCTGGGCGATGCTACAAAAGACCGCTATTAGACTTGATTAACCGCCAGTAGTCAAGAGCTAATGTCATATTTGACGGTAAAATTTATTTATCGAGCGGTTAGCTAATTAATTGGCAATTAATAAGGTCTAATTTGTCGTTTAGTAAGCCTTTTGCACTGCAGAACTGTTAATAAAGTATGCTAAGATTCGGTCTTACAATCATTGCAGAAGGGGCTAACATGAAAGCGAATATCGGTTTAATTGGTCTGGCAGTAATGGGTCAAAATCTGGTTTTAAATATGAATGATCACGGTTTTAAAGTGGCTGTTTATAACCGAACTACCAGCGTTGTAGATGAGTTTTTAGAAGGGCCGGCTAAAGATACCTTGGTGGTTGGTACGCACTCTTTAGAAGCGTTAGTGGATAGTTTAAGTAGTCCACGCATTGTCATGTTAATGGTTAAGGCCGGTGAGGTTGTTGATCAGTACATTGATAAGTTAGTTCCTCTGTTAGCGCCTGGCGACATTATTGTCGATGGGGGTAATTCTTTATTTACGGATACCAATCGCCGTACTGCAAGTCTTAAAGCTCAGAATATTAGTTATATCGGCACCGGTGTTTCCGGTGGTGAAGAGGGCGCTCGCCATGGTCCGTCTATTATGCCCGGTGGCGATAAAGCTGCTTGGCCAACGGTTAAACCTATCTTTCAGGCGATTAGTGCTCACGTAGACGGTGATCCTTGTTGTGAGTGGGTCGGTGATAACGGTGCGGGCCATTATGTAAAGATGGTGCATAACGGCATTGAGTATGGCGATATGCAATTAATCTGTGAGGCTTATCAATTATTGTCAGAAGGCTTGGGCTTAAGTGCGGATGAAATGCACACTATCTTTACTGAATGGAATAAGGGTGAGTTAAGTTCGTATTTGATTGAAATTACATCGGGTATCTTGGCGTATAAAGACGCGGACGGCTTGCCCTTGGTTGATAAGATTCTAGACACAGCAGGGCAAAAAGGGACGGGTAAGTGGACAGGTATTAATGCTTTAGATTTAGGGATTCCTTTAACTTTGATTGGTGAGTCTGTCTTTGCGCGCTGTTTGTCGGCTCAAAAATCAGAACGTGTTAAAGCGGCTCAAATATTACCTAAGGCGACACAAACCTTTGCGGGTGATAAAGCCGAAATGATTGATGCGATTCGTGATGCCTTGTATGCGGCTAAGATTATTTCTTATGCACAAGGCTTTAGGTTGATGCGTGAGGCCTCTAAAGAATATAACTTGTCGCTCAATTACGGCGAGATTGCCTTGATGTGGCGAGGCGGTTGTATTATCCGTAGCCAGTTTTTAAATGATATTAAGCAAGCGTATGTGGGTAATCCTGAGTTAGAAAATCTGTTGTTAGCCGATTTCTTTGTTAATGCGATGAAGGCTACGGATGCTGGTTGGCGTAAAGCGGTGATTTTGGGCATTGAGTTAGGCATTCCTACCCCCGCGTTTTCTTCGGCTTTGGCTTATTACGATGGGTATAGAACTGAACGCTTGCCCGCTAATTTGTTGCAAGCACAGCGTGATTATTTTGGCGCCCATACCTACGAGCGTACCGATAAGCCTAGAGGCGAGTTTTTCCATACCGATTGGACGGGGCATGGCGGTAAAACAGCGTCGACAACTTATACTGTTTAAGCGGAGATTAATATGATTGCTGAGCCTTGTACGTATGTGATTTTTGGCGCGACGGGTAATTTGTCGCGTATTAAGTTAATGCCGGCACTTTATCATTTAGACTGCGCTGAGCGATTGCCCGATGGCACTAAGATTGTGGCTATGGGTCGTCGACCTTGGGATCAGCAAAAGTGGTTGGATGAGGTTAGAGATATGATTGTCTCTAAGGTAAAGTCTGAGTTTGATGAGAACGTATTTAAGCGTTTTAGTGAGCGTTTGTATTATCATCAAGGTGATATTGGGCAATTGGAGTGTTACTCCGATTTGGCTAAAGTGTTAAGCGACAAAGTTAACTTTTCTAGAAATATGGCTTTTTACTTGTCGATCAGTCCGGCTGATTTTGGCATGGTGATGGAGAGGTTGAGCGATAATCGCTTATTTGAAGAAGAGGATGGCTGGCGTCGCGTTATTATCGAAAAACCGTTTGGTTATGATTTAGACAGTGCGCAGGCCTTACAAAAACGGATTAGTCGTTATTTAACCGAAGAACAAATTTACCGCATAGATCATTATTTGGGCAAAGGCATGGTGCAAAATGTCTTAGTGTTCCGTTTTGCTAATGTCATGCTTGAGCCTTTATGGAATCGTAATTATATTGATCATATTCAAATTACCCATTCAGAAGAGTTGGGTATAGAAGGGCGGGGCGATTATTATAATGGTTCGGGTGCCTTGCGTGATATGTTGCAAAGCCATTTGCTGCAGTTACTGACTTTAGTCACCATGGAACCGCCTGCAACGATGGATGCAGAGTCTTTGCGAGACGAAAAGGTTAAGGTGCTTAAGTCAATTAGACCGATTCCTAAAGAGGCGGTGCATAGTCATGCTTTTAGGGGGCAGTATGCACAGGGTCATATTAAAGGCGAAAGTGTGAAGAGTTATTTGCAGGAAGATAATATTCCTGAAAATAGCATTACTGAAACTTATGCGTCTATGAAGTTGTATATTGATAACTGGCGCTGGCGTGGCGTGCCTATGTATATGCGTACAGGTAAACGCATGGCTAAGTCGCAATCTACTATTTCAATTTGTTTTAGACACCCTCCCTTACAGTTCTTTCGAGATACAGAGCTGCATTGTATGAATCAAAACTGGATTTTAATGGGCATACAGCCTGATGAATGTATTCGTATTGAAATGACGGTTAAAGAGCCCGGTTTGGAGATGAAAACCCGGACGAGTAGTTTAGATGCCAGTTTTAGAAATCATGATGAAAAAGCCATTGATGCGTATGAAGATTTGTTATTAGATGTTTTAAAAGGGGATAGATCGCTTTTTTTACGTTTTGATGAGGTTGAGCATGCTTGGCGTGTGGTGGATCCTATTCTGCAAACCTGGGCAAATGAGCGTGATTATGTTGTCACCTATCCAGCGGGTTCTTGGGGGCCTGAAGACAGTCGATTATTTGAAAAAAGCGCCCAGTCGTGGCGTAGTTCTTTAACACCGGAGTGTAAATAAATGCAGGAAAACAGTCGTTGGCATACCTTAGAAACAGCAGATCAAGTAGCAACGGCTACTTATGAACATCTATTAAGATCTGCAGAACAAGCGATCGCTAAACACGGATGTTTTAAATTGGTCTTAGCCGGTGGCAGTACGCCAGAAAAAGTGTATCGCTTATTGGCTAAGGCGGATTTGGATTGGTCTAAATGGTTCGTCTACCATGGTGATGAGCGTTGTTTGCCTGTTGATCATGTCGATAGAAATAGCTTGATGGCTGAGAAGAGTTTCTTGCAAGCAGTGGCTATTCCAGAGGAACAGATTTTTAATATTCCAGCTGAGCTAGGGCCTGAGTTGGGCGCTCAAGCATACGCAGATGTAGTCGCCAAGGCATTACCTTTTGATATGGTGTTGTTAGGGATGGGGGAGGATGGTCATACAGCGAGCTTGTTTCCGGGCCATGTGCATGATCTTAATGCATTAACGCACGCCGTTTATAACTCACCTAAGCCGCCTTCAGAGCGCGTGTCTATGAGTGCAAAAGTACTTGGTGAAACACATGAACTGCTATTTTTAATTACGGGTGCTAATAAACAAGAGGCTGTTAAAGCCTGGCGTGCAGGTGCGGACTTACCTGTAGCGACGATAGCGTGTAGTCATCCGATTGATATTTATATTGATAGTGATGCTTTGGGTGCGGGACTTTAATTTGTAATACAATAGGCGGTTTATTTATAGCAAGTCGCATTAATAATTATAAAAAAGGGGGATAGTGGTTTATGTGTTGGAGTGGAGAGGCGTCAGGCGTACTAGCTGTCGTAGGTCTTAGTACCGCAGCGTATGTGGCAATTAAGCAAGGGGAATCTAAAGAGCTTTGGATCCCATTAACGTATTTTGCTTTAATGGAGTTGTTGCAGGCAGCAACCTATGTTTACATCGATTTATGTGACAACCCTAATAATCAGATATTAACGTTGCTGGGATATTTACACGTATCCTTCCAGCCATTCTTTGTGAATATGGTGGCGATGTACTTTATTCCAAATAGCGTTAAGTTAAAAATTAGAACCACGGTTTATACCCTGTGTGCTATTGGTACTGTCGTTATGTTGATTAAAATGTACCCCTTTGCTTGGGCGGGTACTTGTAATGTAGGCATCGAAGGCTTCTGTGGTCCTCATGTATGTTCAACTTCGGGTGCTTGGCATATTGCGTGGCAAATGCCTTTAAATGGCTTGATGTCTGATCCTGTTAAATGGTTGTTTGGTTTTAATTGGGGTTTACATGCCTTTACTTATATCGTCGTTTCTTTCTGTTTACCGTTGGTTTATGGTTCTTGGCGCTTTGTGGGTTTTCATTATTTGATTGGGCCTTTTATTTCAGATATTACAACGTCAGATCCCAATGAGTATGCGGCTGTATGGTGCTTATTTTCTATTGCATTGTGTGTATCAGTTATTAAGACACCGATTAGAAAATATCTACATGTTAAAAAGTGGCCATTTTATAAAACTGAGGTGGGGGATGAGCTCTAAGCTTTTACCTCTAAGATGAAATAACATTTGAAAACACAAAGTGCATCCGCCTTTGTGTTTTCTTTTAAGAGACTCTAAATAAGTTAGGTTAGGTTTTTTAATTTGCTCAGTTACAATCTTAAATTGGGTGGAATATTGATATGCTTATGTGTCGTAAACTTTTATTAAGTTTTCTAGTTGTCGGTAGCTTTTATATTAATACCTTGAGTTCGCCTGTAATAGCTGAGGTTATCTTAGAAGAGGCTGTTCAGCCTTCATTAAACTCAATAATGCCGGATCTAAAGCCCAAAGTTAAACCAAAACATAAATCTAAAAAGAAAACAGTCGTTATTACTCCGCCTATAGAGATTGATCCTGATCAACTTTATAAACCTTTAGATTTGTCTGTGCCCTTTAATGAACAAGATAGTTTTGATTTGTTAACGGATAAGAAAAAAAACGGGCAAAATCAAACATCTGATTATTTTGATACAAAGACTAAGGCGAAGCCGAGAGCCTTAGAACTTAATGGTAATTTTATTACCTCACCTGAGCCAGAAATTGAAAAGAAAAAAACGGTTGATGGGGCAGGGATTAGTATCAATGTTAAGCCGGATTAAATAATCCAATCAATAATATGATCTTCTAAATCTAATTTGGGAGACTCAGATATTGCGTAATTGCTAATAGAAACGCCTTTTTTCTTCATGGCTTTGGTATTACCTTTTATTAAAGGGTGCCAAGTAGGTAAGGGTTGGTTGTCGTTAAGGAGTCGATAGGCGCAAGTTGAAGGTAACCATTCATATTGAGCGGTGTCCATTGTTCTAATATTAAGACACTCAGGTACTAACGCATTGCGTTGACTGTAGTGCGAGCATTGACAGGTATTTATCTTAAGTAATTTGCACGCAACATCAGTAAAAAAAATCTCCCCAGTCTCTTCGTCTTCTAGTTTGTGTAAACAACATTTTCCACAATGATCACATAATGACTCCCATTCTTCGGGTGTCATTTCTGTTAGCTTTTTACTTGTCCAAAAAGTCATGGTGCACAGTAAAGTGAGGGTTAGGTGTTAGATGTTGCGTGATGTTGATCTGCAAGTTGTTTTAAAATCTCTTTGAAGTGAGCGTAACCTAGTATGTTAGGTACGCCTATTTCAGCTAATACACCTTGATAATGACTGGCTGCTCGTCCCCCTACGATCAGCGCAACATCATTGCCGATCAATTTCTTTATGCGTCTTAATTCTTTAGCAACAATATTGTCTTCACTCGCAAAACTGATGCTTAATGTCAGTGCGCATGCATGGGTATATTTAACGGCTGCGGCAATTTCTTCGGCAGGTAGATTTGCCCCAAGATAGGTGACTTGCCAGCCACAAAGCTCAGCCATTATTGCGGCTAATAAAGCACCGAGTTCATGTAGTTGTCCAATAGGCGTACTAACAATCATTCTGGGTGCATTTGCAGGGCAGGGGTTGTTGTTTCTTAAAATGTAGGTGAGTGATCGTATTACAGATGACGTCATGTGTTCATGAACGGGTCTGAGTTCACCTGTTTTCCAACGCTCGCCAATTTTGGATAGTAATGGGCTTAAGAGTAGCTCAATGAAAGCTTCTGATCCCAATTCTACAATTGCATTTTCAAAGTGTGACTCTAAGGCTTGAGCATCAAAAGCTAATACGGCTCCATAGCATTTGACATTGTAATCTTCTGCTATGTGATATTTGTCTCTGATCGATGTTTGATTAAGTTCGGGTTGTAGCGTATTTGTAACCGCTTCAGTTTTAATTAATTGTTTAAGATCATCTAAGGACAGTTGGGCAATCTGGCTAATGCTGTGCCCATTGTTTGTGGCTTGATTAAGTAATTTTAATCGAGCAATGTCTTGATCTGTATAAACTCTGTGTCCACCTGAAGTACGAACAGGGCTTACAGCTTGATAACGGCGCTCCCAGGCTCTAACAAGATCAGATTTAACGCCAGATCTTTTAGAAACTGTTCTAATTAAGTATTGCGCTGTATCATCATTAGTTACAGTCATAGTGCATTTTTATCGTATTAAAAATTATATGCTATCACAAACTTATACAAAACATTGACAAAAAATTTACATATTAGGTTTGTGGGTTTTTGTAGTGCTTGTCATTAAAAATACCAGCTTAGATGATAAATGCAAGTTACAGGGGCGTTTTATTGTCTTGATCAATGTGAGATAAAAAATTCAGTATAATGTTGGCTGTATGTTCATTCCTTATTTTTAGCCTAACTCAGAGTTTTTCATGTCATTAAAAGTTGCCCTCGCTCAAATTAACTTTGTGGTTGGAAATATAGCGGCAAATGTTGATGCTATCGTTACAGCGGCTGTTTATGCGCGAGATCAATTGCAAGCTGAATTGGTTGTTTTTCCTGAGTTAACCATTACCGGTTATCCCGCTGAAGACTTATTACTCCGTGCTGATTTTATTGCGGCTGCCAATAATGCTATTTATGAGTTGGCTGATCGCGTTACTGATATAGCCATCGTGGTGGGCTATCCTGAGTTAAAGGGTAAGCAACTCTATAATAGTGCTGTCGTGTTGTATCAAGGCGTCATCGTTGCCAATTATCGTAAGCAGTTTTTGCCCAATTATGGCGTATTTGATGAGCAGCGCTATTTTGTAGCGGGTAATGAGCCTAGCGTCTTTGAATTTAATGGCGTTTTTATTGGTTTATCTATTTGTGAAGATGTTTGGACTGATGGTTTTATAAACACTTATAAAGAGGCTGGCGCTGAATTAATGTTAACGTTGAATGCTTCTCCGTTCAATGCAGGAAAAGTGCATCAACGAGAGGCGGTTGTTTGTCAGCAAGTTAAAGAGGCAGGGCTGCCTTTGGTTTATGTTAATCAAGTTGGCGGGCAAGATGAGTTGATTTTTGATGGCGCTTCTTTTGTGGTCGATGCAAACGGACAAATCGTTTTTAGAGCCGAAGAGTTTAAAGAGCAAATCAGTGTGGTGGACTTTGATGGGGTAAATCCATTAAAGACTCACTGCGCACCACTATATAACTATATCTCCAGTGAATACCAAGCCTTAGTGCTGGGTATTAAAGATTATGTTAGAAAGAATGGTTTTAAAGGGGCTCTTTTAGGCCTGTCTGGGGGTATTGATTCTGCATTGGTTTTAGCTTTGGCTGTTGACGCTTTAGGTGCAGAGAGGGTTGAGGTAGTATTAATGCCTTCTGCCTATACGCAAGATATGAGTAATGAAGATGCTGTTTTAGAGGCAGAGGCCTTGCGGGTCAAATACCATATCATTCCTATCGCTCCCGCAGTCGAAGCTTTTACAGGTATGTTGGCAGAGGTCTTTGAAGGGACTGCTAAAGACACCACGGAAGAAAATATTCAGGCACGTTGTCGAGGTGTTATCTTGATGGCACTGTCTAATAAAAAAGGTAAGTTGTTGTTAACTACGGGCAATAAGAGTGAAATGAGCGTCGGTTATGCCACTTTGTATGGTGATATGGCCGGTGGATTTGCGCCTATTAAAGACGTACCTAAGTTGTTGGTTTATCAATTAGCTAATTATAGAAACAGTCTTTCTGCTGTGATTCCTGAGCGGGTTATTATCCGTCCACCTTCGGCTGAGTTGGCGCCCGATCAAGTGGATGCTGATTCTTTGCCTCCCTATGATGTTTTAGATCCTATTTTGGAGCGCTACGTAGAGCTCGATCAATCGGCTGATGAAATTGTGGCCGCGGGCTATAAGCAAGCTGATGTGGCTAGAGCCATTAGTTTAGTGGATCGAAATGAATATAAACGTAGACAGTCCCCCCCAGGTATAAAAATAACCAGTCGATCCTTTGGTCGTGATAGACGATATCCCATTACGTCAGGGTATCGTGGTGTTTAGTGATATGTCTGTAAATAAGAAAGCATAGGGTACCTCAATGATAGAAACGCATGAAATTATCAGCTATGTGGCTGCGACTTGCACTACGGCTTCATTTTTGCCGCAAGCAATCTTAACGATTAAAACCAAAGATACGGATGGTTTATCTTTAGGGATGTACAGTCTTTTTTCTATGGGTGTTTTATGTTGGTTAATTTATGGCATCTTAATTGAGGATGAGGCTATTTATATCGCTAACGCGATTACGCTGGTATTGGCTGGAATAATATTGTCATACAAAATTTACAATACTTTATTTAGGAAATAAATAATGACGAATAAAGTCACCTTGACTCAATTTATTATTGAGCAACAGAGGGAGTCACAAAATGCTTCAGGCACTTTTAGTGTATTGCTTAATAATATTGCTACTGCGTGTAAACAAATATCCCATTTGGTTAACCAAGGCGCTCTAGTAGGTGTTTTAGGAAGTGCAGAGTCAGAAAATGTTCAGGGTGAAGAGCAAAAGAAGTTAGATATTATTACCCATGATATTATGGTTAACTCGCTAAATTGGAATGGTTGCTTAGCGGGCATGGCCTCAGAAGAGATTGATGAAATAATTTCTATTCCTGGGCAATATCCAAGGGGTAAGTATTTGGTTCTATTCGATCCATTGGATGGTTCTTCAAATATTGATGTCAATTTGACAGTGGGTACTATTTTTTCTATCTTGCGTTGTGAAGAAGGCATTGAGCCTAAGACAGATGACTTTTTGCGACCAGGGCATGAGCAAGTTTGTGCAGGTTTTGTTTTATATGGCCCTTCGACAATGATGATGCTAACGACTGGGCAGGGTGTGAATGGCTTTACCTTAGATCAAGAAATAGGCGAGTTTATATTAACGCACCCTATCATCACTATTCCTGAAGAGACCAGTGAGTTTGCCATTAATATGTCTAATCAGCGTTTTTGGGAAAAGCCTATGCAACGCTATGTTGAAGAGTGTTTGCAGGGGGTGGAGGGGCCGCGGGGTAAAAACTTTAATATGCGTTGGTTAGCCTCATTGGTTGCAGAGGTGTATCGAATTTTAACGCGTGGCGGCGTTTTTATGTATCCCTACGATTTTAAAGATCCTTCTAAAGCAGGCCGATTACGCTTAATGTATGAGGCTAACCCTATGGCTTTTATTATTGAGCAGGCTGGTGGCGCTTGTTCAACTGGGCGTGAACGAATTCTTGATATTAAACCTTCTGGCATTCATCAGCGGGTGCCTTTAGTGTTAGGCTCAAAGAAAGAAGTAGAACGAATAGTCGAATATCATTTGGCATCTTAAGGCATAAGATTGTCCAAAACAGGTTTAAATTTTAATACCCCTACTTTTGATAAAAGAGAGGGGTATTTTTTGGGCTTTAATATCTATTGAATGTTGTCTAGGGTAGGTTAAGCGTTTCTGCAGACTTATTGAAATCAACGCCCACACTTACGATAAAGCTGGTTGCTTCCTCAATATCCATGGCTGATTTAATTAGTTTTGATTTGTCCACAATGATGGTAAAGCCAGAAGTAGGATTGGGTGATGTGGGAATAAATAATACATATTTGTTTTCGTAACGATTAGTGACGTATGCGGGCACCCATATGCCGTCCTTTGGATATTCAACATAAACAACTTCTTTGGCAATAGTTTGTTCATGTGAAGCAAACATGTTGATTACTTTTTTTATGACTCGGTATACAGTGCTGATAAAAGGAATTTTGCTGATAATTAAATCAAATAAGTGAATGACCCATGATCGACCTTTTTCGGCAATAGTGCTGCCAATCCAAATTAATAAGATAAAACTAAAGACAAAAAATATTCCGGTATATAAATAATTGTCTGAAAAAGCGTAAACAACTTTGAAGAGGTCAGATATTAAGTCTTTTACGAAAAAAATGATTTGTAAAACAACGACTATTGGAATGACTGAGAATGTACCTATCAAAAAATAGTTGAATAGTTTTTTTGTGAGTTCGTTCATGATATTCCTCGTATTAAAGTGCTTACATAAAGCTTAAATCAAGTGTGTGATGATTTTTGCTTTGTTGATTATCTGAATAGGTTAGCAGAAATAGTCTGTTTACTAAATGTTAATTTTAGTCGGCAGTGCTTGGGATTAATAATTTTTAATTACAGGCGTGAGTATTTTAATTATAAGTGTTGATTGTGCTTTACTATGTCTAGAAAACCTTTCTGTTTTATGAGTGCTCTTGGGTTAATTTATTGAGTTGAGTTGTTGATAATATGCAAAGAAATGTTTTGATAACAGGGGCTGCAAAGCGAATTGGTGCGGCTTGTGCGCGGTTGTTACATGATCAAGGATGTAATGTCTTTTTGCATTATAGATCTTCCGAAGTTGAGGCTTTGGCATTGTGTGAGGATTTAAATAAATTAAGACCTAATTCCGCTGTTACGATGCAAGCTGAGTTAACGAACAATTTAGAATTGGAAGCTTTGGCAACTAAGGCGTCTGAGATTTGGGGTGGATTAGATGTGTTAGTTAATAATGCGTCTTCTTTTTACCCAACCGAATTCTCTGATGTTACCGAGGAGCAGTGGGATGATTTATTGGGTAGTAATTTAAAGGCACCCTTTTTCTTAGTAAAAGCATTATCGGAAACATTGGCAAAAAATCAGGGCTGCGTGGTCAATATTGTTGATATTCATGCTGAGAGAGGATTAAAAAACTACCCTGTTTATAGTATAGCTAAGGCTGGGTTAGTGGCTATGACTAAGGTTCTGGCAAAAGAATTAGGGCCGGATGTGAGGGTTAATGCAATTGCCCCAGGTGCGATTATTTGGCCCGAAGCATTGGAGTCAGTAGATCAGCAACAAGAAATTCTGCAGAGGGTTGTGTTAAAGCGACAGGGTCAACCTGAAGATATAGCTAAAGCGGTAAGTTTTTTAATTGAAAATGCTAGCTATATGACGGGGCAAGTTTTAACGATTGATGGCGGTAGAACATTATTTTGTTAATCAATGGGCTAGTATTTATTCTTGTGAATTAGCGTATCCAATTGGGGGTGATGCGTTTTTGACTTAACTTTGATTTGTCATAGTTTAGCCAAATGGCTGCATAACTTTGTTGGCTAATTGGGTGTTTTAAATCAGGCGCTATTTCAGCTAAGGGCTCAAGTACAAAAGCATAGCGCTCTATTTCGTCACGTGGAATTTGTAATCTTCCATCATTAATAACCAAGTCATCATAAAGTATAAGGTCTAAATCTAGGGTCCGTGATGAGAATTTTTGGCTGTCACGAGAACGACCATTCTCTAATTCAATTTGTCGTAGCGTTTTGGCTGCATCTTTAACTGCTAAAGTCGATTTAAATCCTACAATCAAGTTGTAAAAAGTGTCGCCTACAAATCCAACGGCTTCTGATTCGTAGATACTTGAAATAGTCAGTGTGCCAAAGTGGGTTTTAAGCGCATCTAAACTGGCGGGAATGTGTTTATCTTTGTCTATATTGCTGCCTATGCTGATATATCCTTGATGCATAGTTTATTTCTCTCCTCGCTCAATTATGATGCCAACATCGCTTGCTCCTCGAATAGCACCTTTTTTATTCAACGTGATTTTTACCCAAGGTACATTGAATTCATTAATAATAATGTTAGCAATTTCAGAAATTAACTTTTCAACTAGAAAGAAGTTGCTTTCTTCTACGTAAGAAATGATGCGTTTAGAGACGGTTTTGTAGTCAAGTGTGTATTGAATATCATCAGTTTCAGCTGCTTTTTGAATATCAAATGCCATTTCAATATCGAGTGCAACAGTTTGTTTGGTTTCTCTTTCCCAATCATAGATTCCGATAATGGTTTCTATTTCGAGACCGCCTAAAAAGATGATATCCATGTTTATTTCCGGTTATTATGTGCGCTTTAAAATGTGTAAGTATCAGTCAAATGTGGATGTCTTACAAGTTCTGATGAGGAAAGATTTAAATGATTGAATGGTTGTTTGTCCCCGCGGCTTATTTTATAGGCTCAATTTCTAGTGCAATTATAATTTGTAAGTTGATGGGATTACCCGATCCCAGAGAGCAAGGATCTGGAAATCCAGGCGCTACGAATGTTATGCGTATTGGTGGAAAAAAAGCGGCGGCTATGACCTTGTTGGGGGATTTGTTAAAAGGTTTGTTGCCTGTTTATTTGGCAAAAGAACTAGGCGTTTCAGTCGAGCTTATCGCAATTACAGGTGTTGCGGCGTTTTTAGGACATCTGTATCCGGTGTTTTTTAAGTTTGCCGGTGGTAAAGGGGTGGCTACTTCAATTGGAGTCTTATTAGGATTTTCTTGGGTGTTGGGTGCGGCGTTTGTAGGCACTTGGTTGTTGATTTATAAAGTAGGTAAGATTTCATCACTTTCGGCCTTATTCGCCTCTATTTTATCCCCTATTTACGCTTGGTATATTGTGGGTGATCTTTATTTGACAGGTGCTGCAGTTTTTATGATGCTCTTATTGTTGTGGCGACATAGAAGCAATATACAGCGCCTAATAAAAGGGGAAGAGTAGTAATTTACTAAGAGATTTAATTAAAGTTCGCTCATAGGCCAGCGGGGGCGAGCATAAATTTCTAGCCCTAGGTTTACACCGCTAACTAAACGCTGATAGCCGGCGTAAGCGATCATAGCACCATTGTCAGTGCAAAACTCGGGTCTAGGAAAGTAAATGTCTGCTTGTTCTTTGATAACCATTTCGCTTAAACAAGATCTAATTTGTTGATTAGCACTTACGCCCCCTGCTACAACTAAGCGTTTAAGGCCAGTTTGTTGTAGTGCTCGTTTGCATTTAATGGCTAGGGTGTCTGCAACGGCTTCTTGGAAAGAAGCGGCAATATCGGCTTTTTCTTGAAAGGTTTTGTTTGAAGCATTTATTGTGTTGAGAGCAAATGTTTTCAAACCGCTAAAACTAAAATCTAAACCGGGTCTGTCTGTCATAGGGCGAGGGAATTTTATTGATGCCTGTCCTTGTATAGCGAGGGCTGATAATTTTGGGCCGCCTGGGTAGTCAAGTTCTAACATTTTGGCTGTCTTATCAAAAGCTTCCCCAGCTGCGTCATCAAGTGATTGTCCTAGTAGTTCGTACTTGCCTATGGCTTCAACTTTAACTAATAAGGTGTGACCGCCAGAAATTAATAGCGCAATAAAAGGAAATTCAGGTGCGTTTTCTTCTAGCATCGGTGCCAGTAGGTGACCTTCCATATGATGCACAGCTATCGCCGGAATTTGCCAAGTCCACGCCAGACTTTGGGCTGTTGCAGCACCCACTAATAACGCACCGATAAGACCTGGTCCCGCGGTGTAAGCAATCGCATTGATGTCTGTTTTTTGTAAGTTGCTTTCAGAGAGTGTTTGATTTATCAAGGGTACTAACTTACGAATATGGTCGCGCGAGGCAAGTTCTGGAACAACCCCGCCGTATTCGCTGTGCATGATGATTTGACTGTGTAAAACGTGGTTTATTAAGCCTTTTTGGGGGTGGTATATGGCTACTCCTGTTTCATCGCAGGAGGTTTCTATGCCTAAAACGTACATTGGTTTTTGAATTTTTTAAAAGTGAATGTATAATTGAGGGTTCTGTTTGTTCGTTGGATAAATATTATCCTTATACACACAATATTAACATAATTGGAATCATATAATGCCGTCAGTAAAAATTAAAGAAAACGAACCTTTTGACATTGCAATTCGTCGTTTTAAACGTGCTTGTGAGAAAGCAGGTGTATTAGCAGAAGTACGTCGTCGTGAGTTTTATGAAAAACCAACGGCTGAGCGTAAACGTAAAGGCGCTGCAGCTGTTAAACGCCATTTGAAAAAATTAGCGCGTGAGCGTTATGCGTTGAAAAACTTACGTCGCGGTCGTCCTGTTCTTTAATATCAGGCTTCAATGATGGAGTTATTAACAGATCGTATCAAGGAAGATATGAAAGCCTCCATGAAAGGAGGGCATAAAGCACGGTTAGGTGTGATACGTTTAATTCTATCTGCAATTAAGCAAGTGGAAGTCGATGAGCGTATTGTGCTTGATAATGAAAGGACAATTTTAGTACTCGATAAGATGTTGAAACAACGTCGAGAGTCTATTAGGCTTTTTGCAGATGCAGATAGGCAGGATTTGATAGCAATTGAAGAAGCTGAAATTGCTGTGATACAAGATTTTCTGCCGCAAGCGCTAACGGATGAAGAGGTCGATTCGATGGTTGCTGAGGCAGTTCGAGAATCGGGTGCTGAGTCTGTTAAGGATATGGGTAAAGTAATGGCTTTACTGAAAACGCAGATGCAGGGTCGTGCTGATATGTCTGTCGTTAGTGTCAAAATTAAGACTGCTTTAACTGAATAATACTTTGAGTCCGGCTAATTATGACCGGTAGAATTTCTCGAGAGTTTATTGATGAGCTTTTAGTGCGAGTTGATATAGTTGATTTAATCGATTCGCGCGTACCTCTTAAAAAAACGGGTAGTAATTATGTTGCTCGTTGCCCTTTTCATACCGAAAAATCCCCTAGCTTTTCAGTAAATCGTAGTAAACAATTTTTCCATTGCTTTGGTTGTGGTGCAAGTGGTAATTCCATAAGTTTTTTGATGGACTTCGGACATTTGAGTTTTGTAGAGGCGGTTGAGGATTTGGCTGCTTTTGCGGGTGTATCAGTTCGAATGGATTCGAATGGAAAAGAGCTGCAGAAGCCTGCGGGACAAAGTTTAGGTAATTTGTATCTTTTGATGGAGCAGGTTGCAAACTACTATGTAGAAGAGTTGCGAAAAAATGCGGGTGCGATTGATTACCTAAAATCAAGGCAAGTTAAAGGAGAGATTGCTCGAGATTTTATGCTGGGTTATGCGCCTGATAAGTGGGGAGGGGTCGCTAATCAATTCGATCAGAAATTATTGGTAGAGGCTGGTCTGGTAGTTGTTAAGGATGATGGCAAGGTCTATGATCGGTTTCGGAATAGGATTATGTATCCTATTCGAGATAAGCGTTCGCGTATTGTTGGTTTTGGCGGACGAGTTTTGGATGACTCGTTACCAAAATACTTAAATTCTCCTGAAACTTCTTTGTTCCATAAGGGTAAAGAGGTTTATGGGTTGTATGAGTTGCTTGCAAAAAATCCGAAACCACAAAGAATATTAATTGTTGAAGGTTACATGGATGTTATTGCTTTGGCTCAATATGGAATAAATTATTCAGTCGCTGCATTAGGGACAGCAACGTCTCAAGCGCACCTTGATTTATTATTTCGTTTCACTTCAGAGATTGTGTTTTGTTTTGATGGTGATAAGGCAGGGCGCGAAGCGGCTTGGAAAGTCATGGAGGCGGCTTTTTCTTCATTAAAAGATGGGCGGTCATGCAGAATAATGTTGTTGCCTGAGCAGCATGATCCAGACTCTTTGATCCGTAATGAGGGTGTTGATAGTTTTGTTGATAGAGTAACTAGCGCTCAGGTCTTGTCTGATTATTTCTACGAGCAAATTGCCTCCGGGTTGAATCTTAATGAGATGGAAGCAAGAGCGCAATTAATAGCCAAGGTTAAACCTTACATAGAGAAACTACAAGAAAGCGCATTTAAAGAAATGATGTCGGCTAGGCTAAAGGAATTGTCAGGTGTTAAAAAAGTGGCAGCTTTAGAAAATAACCAAGTCACTATCGGTATGGCTACACGTAAGCCCAATACTCAAGAAATTAATCGGTTGTCATCTTCTCGGGTTGCTGTAGCTCTACTTTTGCAAAAGCCTGAATTAGCCTATCTACTCGAAAAGCAAGAAATTGATTGGACCGGTATAGAGTTTAGAGGAGTTGAATTATTTAAGAATATTCAACGACTGATCTTGGATAAGAAAATTGTAAATTCCGCTGTATTGCTAGAATATTATCGTGATTTGCCTGAAGAAAAAGCAGTAAAAGCTTTGGCGGTATTGGATGTTCATGTTGAGGAAGATCAGGTTGATGATGTTTTTTTTGATGCTTTAAATGGATTGCTCAAGCAGGCGCGCGAAGCGGGGATATTGAGATTGCAGGCAAAAGCACAAAATGAAGGCTTAAATAGTGAAGAGCAGGACTTGTTGGTTGCTATGTTGGTGGGTAAGTGATTTACTTGTCTAATAACATATAGTACAATCATCAGTTGATTAAAGTAGTGCTGGGCAACGCATTTAGTGAGTAAATAATGAATTCAGAACAGCAACAGTCTCAGCTTAAACAATTGATTGCTAAAGGTAAAATGCAGGGTTATCTGACATTTGCCGAAGTGAATGATCACCTGCCGAGTGACATTGTTGATCCTGAGCAGATCGAAGATATAATTAGTATGATCAATGAGATGGGTATTCAGGTGTATGAAACTGCACCCGATGAAGACTCGCTCATAACAGATTCAGCGGCCTTAACTACTGATGATGAGGATGCTGAAGAAGTAGCCGCACTTGCATCAGTTGATAGTGAATTTGGTAGAACTACCGATCCAGTTCGTATGTATATGCGCGAAATGGGCTCTGTTGAATTGTTGACTAGAGCTGATGAGTTAAAAATAGCTAAACGCATAGAAGAAGGTCAGCAACAGTTAGTAAAATCAATTTCAAGATCTTGCTTTGTGGTTGACGAGTTCTTGAAGTCTTTTGATTCAATATCCGATGAAGAAGGTGGTATCAAGTTAGGAGATCTGATTTCTGGATTTGTTGATCTAAGTGAGCCTGAAGATTTAGCGGTTGCATTGCCTGCTATTGAAGGAGTTGAAGGTTCGGATGTTGCTGATGTTGTCGAAGAAACGGTAGTTGCAGTAGATGAAGAGTTAAAAGGCCTTAATTATGATGAAGTTAAGGAAAAGGTTGAAGAGCTCAGAAAGCAGTTAAAAGTAGCATCAAGTGCAATAAAAAAACACGGATATACTAACGAAAAAACAGAGGAAGCATTTGAATTACTCGCTGATTTATTCATGGAGTTTAAATGGGCGCCTCAATACTTAAAGAAGTTAACAACAATTATTCCAAACGGGATATCCGTTGTACGTGAACAAGAAAGATTTATTTTAGAGGTCTTTGTTAAAGAAACAGGGATGTCTCGAAAAGATTTTATTGCAACATTTACAGAAAATGAATCTAATTCTAAATGGTTAGATGGTCATTTAAGTGGTCATAGTTACTCAGAAGTATTAAAAGGCCGCGAAAAAGAATTGAGAAAAGCGCAAAAAATATTAGCTGATGTTGAGGCTGAATATGGATTGACTGTTAATGGTTTAAAAGACATTAATAGACGTATGACTATTAGTGAAGCTAAGGCCAGACGCGCTAAAAAAGAAATGATCGAGGCCAACTTAAGGCTAGTAATTTCGATAGCAAAAAAATACACCAATCGTGGTTTGCAGTTCTTGGATTTAATTCAAGAGGGTAATATTGGCCTTATGAAAGCGGTTGATAAGTTTGAATATCGACGTGGCTATAAGTTCTCAACCTATGCAACTTGGTGGATTAGACAGGCTATAACCCGATCGATTGCCGATCAAGCTAGAACGATTCGTATTCCAGTGCATATGATTGAAACGATCAATAAACTGAATAGAATCTCTAGACAAATTTTGCAAGAGTTAGGCAGAGAAGCGACACCTGAAGAGTTAGCTGAGCGGATGGAAATGCCAGAAGACAAGGTACGTAAAGTATTAAAGATAGCAAAAGAACCTATCTCAATGGAAACGCCTATCGGTGATGATGAAGATTCACATTTAGGTGACTTTATTGAAGATGCTAAAGTATTATCTCCTGTAGAAGCAGCTACAATAGCAGGATTGAGAGAATCAACTCAAAATGTATTGGCTGGTTTGACAGCAAGAGAAGCAAAAGTTTTACGTATGCGTTTTGGTATTAATATGAATACTGATCATACGTTAGAAGAAGTAGGTAAACAGTTTGACGTTACTAGAGAAAGAATTCGTCAAATTGAAGCTAAAGCCTTAAGAAAATTAAGGCACCCATCTAGATCAGAGCAACTAAGATGCTTCTTAGATGGTGAGTAAATAGTATAGGGGCCCTTAGCTCAGTTGGTTAGAGCGTCCGACTCATAATCGGCAGGTCGTAGGTTCAAGTCCTACAGGGCCCACCATATCAAACAATAGGCTGCTTAATGCAGCCTTTTGTGTATTCAGCATAGTTCATTAATATTAAGGTGGTGACGTGAGCAATAACTTTAGTTTTACATCAGAATCAGTTTCAGAAGGGCATCCAGATAAGGTAGCGGATCAAATATCAGATGCGGTACTTGACGCGTTATTAGAGCAAGATCCACGTTCACGTGTTGCTTGTGAAACGCTGGTTAAAACAGGCATGGTTATTCTTGCAGGTGAAGTGACAACCAACGCCAATGTTGACTTAGAAGCCTTAGTTAGAAAAGTAGTTTGTGACATTGGTTATGACCATGGTGATATTGGCTTTGATGGCCAAAGCTGTGCGGTATTAAATGCGATTGGTAAACAATCGGCTGATATAGCCATGGGTGTTGATGAAGATGAAAATCATGAGCAAGGCGCCGGTGACCAAGGCTTGATGTTTGGTTACGCCAGTAACGAAACAGATGTATTAATGCCAGCGCCTATTACTTATTCACATTTATTAGTAAAGCGTCAGGCAGAGGTGCGTAAAAACAATTCCTTACCTTGGCTTAGACCGGATGCTAAAAGTCAAATTACCTTCAGATATGAGAATAACAAACCCGTCGCTATTGACGCGGTGGTATTGTCTACTCAGCATTCACCTGATATCAGCAACAAAGCATTACATGAAGCCGTTATGGATGAAATCATCCTACCTGTATTGCCTAAAGAATGGTTACACAAAGACACCAAATATTTCATTAACCCAACCGGTCAATTCATAATCGGTGGTCCCGTAGGCGATTGTGGCTTGACAGGTCGTAAAATCATTGTAGATTCATACGGTGGCATGGCAAGACATGGTGGCGGAGCATTCTCGGGTAAAGATCCCTCAAAAGTGGATCGCTCAGCAGCCTACATGGCACGTTATGTGGCAAAAAACATAGTGGCAGCAGGTCTTGCAGAGCGTTGTGAGATACAAGTGTCATACGCTATCGGTGTAGCAGAACCTACTTCAATTACCGTTGAAACCTTTGGTACCAGCAAATTAAGCGAAGATCGCTTAGTGCAAATCGTCAGAGATAACTTTGACCTAAGACCTAAAGGTTTGATTAATCAATTGGGTTTATTAAAACCGATTTATCAACCGACTGCGTCTTATGGACATTTTGGCCGTACTGAAGAGACCTTCAGCTGGGAAAAAACCGATAAAGTAGATGCATTGAAAGATGCGGCAGGCCTTTAATTAAATACACAAACTGGAAACTAAATGAGCCAACAAGATTACAAAGTAGCCGATATCGCTTTAGCGGCATGGGGTCGTAAAGAAATTAATATTGCTGAAACAGAAATGCCAGGCTTAATGGCCTTACGCGCTGAATTTGGTCAAGAGCAACCGTTAAAAGGTGCCCGTATTGCCGGTTGTTTACATATGACTATTCAAACAGCGGTATTGATTGAAACGTTGACGGCCTTAGGCGCAGAAGTGCGTTGGTCATCTTGTAATATCTTCTCAACACAAGATCATGCAGCGGCAGCGATTGCAGACGCTGGCATTCCTGTGTTTGCTTGGAAAGGTGAAACAGAAGCAGAAGCTGAGTGGTGCATTGAGCAAACGATTGTTGGTACAAATGGCTGGCGTCCGAATATGATCTTGGATGATGGCGGTGATTTAACCACTATGATGCATGATAAATTCCCAGAATTAATGGCTGATGTAAAAGGCCTATCAGAAGAAACCACCACCGGTGTGTTGCGTTTATATGAAATGGTTACAAAAGGTACTTTAAAAGTACCTGCGTTTAACGTAAACGATTCTGTTACCAAATCAAAATTTGATAACCTTTATGGTTGCCGTGAATCTTTAGTTGATGGTATTAAACGTGCCACTGACGTCATGATCGCCGGTAAAATTGCAGTTGTTTGTGGTTATGGCGATGTAGGTAAAGGTTGTGCGCAATCTTTACGTGGCTTAGGTGCAACGGTATGGATTACAGAAATTGATCCTATCTGTGCATTACAAGCAGCGATGGAAGGTTACCGTGTCGTAACCATGGAAGAAGCGGCTCCGTTAGCTAACATCTTTGTAACAGCCACAGGTAACTTTAGCATTATTACCCATGACCACATGGTAGCGATGCGTGACCAAGCGATTGTTTGTAACATCGGTCACTTTGATGCAGAAATTGAAATTGCCTCATTGCGTCAATACGAATGGGAAAACATTAAACCGCAAGTGGATCATGTCATCTTCCCAGACGGCAAACGCTTAATCATCTTAGCTGAAGGCCGTTTAGTGAACCTAGGTTGTGCTACAGGCCATCCTAGTTTTGTGATGTCTAACTCATTCTGTAACCAAGTATTGGCACAAATCGAGTTATGGAAAAATGCCGCGAGCTACGAAAATAAAGTCTATATCTTACCTAAGATATTAGATGAGAAAGTAGCTAGATCACACTTAGCTCAAATTGGTGTTAATCTAACGACGTTAACTGAAGCACAAGCTAAATACATCAATGTGCCAGTAGCCGGTCCTTATAAAGCGGATCATTACCGTTATTAAAAACCTGTAGAGACTGAAGACGATAATCGTGATTACGATTATCGTCTTCATGTACTGACCATACAGGAAGTTTTAGCAGGGCAGTGGGGCTCCATTATTATAATTAGATCAGTGAGATTAGAATGACATCACACAATAAACATCCCCAATTGTTCAGCTTTGAGTTTTACCCGCCTAAAACAGAAGAAGGCGTTGTTAGTCTTCAATCAGTACGCAATCAATTAGCCGCACTAAAACCTGATTTTTTTTCAGTCACTTTTGGTGCAGGTGGATCTACCCGCGATAAAACCCTGGATACCGTGATTGATATTCAATCTAAAGGCATCTTAGCAGCCCCACATTTATCTTGCGTGGGTTCCACGAAAGATAATATTCGTACTATTCTTAAAAATTATCAAGATAACGGCATCTCTAAAATAGTAGCGCTACGTGGAGATTTACCTTCAGGTATGTTATCGGCGGGCGAGTTTCGTTATGCTAATGAATTAGTCGATTTTATTAGAGCGGAAACGGGTGATGATTTTCAGATACATGTCGCCGCTTATCCAGAAGTCCATCCTCAAGCCAGCAGTGCTGCAGAAGACTTTAAGAACTTTAAGCGTAAGGTAGATGCAGGCGCGAATGCCGCGATTACCCAGTATTTTTATAATGCCGATGCCTACTTTTACTTCTTAGATACTTGTGAGAAAAACGGTATTAATATTCCAATCGTTCCAGGTATCATGCCCATTACTCAATATGCCCAATTGTTCCGTTTTTCAGAAATGTGTGGCGCAGATATTCCTCGTTGGTTGAGAAAACGTTTAGAGGGCTTCGGTGATGACAGGGCTTCTATCCAGGCATTTGGTGCAGAATTGGTGACTCAGTTATGCCAACGATTACTCAATAATGGCGCCCCTGGATTGCATTTTTATACTATGAATCAGGCTGCCCCCACCTTGGCTATATTGAATAATCTAGAATTAAAAACAGACGCCTAAAGCAATTTGCTTAGTGAGTCTGCAGATGACAAATAAAACGTTAGCCTCCCGAGATCTTTCAGTATTGTGGCATCCATGCTCACAAATGAAAGACCATGAAAAGTCCCCCTTAATACCTATAAAAAAAGGCCAAGGTGTTTGGTTAGAAGATTTTGATGGGAATCGATATTTAGATGCCATCAGTTCTTGGTGGGTCAATCTATTCGGTCATGCAAATCCTTACATTAATGCAGCTTTAAAAGATCAGTTAGATAGTCTTGAGCATGTTATTTTTGCTGGATTTACGCATGAGTCCGCTATTAAATTAGCCGAGCAATTAGTTGATTTATCACCAGTAGGCTTAGATCGATGTTTTTATGCGGATAATGGCTCAGCAGCAGTAGAAGTCGCTTTAAAAATGAGTTTTCATTATTGGCGCAATAAAGGCCAAACTCAGAAAACAAAATTTATTACCCTAGAAAATAGTTACCACGGTGAAACCTTGGGTGCATTAGCCGTTGGTAATGTGGCCTTATATAAGGAAACTTATGCGCCGTTATTAATGGACGTAATAACTGTACCCGGTCCTGATTGTTATAACAGGGATGCTGGAGAGTCCTGGGCAGATTATTCCACGCGTCGTTTTGCCTTAATGGAACAGGTTTTACAACAACACTCGGACGACTGTTGTGCTGTTATTATCGAGCCATTAGTGCAATGTGCCGGCAGTATGCGCATGTACGATCCTATTTATTTGAGTTTGTTACGAGCCGCTTGTGATAAATATCAAGTACATCTTATCGCGGATGAAATTGCTGTTGGTTTTGGGCGCACTGGGACCTTATTTGCTTGTGAACAAGCTTCGATAACCCCCGATTTTATGTGTTTATCAAAAGGCTTAACCGGGGGATATTTACCATTATCTGCGGTTTTAACGACCGACCTGGTTTATCAAGCTTTTTATGATGATTATCAAAACCTCACCGCATTTTTACATTCCCATAGTTACACGGGTAACGCGCTGGCTTGTCGAGCAGGATTAGCCACCTTAGAAATTTTTCAGCAACAACCCATTATTGATAATAATAAACACTTGGCCATCACCTTAGCAAAAGTGGCGGCAAGGTTCCATGACCATCCAAATGTTGTTGAAGTTAGGCAAACAGGGATGATTTTGGCTATTGAGTTAGTTAAAAACAAACAGACGCGTGAGCCTTTCCCTTGGCAGGAACGGCGGGGGCAAAAAGTCTATCAATATGCTTTATCCAAAGGTGTTTTGTTACGTCCTTTAGGAAATGTGATTTATTTTATGCCACCCTATATAATTACTGCAGAACAATTGGAACTGCTTGCCGATGTGGCATGGCAAGGTATCCAAATAGCGGTTAAGAATTAGTATATGCGCATATCTCGACTTTACACACCCGCTGAATTAAATACCGGTAAACAAATCGAATTAGATGATGAAAATGCACATTATGTTCGAACCGTATTACGATTAAAGAAAGATGCGGAGATTCTTCTTTTTAATGGATCTGGCGGTGAGTATCTCTGCAGCATTATCGAGGTGAGTCGGCGAGCTGTAGTGATAGATATTAAGCAATTGGATAATCGTAGCGTTGAATCCACATTGACAGTGCATTTAGGACTGGGTATCTCTCGTGGCGATAGAATGGATTTTTCGGTACAAAAAGTAGTGGAACTGGGGGTTAATCTTATTACACCTCTAATTACCGAGCGTTGCCAAGTGCAGTTTAAAGGTGAAAAGAAATCTCAGCGTTGGATACATTGGCAAAAAATTGTCCAACATGCAACCGAACAAAGTGGCCGTACTCAGTTACCTGAATTACTAGAAATTGATAGATTAAGTGCCTGGGTAAGTCAACAACAAGGCTTAAAAGTGTTTTTAGATCCTTATGCTGAACAGTGTTTATCTGATTTAGAACGCCCCACACAAGTCACGCTATTAGTGGGGCCAGAAGGTGGGTTTTCTGATGCGGAGCGAGAAATAGCTAAAGCGTCGGGGTTTATTCCGGTGAGAATGGGCGCACGTATACTTAGAACAGAAACGGCAGCGTTAGCCGCTTTATCTGCAGTGCAGATGTTATGGGGCGATTTTGGTGTAGGTCTATCAAATGATCAATAAGTTATTATGGAGACAGCAGAGTGCGCTATAGCGGAGTATTAACGGGATTACGCTATATAAGCTATACCCTAGTTCCGGCGTTAGTTTTATTAGTTTCTTTATCACTGGCTACGGTAGTTTCTTACTTGATTGTGCATTTTTATAGTGATGCTGTACCGTTAAGACAGCTCATTTCAAGAATTACTCAAGGCTTGTTAGTGTTGAGTATTTTTCCGTTTATGTCTTATTTAAACATTAATAAACAAGATGTTGGTTACGCTCCCCTTAAGGCTTTTTTAAAGCAATTAGGGCTCGGTATTGGGATAGGTTTTGTTGTACTTATTCCCGTTTTTCTAGTGTTAGATTTTTTAAAGATTATTGTCATTAATAAATCCCAACCCTGGGGATGGGATATTTTGTTAAATACGTTGTCTATTAATCTGGGATTAGCTTTTTTGATTGCTTTACTAGAAGAGTCGCTTTTTAGAGGCTTGTTATGGACCAGTTTAAGTAAAAAGTTGCCGTCTATCATGGCCGTATTAGTGAGTGCAGTCTATTTTGCGGGCTTACATTTTTTAACCGCTAAAACACATTTACCCACTTCAACACTAACTGTTTGGAGCGGTTTTAGTCTATGGCCAGAAGCGTTTAACAACGTGATTAGTCCCAGACATTATTCGGCTTTATTGGCTTTGATGATGGTTGGAGTTTTCTTGGGTTTGTTAAGAAGTCAGTTTAATATGAGCCTAGGACTCTGTATTGGATGCCATTGTAGTTGGGTATGCCAGATTAAGACGTGTAAAAAATTCTTTAATACGGATGTTAGCTCACCCTATAACGATTGGGTGAGCAGTTATGATGGAATTACAGGCCCTTTAGTCTCGGCATGGCTAGCAATCATTATCTTGGTGTATTTTACTTATCGATATCTAGCAGACGAAATTCGATTAGCTCATTAATCTCTAAAATTGTCGTACTGTAACGGCGTCTCTAATTTTTCATCGCGTAACATTTGAATCACTTCTTGAAGGTCATCACGTTTTTTACCGGTTACACGCACTTTATCACCATTGATAGCCGCTTGAACTTTTAGCTTTTTGTCTTTAATCAACTTAACGATTTTCTTGGCTGTGGTTGAGTCTAGCCCTTGTTTAAGGGTGATTTCTTGACGCATTAACTTGCCACCGGTCCCTTTAGGATCACCCACATCCATACAGCCGACATCAACACCACGACGGCTTAATTTAGCGACGACGACGCTGAACATTTGTTGTAATTGAAAAGTTGATTCAGAGATCATCACCAATTTTTCATCAGTGAGTTCAAAACTTGAGCTGGTGCCTTTAAAATCAAAACGAGTGCTCACTTCTTTATTAGCTTGGTCAACTGCGTTTTTAACTTCATGAGTGTCAAATTCAGAAATAATGTCAAAGGAAGGCATAGGTGTAAATTATAAATAATTAAAAGGGGACTATTTTACAACGATTTATTGTGGTTGATAACCTCAGTGACGGCATTAATGCGTAAGCGTCTTAATGCAGAGCCAAACTCTGGGCCCTTCAAGCCGCTATTGATGATTTCAGTATTATCGATTGCATTTGCCGCTGTAGCCGCATCGTAAAAAAGTTTAGCTTGAGGATAAGGATTTTCCTCAAAGCCTGTTCTGCCTTTTGCATCTGCTTCACACGCTAATAAAAATTCAGCGAGCGAGTTATCGGCTTTAAAAGCACCTAGCGTTTGAAGTGTATCGGTTAAAGTAGTCGCTCGTAATTCAAAAGCTTTGTGGCAATGCGTATGATATTCCATGACCTGTCTAGCGAGAGATTTAAAACTATTCGGCACGCGTAAGCGGGCAGATAAAGCCTCTAGCACGGGTAAACCTTTTTGTTCATGGCCATGATGGCTAGGCCAATATTCAGATAAGGTGAGGCCTTTGCCTAAATCATGCACTAAAGCCGCAAAACGTACTTCAGGTTTTTCTGATAATTTGACAGCCTGTTGCAGACACATCAATGAATGGATGCCGGTATCAATTTCAGGATGATATCTTGCGGGTTGAGGAACGCCAAATAAGCGATCAAGCTCAGGTAAAATTTTCTTCAGTGCGGAACAATCTCTTAAGGTTGTAAAAAAAGCTTCGGGCGTTTGTTCTTTAAGGGCCTTAAATAACTCTGCCCAGACACGCTCTGGCACCAGAGCATCTACTTCCCCACTTTTAACCATGGACTGCATTAATGCTTTAGTTTCAGGGGCAATCGTAAAACCAAGATGGGCAAACCGTGCTGCAAAGCGGGCAATACGTAAAATACGCACCGGATCTTCAGAAAAGGCCGGGGAAATATGGCGGAATATTCTATTATTTAAATCTTGTTGGCCGCCATAAGGGTCGATTAATTCACCGTCTGGCGTCATAGCAATGGCATTAATGGTTAAATCGCGACGAATTAAGTCTTGCTCAAGGGTTACTTCAGGGGAAGCGTGTACGGTAAAACCTTTATAACCGGGTGCAGTTTTACGTTCTGTTCGGGCCAGCGCATATTCTTCATGGGTTTTAGGATGTAGAAAAACGGGGAAGTCTTTTCCGACAGGTCTAAATCCTTGGGCGATCATGGATTCGGGAGTTTCAGCGATCACTACCCAATCTTTTTCTAAAATGGGTAAGCCAAGTAACTTATCGCGAACTGCGCCACCCACTAGGTATGTTTTCATTATTTATGCATGTTTGTTTAAGTTAACGCTAGAATAACATAAGCCCAAAGCGAAATAAAAATACCCCAATGGGGAATAGCTATTCGTTAAGTTTTATAAAATAATCAGAAGTTAACCATTCAATTCTACGAGGTATACGTGTCAGATATTATGTTGGTGAGTAGCGTGTTGGGTATCGTTTCAGGACTTTTAGCGGGCTTATTTGGAATTGGTGGTGGTTTAGTCATAGTGCCGGTATTGGCGGTTTTATTTAAGGCGCACGGTTTCTCTGCTGATTTAATTATGATTATGGCGGTTGCAACCTCTTTGGCCGTTATTTCCTTTACGGCGGTTTCTTCTGTATGGGCTCATCACCGTTTGGGGTCAGTTATATGGCCCAAAGTGCTTAGACTTGTGCCAGGGATTATTGTGGGTTCTGCTGTGGGTGCAATGGTGGCTAAGCAAATCAGTGCTGAAGGGTTGCGAATTTTTTTAGTCGTGTTCTTACTTTATGTCGGTATACAAATGGCATTGGAGATCACGCCTAAAGCAGGTCTGGTAAAACAATCAAGACTCTTAGATTTTTTTGTGGCGATTATTATTGGATTATTATCAGCGATTGTCGGTATAGGGGGTGGGACTTTAACTGTCCCTTATTTAGTTCGCGGACAGATGATCATGCGCAATGCCGTGGCGATTTCTAGTGCGTGTGGATTACCTATTGCCGTTGCGGGTACCACTAGTTATATCCTTCTTGGTTTGAACGTGGGTAATTTACCCGAAGGTAGTATAGGTTATATCTATTTACCCGCTTTTTTAGCGACCGGCTTAACCAGTATATTAACAGCACCCTTAGGTGCAAAATTGGCACATCGATTACCCGCTAAAAAATTGAAGCGTTACTTCTCGTTGTTGTTATTTGTGATGGCGGCTAAATTGGTTTGGCTTTAAAGGTTGGTCGTTTAACTGATTGCTGAGAAATGATAAGAGGGTGGAGAAGCATCAAATAATGTTGCAATCTTCAGCAATGCGGGCTATTTCTATAAGAGAGTTCGCACGTAATTTCTTTCTGATTTGAGTGCCATAATTGGCGACAGTTTTATAGTTCAAGCATAATTCTTCAGCAATAGAGTAAACAGTCACGCCTTGCGCTAAGAGCTTAAACACATCAAATTCTCGTGCTGAGAAATCTTCAATAATAGTTTGATAATGATCGATATTGCCTGTTGATGTTGTGGTTTTTAATAAACCTTTTTCCACATAAATTTCGCCCAGCATAACGGCGTTAATGGCCTCCAATAACAGTTCCGGCGCACTGTTTTTAGTGATGTAGCCTTTAGCCCCGGCATTGAGCGCGCGGTTAATATAAACCTGTTCGTGATGAACACTAAAAACTAAAATAAGTACATTACTGTCTCTTTGGCAAAGTCGCTTGATTGTTTCTAGGCCGCCAATGCCTGGCATAGACAAATCCATAATGACTAAATCCGGTTTTAATGTCTGATACTGTTGTAGTGCTGTCTCGCCGCGAGAGGCTTCTGCAATCACTTCAATAGCCTCATGTGTTGCTAAAAGCATTTTAAAACCAGCACGGACAATGGCATGGTCATCCACTAAAAGAATACGGATTTTATGGGTCTTCATAAGGGGATTTTTACAGATATGCTCATGCCTTGCTGGGGCATAGACATAAAGCTAATCTCACCATTCAGTGATTTTATACGTTCTTTCATACCTAATAAGCCGAACCCTGGTGGGTGAAGGGTTAAATCACAACCTCTGCCATTATCGCAAATGCTTAAGTGCAGTTGCGCAAAGGGTTGCTCAATGATGTCAAAACGAATATTAACTGCGCTGGCTTGAGCGTGTCTAATTACATTCGTTAGGCATTCTTGGATCACCCTAAAAATGTGGATGGCTATAGTTTTATCGATACTATCGACACAGTCATCACAGTCTATCGTTAAGTTAAGGTCAGGATTACGTTCTGCCCAATGCTGTATCAAATCATCTAAACTGGCTTTTAAACCCAATTCGGTGAGCACTAAAGGATGGAGTTGTTGCATCATCGATCTAACAACTAACATTAAATGGTTACAAATACTCACAATAGCTCCAGAGATTTTTTCATGGTCTGCTGTGGGATGCGCCGCCGTGACCGCCATCACTTTAATAGCGGTGAGAGATTGGCCTAATTCATCGTGAAGTTCTTGTGATAAGCGTTGGCGTTCATCTTCTTGGATGCTTAAGGAGTGTTGCGTTAAGGCACTGTTTTCTTTGCGCGTTTTGTCAAGTTCCACCATCAGATGATTCATCGCATTTGCAATGCTATCAAATTCTTGAATAGCAAATGGAGGGAGTTTTTGTTGATAGTTGCCGGTTTCAATAGTGCCTAGAGTCTTAACAATAACGGCAATAGATTTTAATGATTTATTGAGAGCAAGGCTGACAGCTACAAAGGTAACTAGGGTTAGCACTAAAGTTAAACTTAAAAAGCGGAGAGTCTCTTCCCATATTTCAGTAATTTCATCTAGGGGTTGGGCTTGGATGAGTAACTTTAAAGACTGGCCGTTTTGAGTTTTAAGTTGATGACTAACGGTGGGGTAATCGCTTTGGACTAATTTGACAAACCACGCAGGCGGCATGTCTTCAGGGTGGCTGGGTTGATTATCTCCCGCAAAATGAATGATTTGGCCATCAGGTTTTTCTATCTGAATGCTTAGGTGGCGGGTTTGTTGCAACGTTCGGAAATGTGATAAATCATCACTCTGCTGAAAAACACCGTTATTGTCTAAGCTTAAAGCAATGAGTTGCAGGGCAAGATGACTGGAGGCGTCTATTTCTTTATTAACGGATTTTTGCGCTTGCCAGATAGCAAGCGCAGTGCCTAAGATTAAAATGCATAAAGCAGAACATAAAATGCGATAAATAATCTGCTTTCGTAGGCTCATATCGCGCTGTTTAAGAGTAAAAAGTCAGGATTACTCCCAATGGATCTTAACACCCGCATAAGCCGTTGCGGGCGCACTGGGGCCTTGGAACTGCGTTGTCCCGCCGGTGAAGAAGTTTGTACCCAATTGGCCAAACGTGGCGTAATGGTTATCCAAAACATTACGCCCCATTGCAAATAGTTCAACATTTTTAGTAATAACATAACGGCTATTAAGGTTAACAACGGTATAGTCAGAAATTTGAGAATGGGTGTTAGCATCATCCCCCCGTGCATATTGACTAGAGACATATTGTGCATCACCTCCTAAGAAGAAATGCTGAAATAATTCATATTCTGAGCCAAACTTAAGGGTGTTTTCAGGGATGCTAGGTATTTTATTGCCCGCTACGACTGTTTCTGTACCTAAGCCATTAAATAAAGAGGCGGATGATTGATAAGTAGCATCAACAAAACCGTAGTTAATATACCAATTTAATTTGTCAAAGGCTAAGCCATTTAAACCAAATTCGATGCCTTGGCGTTTAGTTTTACCCACATTAGCAAAGTAACCATGTGTGGTGTCTTTGTTTTGAAACAAAATATCATTGGTGTTAATGGTTTCATAAAAAGATAAATTCCATTTAAGCGCGGCGCTAAATTTACCTCTTAAACCGGTTTCTAAAGTATGAGAAACCACTGGATTTAAAGGAGGATCTGATAAGAAACTATTGGGTAATGTACAAGCTGCATCAGGGTTAGCACAGGTAAGTTCTACCGGTGTCGGCGCTCTAAAGCCTTCATTGTAATTAAAATAGGTGGTGAATTCTTGTAGAGGTGTTTTAAGATCTAAGGCGTCAAAAGGATTAAATGTTAAGCCCGCCGAAGGGTTAATACGTGCAAAGGTATTATTGCCATTTAGTGCGGTGCCCATGTTGTCTAAAGTTTGTACTTGGGCTTGTAACCAATTAGCCGAGGCATTGATATGCATCCAGTCAAAGACAGAGAAAGTATTGGTAGCAAAAACATTAGAGTAAGTATTTTCACCTTTAATGTTGACAGTTTGCGTGAGTGGTTCAGCGGCTATTTCATAAAAGTTGGGGTAGGGTGTAGCAGTCGCATTTTGTTGGCCTATGGTATAACCGGTCGTCGCATAATTGTAACCACCACCCACAATAAATTGGTTGTCATGTTTTAAGACTTGATAGTCAGAAGTCAACTGCATATTGATCCCAGTGCCATTTTGTTTGGCTCTGCTGGATTGAAATGACGCGGGTTTGAATTCATTATCTATACACTCGGTATAAGTATCGCAATTTTGGTTTGTATCCCCCGTATTAGAATTTAGACTAGACGTGTCGTTATTGCGATTATAAGTAGTGCCACTGAGTTGTAATTTATCAGTCAACCAATGGTTGCCTTTTAGATTAAAGAAATATAAGGTATTTTTAGTGACATCCGGCGCCGTATAGAAAGCATTCCAGTTTTGTTGTAAGTATTCTTGTGGCACTGGACCAATGCCTTGCATAGTGTTATCGGCAAAAGTGAATGATAAATCGATATCGGTTTTATCGTCTTCCCAACCGATCTTGCCAAAACCTTGGTGAACCTGTGTTGGCGAATAGGGGCGCCAGCCATCCTCATGGAAACTGTTACCCGCAAAGTACCAATCAAACTTATCTTTTACCCCTCCTACTTCTGCCTGATAGTTTTGGCGGCCAAAGGAACCGCCGCTGGCTTGGGCATTAAAACCTGGATGGCTACGGCCACTTTTGGTTCTAAGCGATAAGGCGCCACCTAATGTATTTAAACCAAATAACGGATTAGAGCCTGGCATCATTTCTATGCTGGAAATAGCAATTTGAGGGATCAAGTCCCAGTTGATCGTGTCACCAAACGCCTCATTAACGCGAACACCATCTTGGTAAACAGAAATGCCGATGGGCGCACCTAAAACCGGAGAGGCATTAAAACCACGGTAACTAATGTCAGGTTGGTAAGGGTTGTTTTGCGTGTCATTGATGTTAACACTTTGTAATTGTCTGTTCATAGAGTCAGGCAAGTTAATAGCTTCATGACGGTTAAGATCTTCATCTTCAACCGCTTGCACATTACCTGATATCTTCTTTAAGGCTAAACCGTTAGAACCGATAGGTGTTGTTCCAATCACTTCCACATCAGGTAGTTCAAAGACATCTACCGGAGGTTTATTCTCGTTTATGCTTTCTGTTTCGGTAGTTTCTTTAACAACTGATTTTTTATCGATTGTTTTAGGGGTATCCGTATCCGCGTTAACGGGTGTCGTTAATGTCAGTGGTAAAACGGCGATTAATAAATGTTTACGAAGGTGTCGGTAAGTCATCAATCTTAAGGCGTACTATTTAAAAAAGTTACTCCTATTATAAAAGTTTTTGACTAGGAAATTTTCCTGAATAGTGAGAAGGCATTCATTTACAAAGGTATTGTAAATACATAGCTTACAAATAGAACTTGTTATAATTTGTCTTTAATTAATAACCGCTGAAAAGTATATTTCTAATGCTCAGTACCCTAGTCCGTTTTTCTATCCGTTTTTACGGGATTGTTATTGCTTTAGCACTCCTTGTTTTACTGTATGGCGGTTATCGTTTTGCTTCGGCCGGTTTAGATATTTTTCCTGAGTTTTCCCCCAAACGGGTCATTATTCAAACAGAGGCACCGGGCTTATCCGCTGAGCAGGTTGAGGGCTTAGTCACGCGCCAAATTGAAACGGGTATCAGTGGTTTAGTGGGTATGGAGTCCGTGCGCTCTGAGTCCATACAAGGCCTGTCTATCATTACGGCTACCTTTAAAGAAAAAACAGAGGTGTACCGCAATCGACAACTCATCAGTGAACGTTTAGCCAGTCTATCGACTAACCTACCTTTAGGGGTTATCCCCGTCGCTATTCCTTTATCCTCGTCATCAGCCACTGTATTAACCTTAGGATTAAATTCCGAAACTAAAGATCTAATGGCGCTGAGAGGCTTGGTGGATTGGACAGTTGTGCCGCGTTTGTTAGCCATACCCGGTGTAGCAGATGTTAATGTGTTTGGTGGGCAAGTGGCTCAGTTACAAATCCAAGTGGATCCTATTGAGTTGCAACGCTTTAATTTGGCTTTAAGCGATATTGTCGCTGCGACGGCCCAAGCGGGCGTTATTCAGGGTGGGGGTTTTATCGAGAATGCCAATCAGCGTTTTACAGTCCAAGTGACAGGGCAACCCAATACCCCCGAAGAATTTGCCAAGATTATCGTTAAGCGGGAGCAAAGTCGCACCATTACATTAGGTGAAGTCGTGACTATTAAATACGCTCCAGAACCCCCCATTGGTGCTGCACAAATTGGAGGTAAGGCCTCTATTGTGCTCATGGTGATTGGGCAATATGGCGCGAATACGTTAACGGTATCTCGACAAGTAGAAGCTTTATTAAAAGAGTTTGAACCCGTCTTTAAAAATGAGGATGTCAACTTCTATGAGCATCTCTTTAGGCCTGCTGATTATATTGAAAAATCGATCTCAAACCTGTCAGGGCACTTATTATTGGGTGGCTTGTTTGTGTTGCTGGTTTTATACGGCTTTTTATTTAATTTTCGCACGGCATTTATCTCTGCACTCGCTATCCCTGTGTCTTTGATGGGGGCTGTTTTAGTGTTATTGGAGTCGGGTGTTAATCTCAATATTATGGTGTTAGGGGGCTTGGCTATCGCCCTAGGTGAAGTGGTAGACGATGCCATTATTGATACCGAGAATATATTCAGACGTTTAAGAGAAAATCGCTTATTAAAACAGCCGCTGTCAGTGACTCAGGTGGTTTATACCGCTTCTTTAGAGGTGAGAAGTTCGGTGGTTTATGCCAGCTTTATTGTCGCCTTAGTGTTTGTACCTTTGTTGACACTCAATGGTGTCGCAGGGCGCTTATTTGCCCCGCTGGGGTATTCTTATATTTTAGCTATCTTAGTGTCGCTAGTAGTGGCGTTAACTTTAACGCCGGCGCTTTGTTATGTATTACTGGGTAGTCAGTTGGATATAGAAAATGATCCGCCGGTCATCAAGTGGCTAAAGCCGATTTATAAGCGATGGTTGGCTTATTTTATTAAACACTTCAATGCGTTGATATTAGGGTGTTTAGTGTTGTGCTTAATGAGTGGCTTGGCTTTTATAAAGCTGGACAGTCAATTCTTACCGGAGTTAAGAGAAGGGCATTATATTGTGCACACCAGTAGTATTCCGGGTACATCATTACCAGAGTCTTTAAGGATCGGTTCAAAGTTAACGGAACAGTTTTTAGCTGTTCCGGGTGTGCAGTCCGTTTCACAATGGGCAGGCAGGGCAGAGCGAGGCGCTGATACTTATGGCAGTCATTACAGTGAGTATGAAGTTAGATTAGAGCCTTTATCGGGTGCAAAACAACAAGCGATATTAGATCAACTTAGAGAGATATTAAGTGGTTTTCCGGGGATTAGTTTTGAGGCCAATACTTTTTTAACTGAGCGGATTGATGAAACCATTTCGGGTTACACCGCGCCTGTCGTGGTTAATTTATACGGTGATGATTTAAATAGCTTAGATAGCCAAGCGCAGCGCTTAGCGCAGGTGATGAGTGAAATACCCGGGGCAGTGGATGTGCAATTAAGATCACCCCCAGCGACGCCTTTGATACAGATTCATCTAGATTTAGATCAGCTTAATTTTAGAGGCTTAATGCCAGCAGATATTGTTAATACGGTACAGACGGCTTTTGAAACTAAAGTCGTGGGAAAGCAACTGAAAGGCAATAAAGTGATTAATATTGCCGTGGCTTTAGCGCCCGAGCTAAGAGAACAACCCGAGGCCATCGGTGCTTTATTAATTAAAACACAAGAGGGCAGCTTGATTAGATTAGATCAAGTGGCAGAAATTCGCTATACCGCTAGTCGCTATAATATATTGCATCAAGGTGCGCAACGTAGACAGTCAGTGACATGCAACGTGCTGAATAGGGATATGGATGCGTTTATGCGAGAACTTAAAGAAAAAGTGCTTAAAGAGATACCTGTGTCGGCAGCTAGTTATCCTGAATTTACCGGAGCGGCGGTAGAGCAAGCAGCGGCTAGAGAAGAGTTGATCTTACATGCCTTATTGGCTGGTGTGGGAGTGCTCATTTTTATTTATATCGCCATTGGTAGCGTGCGAAATACCAGTCTTGCCTTAATCAACCTTCCTTTCGCATTGGTAGGAGGCATTATTGCGGTATTGATAACAGACGCGACTTTATCGGTAGGATCTATCGTGGGTTTTGTAACCTTATTTGGCATTACGGTGCGTAATAGTATTATGTTACTTTCTCATTATCGTTATTTAGTGCAAGTAGAAGGTAAACAATGGACGTTAGAGACTGTTATACTAGGGGCTCAAGAGCGTTTACCGTCTATTTTAATGACTGCTTTAGTAACGGCTTTGGCCATGTTACCTATCGCTTTTAATAGTGATAACCCTGGCCGAGAAATTATGGGGCCTATGGCGGCGATTATTATTGGGGGCTTGGTGAGTTCAACGGTGTTAAATTTGTTGTTGTTGCCGGGTATGTTGTTACACTATGGACGCTTTTTGAAGTTAGAAAAAATATAATAGATTGAGCAAAGAACGTTAAATTTTTTTATTCTTATGGAGTTAACAATGAAACAAATAATTAAAATGTTGATGCTGGTAGGTGCTTTATTGGCCATGACACCTTATGCTGCAAATGCCTCAAGTTACCCCGCTAAAATGGGCGTTAAATTAGGTAATGGTGTTGTTAATGCTGTAACAGGCATGGGTGAGATACCTAAAAATATTATGATTGCTAATCGTGCAGAAGGTCCTGCTTATGCAGCCACTGCAGGGGTAATGACTGGATTTTTACATATGATGGGCCGAACTTTTTGTGGTGTAGCTGATCTAGCCACTTTTTTTATTCCAACTAAACCAATGGTACAGCCTAACTACATTTGGCAAGGTTTTAAGAAAGAAACCACTTACGGTGGTGATTGGGAAATGTTGAAATAAGAAACAACCGGTTTCTTAGCGTATAAAAAAAGGGTGTCTAACGACACCCTTTTTTGTTATTACGGATAGGTAAAACGTAGGTTTTAATCTCTACCGTTAAATACGCCTAAGATTTGTAATAAGCTTAAGAATAAGTTGTAGATAGAAACATACAATGAAATAGTCGCTAAAATGTAGTTTCTTTCACCGCCATTTATGATTTGGCTAGTTTGTAACAAAATCATACCTGACATTAATAAGATAAACATAGCTGATACGGCTAACGACAATGCAGGAATAGCAAATACGATAGCGCCAATACCTGCCAAGAATGCCACTAATACACCTACCATTAAAAAGCCACCTAAGTAGCTAAAGTCTTTACGACTGGTTAATGCATAAGCCGATAAGCCTAAGAAAATGGCGCCAGTTCCGCCTAATGCCATAATAACGAGTTCATGGCCATTAGCAAAAGCGTGTAAATAAAAAGATAAAATAGGTCCTAATGTTAAACCCATAAAACCTGTTAAAGCGAATACAAATAACAAACCTAAGGCACTGTTACTGTACTTAGTGGTTAAAAATAATAAGCCGTAAAAGCCTATAAAAGTGGATAGCATGCCGAAAGGTGCAAGGTTAAGCGTCATGGCTAAACCTGCAGTGGCAGCGCTAAAAAGCAAAGTCATTGATAAAAGTAGGTAAGTGTTTCTAAGCACTTTATTGGTAGCCAGAATACTCGATTCTGGACGTGAAATAACAGTAGTAGATCTCATAGTAATACATTTCCTTAATTAGACAATGAACAAAAAAGTTTGTGTTTTCAGTGATCAAGCATCACGTAACATCAACAATATACACAGACAATTCAATTTTACAAGAGTTTCACTGAATAGGTAATAAATCTTCTGTGTATCGCTTTTGTTGAGGCATAGTGATAGTTTTATATCTATTAATGGCCTAGTATAATTTCCTTTTGAAGGATATTAAGAGAGTCAGATGCTAAAGAACTTAGAAGGCCTGTTAGATAAAAGGCACACGATAGCTGAACCGGGCTTTAATCGCTGGCTGGTGCCGCCGGCAGCTCTGGCAATTCATTTATGCATTGGAATGGCTTACGGCTTCTCGGTGTTTTGGTTGCCTTTATCCAAAGCCTTAGGCATTAAAGACAGTATTGCGTGTGGGCCTGAAGTGGGTTTTTTTCAAGAGTTATTTATCACCACCTGTGATTGGAAAATATCTACCTTGGGTTGGATGTACACCTTATTCTTTGTGTTTTTAGGTTCTTCAGCGGCTGTATGGGGTAGTTGGTTGGAACATGTAGGGCCCCGCAAAGCAGGCGTTATCAGCGCTATTTGCTGGTGTGGTGGTATGTTACTTTCTGCGTGATACTCAGGAAGAACTAGCGTTAGAAAAACAGCATTTGCAAGATAAAGTCGCAGAAGATACGCAGGAGTTGCTTGGGGATGATAATGCCACTGTTGAAACGATTAAGCCTACGCCTTTAATTAAAGTTTATTTGGCTTGGATTCTAGTGGCAATACCTTCGGGTTGGGGTATTTACAATACCTTGGTTAATGCGGCTAAGTTTTTTAGTTAAATCACCATTTTTGACACAGGCGCACAAAAATCAGTGGTGCCTGTTGTGGTTATGCCGGCGACACAAAAATAATAAATTTGCCCCGGAATTAAATCGGCCACTTCAAATCTAGTTTGCGTGCTATAACCCATGATTTTGAACTCTTGTTCAACACCGTCAATCATCGGGCCTTTCATCATCCATATATAAGAGCCCGCGTGTTCGATTAGTTTAGCTATTAACACTACGATGCCTGAGTTACTGCCATCAATCACTGCTAAAGTGGCTTTTTCGCGTGCCGCAGGTTCTTTAGTAATGTCAAAGCCGCTGCTGAGTATGATAGCAGCGACGCCCGCCGCTGTTCTGTCTACATAACCCGCTTGGCTGCGATGCATAGTGTCCACAATGGCTTCATTCTCATGCATGATGGCTGTAGCGGCACGCCCCCCATCAGCACAGGCTAATGCGGACGCCTCAAGGTTATCGATGGCAGTTTTCATAAGGGCCAAACTGATATCGGGATTGGTGAAGTGTGGGTTGGCGGTCATTTTGAGTAACACATTGCGGTAAAAGGTAATTTTAAGCGGGATGCTCAATTGAAAAAACGATAACAGCACTTTAATATATTTCATGGTTTTAATCCTTAGGTTTTGTGGGGTTCTAAGTGAGTATACGCACTTAAAATATAAATATACTTTTATTTTCAATAATTTATTTTAATTTCCTTAAGTCATCGTTAATTTTAAAATCCAGTATGGGCTGAAAGTACCATGCCTTATGATGAGCGCTTTAATTTAAACACCTAAGCGTTTAAGTATCCGTATTGGTCGCTCAATCGTATTTTTTAGTTTTTTAACAGGTGTTGCTTGAGATTTTAGATTTTGTACTAAACCGCTCAAATAGTCTGCTATAGCCTAAAAAATTAATATTAAAGGCTTAATAGGACTTATTAAGGGGGTGATAGTCATTTTTAAAAAGCTGAAAGTAAGTTTTAATGCGCTAATTTGAATTTTTAAGCGCTTAAAAATTTGAGGTGGCTTTTTAATAAGGGGAGTCGGGTTCTTAATAGGACCTATTATCGGCTTGAAAATTTAAGTTAAAAGAGTAATAGTCATTGTCAAAGCGTTAACAATTTTTTTGACTGCTTTCATATCCTTTTTTAAGAAACCGGTACCTATTTATAAGGGCTTAATGCCAGTTTTTAAGGGGTTAGCGCTTTATTTGTAGCGTTTTACATAATGTTAAAATCTACTATAAAATGTCAGTATATATTTCATACCCCTGTTCATAATGTTGACTATCCCCTTTAAAACGTTCCTATTAAAAAGTCTGAGTATTGCAGGCGTCAGCTTAGATTCTTTTACTGCGGCTTTAGCCGGTGATATGCTTGAGTTACCTGATATTGTTGTTGAGGTACCTGCCGAGAAAAGCGATTGGGTTACACAAGCTCATGTATGGTTTTAATTATATGGGTATCGCTTTTTATGGGGGCGTGCATGTGGATTATTAAGTCTGCTATGATGTTAGCTACATTATCTTAATAAGAATCTATTATGAAGCCTATCACCCAAAGACTAAGTGATCGTATTTTTGTGCATCGTTCATTAGAAGCGACCATTCAGATTGGTTTGTTACTGATGATTACGGTGTGGTGTTTTAAGATTGTTGAGCCGTTTATTATTCCCATTATATGGGGCGCGATCATAGCGATTGCGGCTTATCCACTTTATCGTTGCTTACAGTCTGCTTTAGGGCAGCGTACTAAACTAGCGGCCACTTTATTTACCCTCGGTTTTTTAATCGTGATGTTGGTGCCCACCTTGCTGCTCACAGAAACCTTAATCCAAGGCTTGAGTCTATTGGGTGACAAGATTAAGAATGGGTCGCCCTTAATTCCGCCGCCACCCGAAAATCTGCATGCTGTGATGCTTATCGGTGAACCTTTAGCTAAGTTTTGGTTGTTAGCGTCCGAAAATATTCACAGCGCTTTACAACAACTAGAACCGGTACTTAAAGTGATTGGCAGTTGGTTATTATCGGCCGCTACGGGGGCGGGCGTGGCAATTTTACATTTTGTAGTGGCTATTATTATTGCCGGTTTTTTGTTGGCGAATGCCTCTGCGTGCGATAAAACCATGCGCGCGATTACGGGGCGTTTGGCTAATGAAAAAGGCGATAGTTTTGCTGATTTAACAGAAGCGACCGTTAGAAGTGTGGCGAACGGTATCTTAGGGGTGGCGTTAATTCAGAGTCTGTTAGCAGGTGTGGGATTTATTGCAGTGGGTGTGCCTGCGGCCGGTTTATGGGCCTTGTTGTGCTTGATTTTGTCGATTGCCCAAGTCGGTATCGGTTTAATCGTTATTCCGATGATTATTTATTTGTTTTATACTGCTGACACGTTTACGGCAGTGGCTTTTTTAGCGTGGAATGTACCGATCAGTCTCATCGATCATATTCTTAAACCTATTCTATTAGGTCGAGGTGTTAAAACCCCCATGGCCATTATTTTTATGGGCGCCATTGGAGGCTTGTTAAGTGCCGGTGTGATTGGTTTATTTATTGGGGCGGTGACGCTGGCTTTAGGTTACGAATTGTTTTTACTGTGGTTAAATATCGAGCCAGAAGCCGCTAATCAATAAACGCTTTATCCACGTTTTTGCTGGTACTCAGGCCTTTTAATTTCGATTTATCTTTGATGCCCGCAAAGCGTGTGCCGTCTAAATTAGCGCCGCTAAAGTTGGTGTCCTCAAGGTCGGTGCCAGTTAAGTCGGCACCCGATAAATCGGCATTGCTGAAGTCCGCTCCCGAAAGATCAACCCCAAATAACACGGTTTTATGAAGTTTAGCGTGGCTAAAATTAGCATAACGCATCGTGGCTCTATCAAAGTTGGCATACGATAAATCGGCGCCGCTTAAATTAGCGTTGTTTAGGCTGGCTCGCATTAAGCCCATTGATTGGTTCTTCATATCCGCGCCCCAAACCGCATGTGATAAGTTGGCGTTGCTTAGATTGGCTTTGTCCATGACACCAATAAAACGACTGCCACTTAAGTCGGCATCGCTTAAATTAGCACTCCCTACATGCACACCAAAGATACTGGTTTTGGACAGGTTGGCATGGGAGAAGTTAACCTTAGAGAGTACCGATAAGTCTAGGTTTAATCCTGATAAATTACTGTGGTTAAAGTTAGATCGACGTAAATCAGAACCCCACAAATCAGCCTGCGTAAAGTTAAGGTTTGATAAATCGATATCCGTTAAATCTTTACGCTTTAAGTCGGCTGGATGCGTTTTATCTGCATTAGCTAAGCGTTTTTCTACTTCGGGTCGGTCAAGGTCTGCCGCGGGGCTGGTTGTGCAGAATAGGGTGCCGACGAGTCCTAAGCAAAACAGGGTTTTTTTCATGCGCTTATCTTTTAGTAGCATAATGTTTTTAAAAGTGGTGGTATTTGTTTAACTGTACCGCTAGATTTGCACTATGGCAATATGCTGTTAAGAATTAAAGACAGTATAAGCGTTTCGGGTCGGAGACTCGGTGGCCGTGAGTTAATTTAAAAGGTTGTTTAATATGTTTGTGTATTCTTTACCGTTGTTTTTTAGTCAAGTGGGCTTAGCGAGTCCATTAGAATTGTTGATTATGGTTATGGCGTTGTTTGGCATGCTATTGATGAGCGCGGGTGATACCAATGAAATCACTAAAACGCAATCAACGGCGTCTTATTTATTTGCGGCCTGGATGGGGCAGGCCCGATTAGTGTGGGTGTTTTGGCCCTTCTTTATTATTTTAAATGCGAGCCTTTATACAGCAGACACCTTAGTAAAAATGGGGCTGTTAACGGTGTCTAGTTGGGATGACGTGCATCTGATGTTGCTGTTACCGGTCGTTTGGTGGATCACTGCGATATGGCGGTGTGCTGCTAATACGCAGTTTAAAGTTTTTGCGGCGGGGGCGAGATTAGTGACGTTTGCCGTGTTGTTTGAATATGCCCTCAAGTTATTATTACGTATCGAATATCCGCGTTTGTTTTTTGGTTGTGAGGAACTTTTATTAGACTATGGTAGTTGTTTTTAGCATTCTATGGCTATTAAGGAGTACTCATTTAAAGATTAGGGTAAAATACGGGTTAGAGTGTCATTGTTTTGACAGATATTAATACGGCATAACTCGGTAGTTTTTTAATGAAAATAGTTATTCTTGGTGCCGGCATGGCCGGTTCTTCAGTGGCTGAAGCTTTAGTTAATGAAGAAAATGATATTGTAGTGGTAGATGCTAGACAAGATCTTTTAGACGCTTTAAAAGATCATTTTGATATTGCGACGGTCACAGGTAATGCGGCTCATCCTACTGTATTAGAGCAAGCAGGCATTGATAATGCCGATATAGTGATTGCCGTGACGGAGAGTGACGAGACCAATATGTTGGCTTGCCTTATTATTAAGGCACTGCATCCCCGACCTAAAACAATTGCTCGAGTGAGAGCGATTGATTATCTAAAAAGACCTGGTTTATTTGGTGCCGAAGGTCTTCCCATTGATATCGTTATCAGTCCAGAACATATCGTGATGGAATCTATTCGTAACTTGGTTGAATTTCCGGGTGCGTTGCATGTGTCTGAATTCGCGGGTGGCTTGGTCAGATTGTTTTCTGTCAAAGTGGTTGAAAATGGTTTCTTAACAGGTAAAAAGATTAGAACGCTTAAAGAGCGCTTGTCTGATAGTAAGACGCGAGTGGTGGCTGTTTTTAGAGAGGGAAAGCCCTTATTGGTGAGCGGCGATGTGAGTATCGAGACGGATGATGAGGTGTTTTTTATCGCCCCTAGTCAAGAAGTTAAACGCGTACTTAAAGCGTTAGATAAATTAGAAGCCCCCATAAAGCGCGTTATCATTGCCGGGGGTGGTCACATTGGTAAGCGTTTAGCATTAGCGCTAGAAAAAAATCATCAGGTAAAGTTAATCGAAAAAGACCCTATTCGGGCACATAAGATGGCTAATGAGCTTAATAATACGGTGGTATTGCTGGGCGATTGTGCTAATGAAAACTTATTGTTAGATGAGTCTATTGATAGTGCAGATTTATTTTGTGCTATTACGAATAACGATGGTGTCAATATTGTGTCCGCTTCGTTAGCTAAAAGCTTAGGTGCACGTAAAACGATCTGTTTATTAAATCAAAACTCATACACTAAATTAGTGCCCGGTACGGGTATTGATGTGACTGTTCTGCCAAACCAAGAAACCTTAGGCAGTATCTTAAAGCATGTGCGTCGCGGTGACGTAGCACAGGTGACTTCATTATGCGGAGGTACTGCAGAAGCAATTGAAGCGATTGCCCATGCGAGTAATGAAGAAAATTCGGTGGTAGGACGTAGTGTGGATAGCATTAATTTTCCTCCCGGGATTGTTATGGGGGCATTAATCCGCAATAGCGAGGTGATTCCTATCCATCATGACACGGTGTTTGCAGAAAATGATCATGTGGTGATGTTTGCGATGGATAAAAAGTTGGTGAGTAATATCGAATCAACTTTTAAACGTATTTAATGAATGTGACTGCCTGCTTATGAATGTTTTTCTTACTATTGTCCACATATTGGGTTTAGTGACCTTATGTTTTAGTGGTTTGATGAGTACCTGTTGGTTAACTTCTGAGTTGACTCATGATGGGGCATCAGCGGCTTTTTCTTACGGCACACTCGTTAGTTTAGCGTTAGGTGCTTTCTTATTTTTTACAACGATATGGGTGCCCAAGAAGGTCTCTAGGCAAGCAGGCTTCCTGTTAGTGGCCAGCACGTGGTCTTTAACGCCTGTACTCTGCACGATACCGTTGATGATATTTTTGCCTCAGTTGAGTTTTAGTGATGCTTATTTTGAGACGGTGTCAGGCTTAACCACAACCGGCGCGACTATTTTATCGGGTATCGATAATTTACCTATGTCGATCAATCTTTGGCGTTGTGAGCTTAATTGGATTGCGGGCATGGGGATTATTATTTTCGCCGTGGCCGTTTTACCCATCTTAGGTATTGGTGGCATGCAGCTTTATAAAGCTGAAACACCGGGTTCTGTTAAAGAGTCAGATTTACCGCCGCGTATCGCGCAAACGGCTAAAGCGTTGTGGATGGTCTACGCCGGCTTTACGGTGTTATGCTTGCTGGCTTTACGTTGGGCAGGCATGAGTTGGTTTGATGCCGTTTGTCATGCGTTTTCGGCAATGAGTTTAGGTGGTTTTTCTACACATGATAGTAGTATAGGCTTTTACGATTCTTTATCGATTGAAGTGGTTTTGACGATCTTTCAGTTAATTGCGGCTATCAATTTTGCCACTCATTTTGTTGCGCTTCGTAAGCAATCAATCAAACCTTATTTTTATGATCGGGAAGCTCGCGCATTTTTAACACTGGTGCTGGGAAGTTGTGTTTTGGCGGCCTTCGTTTTATGGGATAACGGTACTTATGGGGATTTTTATACCGCACTGCGTTATGCCACTTTTAACTTAGTGTCTATTGCCACGGACAGTGGGTTTTCTAATCAAGATTTTAATAAATGGCCTATCTTTGTGCCCATGTGGATGCTGTTCTTAAGTTGTATTGCGGCATCTTCTGGCTCTACTGGGGGTGGAATCAGGATGATTCGGACGATTATATTGATGAAGCAGGCGCGTTTAGAGATGTTTAAATTTATACATCCTTATGCGATTAGACCTTTAAAGATTGGTGATATGACGGTTAGCAATGCCATTGTTAATTCTGTCACGGGTTTTATCTTTTTATACTTTATGAGTATTGTGATTCTGATTTTTGCATTATTAGTGAGTGGTCTTGATTTTATAACAGCGTTCTCGGCTATTATTGCTTGCTTTAATAATGCCGGTCCTGGTTTAAATGAAGTCGGTCCTGCCTCTAGTTTTGCACTATTGACGGATTATCAAAAAGCAGTGTGTACATTCGCTATGCTGTTAGGGCGTGTACAGATATTCTCTATTGTTATTTTATTTGTACCTGAGTTTTGGCGTAAATAAAATAGCTTTTCTAAGCTACTTTAAAGCGGTTATTTCACTCGTAAAATGACCCTCGGCGATTTTTGTTTCTACACTATCGCCGAGCTTTAATTGTTTTGTAGAATGAATTAACTCTCCAGAAGGCTGTTTAATCACTAAGGCATAGCCGCGATTCAAGGTCGCTAAGGGGCTGACTGCATTTAGGGTTTGGCTCGATCTGGCTAGAGATTGGTTGAGTGTCGTGAGTTTATGCTGCATAACACTGATGAGTCGTTGGTTTAGGTGGGCTTGTTTCTGTTTATAGTTGTTAATAGTAATCGTCGGATTGTATTGGCCTAATTTAGCCGTATGTGTTGCCAGTGTTTGCTGATGTCGATCTAGTTTTCTGCGTAAGGCCTGTTTAAGTCTTATCTCCAATTCATCTAGTCGTTGACTGTTTCTTAATAACTTTTGCCCGGGGTGTTGTTGCTGCAAACGTTGTTTAAGCCAATCGAGTGTTTGTGTTTTCTGATTTAATTTTCGAGTGAGTTGTTGCTGTAAATGCTGTTCTAAATAATTAAAGCGCGCTGACCATTCTTGTTGATCAGGACTGGCATGTTCTGCCGCTGCAGAAGGTGTGGCGGCGCGATAGTCAGCTACAAAATCAGCGATAGTAATATCAGTCTCATGACCCACAGCAGAAATAATAGGAATGCTGCTGGCAAAGAGGGCTCTGGCGACTATTTCTTCATTAAAAGCCCATAAGTCTTCTAATGAACCACCCCCTCGTCCAACAATAAGCACATCACATTCATTTCGTTCATTAGCCTGGCTAATGGCTTTAGCTATTTCGTGTTTTGCATTATTGCCTTGAACTGAGACGGGATAAATGATGATTGGTATCGCTGCAAAGCGTCGGCGTAAAACGGTAATAATATCTCTAATAGCCGCACCCGTAGGGGAGGTAATAATGCCAATAGCGTGCGGCAATAAAGGCAATGTTTGTTTGTGGGCGGCGTCAAATAAACCTTCCGCTGCTAGCTTGTGTTTTAAGGCTTCAAATGCTCTGCGTAGGGCGCCATCGCCCGCTTCCTCGATATGCTCTACAATCAGTTGGTAGTCACCTCTGGGCTCGTAAAGACTAACGCGGGCTTTTATAACAACTTGTTTGCCATTGCTGGGTGTAAAGTTTAAACGGCGTTGCTGGCTTTTAAACATGGCACAACGTACTTGGGCGTTGGCATCTTTTAAAGAGAAGTAAAGATGTCCGGAGGAAGGTGCGCTAAAGTTAGAGATCTCACCTTCAACAAAAATACTTAAAAAGTGGTTGTCAAGTAATTGGCTGGTAGCACGATTGAGTTGAGTAACCGTGAGTATGTTCTGGGTGGCCGAAGGGACTTGATAGTTCATTGTTGGGCTGATAAAGATTGAATAGGCGCTTATGATGCAGACTATTGTAAAATACAAAACTTTTATGTACAAAGAAAGGAGTGTTTAGATGGCGTGGTTGCTTTTGTTTTCGGCTGGATTTGTAGAAATCATATTTGCGTTAAGTCTTAAGTACAATGAGGGCTTTACTAAGCTGTGGCCGAGTGTAATTACCGCTTTTTCGGGTATCGGTAGTTTCGGTTTGCTCATGTGGGCACTTAAAACCTTACCTTTAGGTACGGCGTATGCGGTATGGACCGGGATGGGAGCGGTGGGCGTCGCCATCGTGGGCATTATTTTATTTAAAGAATCGGTGGATTGGTTACGTTTAGTTTCTATTTCTTTGGTTATTATCGGTATTATCGGGCTTAAATTTACTGACACGTATTAATATGTTGCATCTGATATTTCAATCACCTATTCAAACTGCTGTCTTGGAGCGTATCGCGCCAGATGATGATGTGGTTTTTCTCGAAAGTAGTGTTTTGAGGCTGCTAGAAAAAGGCAATATGAAATCTATTTTGGCGCCTCTGTTAAAGCACAATAAACTTTATGTTTTAAAAGAGGATGTTGACGCACGAGGGATACAGGCGTCAGAGTTAATAGTCGGTATAGCCATGATTGACTACAAATATTTAGTCGAGTTAACCGTTAAAAATCCTCATATCCAGACATGGAATTAGTTGTTAATGCTGTCGTGTTGGCAACGACTGATCAAGGATTTTTAAGAAACACGTCTGATTGGAATGAAGATGTGGCTAAAGCTTTAGCGGAACGCAATGCGATTGAATTAACGGAAGCGCATTGGGAAATTATTGTGTATATCAGGGAATACTATCTGCTCTATAAACACTTGCCCAATGCGCGAGTGTTTACGAAAGCGATTGCCAAAGGTTTGGGTGAAGAAAAGGGAAATAGTCGATATTTACATCGATTGTTTCCAGAGGGCCCCTTAAAATACGCGTGTAAAATAGCGGGTTTACCTAAGCCACCGACCTGTTTATAGCTTAAAACTGTTTAAACTGATGGATTAAACGTCGATCTTTTTTGTTGGGTTTATGTTCGGGGGCGTTAAAACCGACTAAGGTTCTTTGCTCACGCAAAATGTCCATTTGCTTTTGACGTTTAGTGAGGCTTTCTGGGTCTTCTTGATAGAGTAAGACGGCGTCTTTAGCGGGTAAACGTTGTTTGGCGAGACCTAAGACGGTGATGTCCCACGTGAGGCTGTCTTTATTGATGGTGAGTGTCGCGCCCGTTTTGATTTCTTTACTGGGTTTGATGCGTTGCTTGTTTAAATGAATTTTTCCACCCGAAACAGCATCAGCAGCCAGTTTGCGCGTTTTATAAAAACGCGCAATCCATAGCCATTTATCAATCCGAATAGCGTCTAGATCAATGCTTGGCACTCAGTTCTTTTTCTTTTTTTAGACCTTTAGGTAAAGAGAACACGACTTTCTCTTCGATACCTTGAATTTCAACAGTCGATGTGCCACCCCAAGCTTTTAATTGAGCGATCACTTCTTGCACGAGTACTTCTGGTGCAGAGGCACCTGCCGTCACACCTACAACACTGACGCCATCAAACCAGCTTTTTTGCATGTCTTTGGCTGTATCGATTAAATAAGCATTTTTACCTAATTGTTCAGCAATTTCACGTAAACGGTTAGAGTTAGAACTATTAGTTGAGCCAACTACTAGAATGGTGTCTGCTTTTTTTGCCAGTTCAAAGACAGCATCTTGACGGTTTTGTGTGGCATAACAAATGTCGTCTTTTTTCTGTTCTTGAATAGAGGTAAAACGAGCACGTAATGCATCAACCATTACTTTTGTATCCGTCATGGATAGTGTGGTTTGAGTCACATAAGCCAGATTATCTGGATTGTTAACCACTAGTTTTGTGACATCTTCAGGCGTTTCAACTAGATAAATACCACCATTGTCCGTGCATTTATCATATTGACCCATAGTGCCTTCAACTTCTGGGTGGCCGGCGTGGCCTATTAGAATAACTTCTCTATCTGATTTCGCGTGTTTAGCGACTTGAATATGTACTTTAGTCACCAAAGGGCAGGTCGCGTCAAACACAGTTAACTTTCTATCTTTAGCTTCTTGTTGCACTTGTTTTGAGACACCGTGCGCACTGAATATAAGGTAAGAACCGACCGGTACATCGGTAAGCTCTTCGATAAAGATAGCACCTTTATCTTTTAAGCCATCTACAACCGTGCGGTTGTGTACAACTTCATGGCGAACATAAATAGGGGCACCAAAGGCTTCTATGGCTTGATCAACAATTTCAATGGCACGGTCAACACCGGCACAAAATCCACGAGGGTTAGCGAGTACGATTTGCATATCTTGACTTCTATACTAGGTTAATGTGTGATTATTCTAACTCAAGATTGTGTCTGATACGATAATTCCGTCCATATCAGCATACAAAAAACTATCTTTTTTAAAGTTGACACCCGCAAAACTGATTAATTGGTCTCTATCACTATGGTCTTGCTTATGGGTTTTTAAAGGGTGGGTTTGTAATGCCCGTATCCCAATGGGGAGTTTTGCAATTAAAGCCGCGTCTCTAATACAGCCATTAATGATAATACCTTCCCAGCCATTCGCAATGGCTGTTTGCACTATGCTGGCGTCTACTAATGCGCAGCGTCGGGATCCGCCCCCATCGATCACTAAGATTCTTTGATGGCCGGGTTCTTGTAATACGGTGCTGATTAAAACGTTATCTTCAAACGTTTTAATGGTGGTGACTTGACCCGAATAAACGGTTTTTGCACCGTAAGAAATAAAGAGTGGCTCAGCAATCTGTAGATGCTGAGTTTTTGAATGAGTGTCGCATAAATTAGCTGTCGTAAACGTCATGATTTATTCTCAAAAGATAAGGTAAGATAGCTAAGATGTGCTTTGTTTTAGTGCTTTAATCGGTATAACGGGATAATAAACCATAAGGTGTTTTGCTTTCTGGTAGGGGGATTTTGACTTCGTAACCACCACCAGGGGCCTCTTGCATAGGATTACCCCATTTGTCTTCCATGTGTTCGATAATGATATCTTGATTGCCTTCGGGTAGGATTAACTCAACTTTATCACCCACCGAGAATTTGTTTTTAACATCAATCAGGGCCAGCTTTGTTTCGGTGTCGTATTCTTTAATTTCACCACAAAATTGTTGTTGATGACTTTTTGAATAGCCCGTTATGTAATTTTGTTGCTCATGGGTATGATGACGTTGATAGAAGCCGTCTGTATAGCCCCGGTTAGCAAGATTTTCTAAAATACCGATTAACTCAGGCTGGAAAGGTCTACCTTGAATGGCATCATCAATAGCTTGGCGGTAGGTTTGAGCGGTTCTCGCAACGTAATAGTGCGATTTAGTGCGGCCTTCGATTTTAAGACTATCAACCCCAATTTCGACTAAGCGTTGCACATGTTCGATGGCGCGTAGGTCTTTAGAGTTCATAATATAAGTACCGTTTTCATCTTCCATGATGGGTAATAATTCACCTTTACGGCCTTCTTCTTCTAGAAAATAAACTTCATCTGCGAGCGGGTGTCTTTCTGCACCTCCGCAGCTGGCGGTACTAATATCAGCCATAGATAACGTAGTGCCTTGTGGTAATAAATCACCTTCGGCGTTTTCTTGGGCGGGCAGTGTGTCATATTTCCAGCGACAAGAATTGGTGCAAGTGCCTTGATTAGGATCGCGATGGTTAAAGTATCCTGATAATAAGCATCGGCCTGAATAAGCGATACACAAAGCACCATGCACAAAAACCTCCAGTTCCATATCGGGGCATTGTTGGCGAATTTCTTGTATTTCATCCAAAGACAGTTCTCTAGACAGAATAATGCGTTCCACACCGACACTTTGCCAGAATTTAACGGTGGCATAGTTAACCGTATTCGCTTGCACAGACAGATGAATCGGCATATCAGGCCAAGTTTCTCGTGTCATCATTATCAACCCTGGGTCAGCCATAATGAGGGCGTCTGGTTTCATGGCGATGATGGGCGCAAGATCTTTTAAGAAGGTTTTGATTTTGGCGTTGTGTGGAATGACGTTAGTCGCTAAAAAGAATTTTTTTCCTAAGGCATGGGCTTCATTAATGCCTTTAGATAGGTTTTCACTCAGAAAATCATTGTTACGAACCCTAAGGCTATATCTAGGTTGTCCGGCATAAACCGCATCAGCACCGTAGGCAAAGGCGTAACGCATGTTTTTAATAGTTCCCGCGGGAGATAGGAGTTCGACTTGTTTCATAATGAAGCTTAAATGTAATCAGAGTGCTGTATATTCTATCGTAAGCTTGCTATTGAGTGATAAAAATTGGGGGTATTGAATGGGCTGGTTAGTGTTTATTGTGGTCTTCTTGTTTGTTTTAGGCGCGGCTTTAATTTTGTTGAGGACCGCTAATTCTGGCAAATTGCCAGAAAGTGTTAAGCCGCAGCCTTATGAAGACGATGATTAGATACGGTATGTATGAGTGAAGTGAGATGTCTTATGGATGTTTCAATTTGTATCATATGAACCAATATGTTTCATTGAAACATTTAGATGGCTAAGTACTACGATTATAACTTTTTATTAGGGTATTCATGATTATGAAAAACAATAAGTTATAAAGGCATATAGAAATTGGCATGGCCATTGCTATATATGAAATAGATTTTATCTGTTTTACACAAAAACTGTGTGACCACAACAAATGACACGGGAGTGACGCTATGATTTTTAAACAATTATTTGATAAAGAAACCTGGACTTATACCTATCTAATAGGTGATCCAGTCAGTAAAGAAGCGCTATTTATTGATCCAGTAAACATACATATTGATGAATATATTGATTTATTAGCCGCACATGGCTTGCAATTAAAATATTCGTTAGAAACGCATGTGCATGCGGATCACATCACAGCCAGCGGTATCTTACGTCAAAAATTAGGTGCGCAAACTGCAGTAAGTGCTTTGTGTGGCGCACAAACAGCGGATGTACAAATTCAAGACGGTGATATTTTTACGCTAGGTGAAACGGAACACGTAAAAGTCATTGCAACTCCAGGTCATACCCCCGGCAGTATTTCTTTTTTATGGAGAGATCGCGTTTTTACAGGTGACTCTTTATTCGTGGGTGGGTGTGGTCGTACTGACTTCCAAGGTGGCGATGCAGGCGCACTTTATGATTGTATTACGCAACGTTTATTTACGCTACCAGATGAAACCATCGTTTATCCAGGTCATGATTATCAAGGTCGCTGGATTAGTACTATCAAACAAGAACGCACTAATAATCCGCGTTTAACCGGTAAATCAAGAGCAGAGTTTATTGAGATTATGAATAATCTTAATTTACCTAGACCCCGCTTAATTGATGAGGCTGTGCCTGCTAACCGTTATTGTGGTTTAGATGAGAAAGAGCGTCAGGATGCGGTTTTATTAAGGGATTCTGTAAAACCAATTCGTAATCAAGTGTCTCCACAAGACTTAGTGACTGAAGCCAAACAACATATTACTGAAGTGAATGTGACGACTGCAAAACAATTGTTAGCAGAAGGTAATATTGTGTTGGTGGATACCCGAGAAGAAAGTGAATACTCAGCCGCCCATATTGATAACGCAATTTTGTTACCGCGTGGTGTATTAGAATTTAAAATTGGCGCGACCCCCGATTTGGCTGATAAATCGAAAGCGGTCTTAATTTATTGTCGTACGGGGGGGCGATCAGCTCTAGCAGCACAAACATTGCAGACGTTAGGGTATAACAATGTGTTGTCTATGGCCGGTGGTTTTGAGGCTTGGCAAAAAGAAGCCGTATAAAAAAATTAAAACATAAGATAAACTGCAAGTGGTTGAATTAATGAATTCAATTCATAAACGAAGACCACTTGTATGATTAAAAATAATTATAAATAAGAACTCGAGGACTTTATGACACATCACACTGTATTAATTATTGGGGGCGGTGCCGCGGGCGTTTCTGTCGCCAATAACATGCGTCGGCAAAATGCTAAAATTGATATTGCTATTATTGAGCCATCAGAAAAACATTATTATCAGCCTGGCTTCACTATTATTGGTGGCGGGGCCTATACCTTAAAAAAGACCACCCGTAACGAAGCAGATTTAATACATCCTACTGTTAAGTGGATTAAAGAGTATGCGGATACTTTTCAGCCAGAGGCTAATACCGTCACTTTACGCTCAGGTGAGGCGGTGAGTTATGACTATTTAGTGGTTTGTCCAGGTTTACAATTAGATTGGGACAAAATCGCTGGCTTAAAAGAAACCATTGGAAAGAATAATGTATGCAGTAATTATTCTGCTGAGACTGTTGAATATACGTGGGAATGTATTCAGTCACTGCAATCAGGTACGGCTTTATTTACTCAGCCTCCTATGCCGATTAAATGTGCGGGTGCGCCTCAAAAAATCATGTATTTAGCGGCGGATCGTTTTCGTAGAAAAGGCATATTAGATAAATTTAATATTGAGTTTTGTAATGCCGGTCCAGCCCTTTTTGGGATACCTTTTTTCGCTAAGGCTTTAAGTAAAGTGGTAGCTGGGTATGGTATTAAGACTAATTTTTCTCATAATCTAGTGGCTATTGATGGCGACGCTAAAACAGCGACGTTTGAAGCAACGGATGCCGATGGAAATAAACAACAGGTTGTTAAAGCGTTTGACATGATACATGTGACACCTCCCCAAAGCGCACCGGACTTTATTAAGGCGAGTCCATTAGCTAATGCCGCCGGTTGGGTAGATGTTAATGAAAATACATTGCAACATACACAATATGCCAATATTTTTGGATTGGGTGATGCGACATCAACGCCCAATGCTAAAACAGCGGCAGCCGTTAGAAAGCAAGTGCCTATTTTAGTCGATAATATTTTTCATATGATGGCAGGTAAAGCCTTAAGTGATAAATATGACGGTTATGGCTCATGCCCATTAACAACGTCTTTAAGCACTGTCATGTTGGCAGAGTTTTGTTACGGCGGGAAAGTCACCCCCTCATTTCCTTGGCTAGACCCTAGAAAAAATCTATTTATCTGGTGGATAGGGAAAGTAATGGGCTTTCCCTGGATGTATTGGTCTTTAATGTTAAAAGGCTATCGTATTGATATTCCACATTTAGCGTCTTATGCTAAAAAGTTTACCAACGAAGATTGATTTAATCACTATACGTTAGTCCCCCATCTACAAAACACAAGCCTCCTTAGACTAGGGGGCTTGATCGTGTTAATAAAATCTTATTAACGAACAAGGGTATCAGTTAGGATAACTATCATAATGATTCATTCGTTTTTTCCTATTTTTACTTGGTTAAAAACATACTCCCGCCAGGATTTTAATGGCGATTTATTTGCTGGAATTATCACGGCAATTTTATTGGTTCCTCAAGGTATTGCGTATGCAATCTTAGCGGGATTACCGCCCCAATTAGGCTTGTATGCCAGTATCTTACCGCCCGTTATCTATGTATTATTAGGTACCAGTCGGACTTTATCGGTAGGCCCTGTTTCTATTGCTGCGATTATGATTGCCGGGGTGCTTAATTCACCCGAAGTGAGTGTATTAGGGCAACCGGTTGAGAGTGCTTTAATATTGTCAGCTGAAAGCGGTTTAATAATGTTGCTAATGGCGGTTCTGAAAATGGGTGGCTTAGTAAACTTTATTAGTCATCCCGTTTTAACAGGTTTTACCAGTGGAGCATCTTTATTAATTATTGGCAGTCAGTTGCCACAATTAGTGGGTTTAAAAAGCTTTGAATGCAATGGGGTATGGCCTTGTTATAAAGAATCTCTTTTAAATTACAATTCTGAAACTTTATTACTCGGTGTTGCAGCTATCGTATTACTCGTTTTCTTTGGAAAACCGTTGATCTGGTTGTTGAAAAAGAATCGTGTAAAACCCTCGTTAGTTATCGCTATGAGTAAATGTGGTCCATTGCTAACGGTACTGATAAGCACTTTAGTCGTAGTTTACTTTAAGGAACTGGGTGCTATTAAGGTTGTTGGAGCAGTGCCTAGTGGGTTTCCTACATTAAATCTTAATTTTATAGCCAGTGAACATTGGCGTTTGTTATTACCTAGTGCGGCATTCATCGCTTTAATAGCTTATGTAGAGAGTGTGGCTATTGCAAAAGTGATGGCAAATTTGAGAAGTGAGAAAATCGCACCTAATCAAGAGCTGATTGCCTTGGGTATGGCTAATTTGACGACGGCTATATCAGGTGGCATGCCAGTAGCGGGTGGTTTTAGTAGAACCATGGTAAATTTTTCTGCTGGAGCAAGAACTCAAATAGCGATGTTAATTGCCGCGGGTATTCTGGCAATAGCGGTTATGTTTTGTGCGCCTTTATTTCAAAATATTCCTAAAGCGGCTTTAGCTGCAATTATCTTAGTAGCCATTATCCCTTTAGTGCGTTTAGATAAAATAATTGAAACTTGGCGTTATGATAGAGGCGATGGCCTAGCAGAATGTGTAACATTGTTAGGGGTTTTGGTATTAGGCATTGAGGAGGGCATCACTTTAGGTGTTATCCTGACTTTTGTGAGTTATTTGCGTAAAACCAGTCAGCCGCATATTGCTGTAGTGGGGCGTATCCCAAATACAGGACATTATCGAAATATTAAACGACATAAAGTGGAAACTTGGCCGCATTTATTGTTGCTCCGGATTGATGAAAGTATCACTTTTACTAATGTGAACTTTATTGAAAAGTTTATTGCCCATGAGCTCAAGGGTCAAATTGAAATAAAGCATATAGTCCTTATTCTAACTTCGGTTAGTGATATTGATACGACCGCATTGGAAACATTAGAAAATTTAAATCGGGCCTTACAATCAGAAGGGATTTTGTTACATCTCTCTGAAGTGAAAGGACCTGTATTTGATAAACTTGAAAAAACCCACTTCTTTACGCTATTAAAACCAGGAAAGGTTTTTTTTCATACCGAGCATGCTATAAATGACATCTGTTAGTGATAGCATTATGGGGTATTAACCTTCTAATCCATCTATGCGTGGGCTATTAAGTATTGGTGCATAAACAAACATAAATAATGAAAATGCAGTTAACCAACTCACGGTTGAGGCATACATTAAAAAGTTATACCACTGCGGAAAAACAATCGGCAATAGGACTCTGATTATCACGGTAAGGTTGATTAGAACAAAAGCTAAAGCCATGGCATTAGAGGCTTTTAACGTGCGTCCTGTATGCCCCAATGAAACTCTGGCCATCATGCCTAGCGTTAACACACCAATACCCCCAATAGTAAATGCATGAAGAGCGAGTGCGGGGTTCACCCAGTTGAACGCCGCTAAAGAGCTTAAGAAAAAGCCTAATATAATCCAGCAGTAACCCGCGTAAAGTATCCATAATAATGGCACGTACCAAATACGTTGCACATACCAGCTAAATAGCCTTAAGCCATTGCTAACCGTTGCTGTAAGTGCAGCCAAACCTAAGAGAATGTGCGAACTATTACTGAGCATTAAAGTAAAGGTCAGTAATGCTGAGCCTATTGATAGTGTGTCAAAAAGTGGATTTCTTATAATAATGATGCCGGATAAGCCTTTCTCTACGAAAAAAGGTAAGACACGTCCCGCAAGAATTAGGATAAGTACCACAAGGGTTGCTACCAGTAATTTAATTCCACTGTCAGCCGTATTTTGATAAATATCTAGCATTTGAGCATGTATCAAACCATTGCCTAAGGTCAACAATAGTAATAGCACTATAAATACAGAAGCTGGGTAATATTTTGTTTGAATGATGGGTTTGCTGATTTGATAAATTAATATGGGTAAAAATATAAAATCTACAAACGCGATAATGCCATCAGGTAATGAGTTGGCATAAAAAGGCAGAATTCGACCATAAAGCCAAAGTATAGCTAACCCCGCTAATCGGTCACCCGATAGAGTGGCTTTGCCTGTCCAATTTTTAACGGCGGTTAATAAAAAACCACTGATCACTGCAACGGAATAGCCGATTAGCATTTCATGAGCATGCCAATAATTGGAATGAAAGTAATTTTGGGTGTTTAGATGGCCATTAAAGATGGCATTCCAAAGCACGATAAGAATAAGTGCTGATAAACCTGCGAGGGCAAAGAAAACTCTAAAGCCCAAATTAAAAAGAGGGGTATTAAAAATTTTGTGTGTGTTCATAAGTTTCCATTTTCTAGCCAGTCTAATTCAGCATCAGAGAAGCCTGCAATTATACGCATTTCTCGGTTAAAAGGCCCTTTGGGCTTTCCACCAAGATAATATTTATCTATAAGTTCTCGGTATTTAGCTTCGGGTTCTACGTTTTGTTGAGAGCAGACGTATTTAAACCAATAGGAACCCCGTTCAACATGGCCCACTTCATCAGTTAGAATTCGAGTTAATAGTGTTACGCTTGCCTCATCGCCATGATGTTTAAATTTATTTATAATCGCAGGCGTGACATCTAAACCACGTGCCTCCATGCAACGGGGCACCATGGCTAATCGCGCTAATAAATTATCTGCAGTATCGGTAGCATGATCCCAAAGTCCATTATGAGCCGGTAAATCGCCATAATGAAGTCCAAAAGATTTTAAGTGGATTCTGATTAATTCAAAGTGTTGTGCTTCTTCATCTGCTATACGTAACCAATCCTGATAAAAACCATCCGGCAAATTGCGAAATCGATAAAGAATGTCCCAGGCTAAATAAATAGCGATAAATTCAACATGTGCAATGGCATGAAAAAAAGCAGCAATACCTTCAGGCGTTCCAAATTTGCGTTTAGGCATGTCTTTGGGGGTTAATAACGTAGGCTTTTGCGGAAAAATGACTTTGTTAATGGGTAAAGGGTTTGATTTTGACGTATAGCTTAGTTGTCCAGATTCCGCCCAATGCCATGCTTGATGAGTACGAGCGAGTAACTCATCAATAGTTGAGTGATGTAAACAATTTTCGGCAATTTCAAATACGTTTTTCATCGATCACAATGGGGCTAAATCTTTATGTTTCATTAGGTTGCTATGAGCATTTCAATCGTTATTGTTCTTATTATAGTATTTTATGCCTCTTGTTTTCTTAGGTTTGTGTGGGTTTTTAAAGTCGGATTGGTTTTTTAAGAGGGCTTTGCTTGTATGTGTTTTATGAGTTCGACTAAAATAAGTTCTGCTCTCTAATTAAAAATAGTCCATGTCTAAAGATATACGCATTGAAAGATTCAGTGGTCCTGCACTGGCGCAATACATTCCTGAACTCGCTCGCCTCAGAATAGAGGTGTTTCGTGATTTTCCTTATTTATACGATGGTGATTATGAGTACGAAGAAAAATATCTTCAAACATACATAGATACACCAGAAAGCGTCATTGTGTTAGCTTTTGATGGCGACAAAGTTGTGGGAGCTTCTACCGCTTTACCCATGAAATTTGAAACGATAGAAATGAAACAACCTTTTATTGAAAATGGCTATGACCTTGATGAAGTGTTTTATTGCAGTGAATCAGTATTAAATAAGAATTATCGTGGTTTAGGTTTAGGGGTTAAGTTCTTTGAGCAACGTGAAGCACATGCTGAATATTTAGGTGGATTTAAGCACATTACTTTTTGTTGCGTAGAAAGACCGGTAGATCATCCGCGTCGTCCTAAAGATTATGTGCCTTTAGATCAGTTCTGGAACAAACGGGGATACTTTAAACACCCAGAACTTAAATCGGCCTATATTTGGAAAGATTTAGATGATACTGAAGAAACTTCGAAACCTATGACTTTTTGGCTAAAACATGACCTTTAAAATTGCTGCCGCCCAATATGATATTAGCTTTTTAGAAAACTGGGCCGCCTATGAACAAAAAGTGACGCAATGGGTTTTAGACGCTGCGGCACAAGATGCAAAGATTCTGTTGTTTCCAGAATATTTCAGCATGGAGTTGGCTTCTTTGTTCGCACAAGATATTTATTCATCATTAAGCAATCAATTAGATGCATTACAGTCTTTACATGATGATTTTATCGCGTTATTCAAAAATCTAGCCGTTAAGCATCAATGTTTGATTCAAGCGGGTACCTTTCCTGTTTTTGTAGGGACGGGTGTTTATGTGAATCGCGCTTATCTATTTAACGCAGCAGGGCAGATTGATTATCAAGACAAATTGATGATGACGCGCTTTGAAAATGAACAATGGTTAATCACAGCCGGTAAAGATTTAAAGGTCTTCTCTACGGAGTATGGGAAAATTGCTATTAATATTTGTTATGACAGTGAGTTTCCTTTACTGGCCAGAAAACAAGTAGAAGCGGGATGTACTTTGATCTTGGTGCCCAGTTGCACTGACACGGTGGCTGGATATCATCGAGTAAAAATTGGTTGTCAAGCAAGAGCGCTAGAGAATCAATGTTATGTAGTGCAATCTTCTTTGGTAGGTTTGGCGCCTTGGTCAGAAGCCGTTGATATTAATGTGGGCGCTGGCGCTGTTTATACCCCAGTTGATAAGGGTTTTCCTGATAATGGTATCTTATCAATAGGTGAGTTCAATGCTGTGCAATGGGTCTATGCAGACTTAAATTTAGCGGCTTGTGCAACGGTAAGAGAAAATGGTCAAGTTTTCAATTATAGAGATTGGCCATTACAAGCTAATGTTAGTAATCAAGTAATGCTTGAGAAGTGAGGTTGTTGTTTTTGAAAATGAGTTTCAATTTAGAAATGGCAACACACTGAACCTGTCTAATGTGTTCTATACTAAAGTGTAAATCAGCGGCTATTTGCTCAAGCGTTTCTATATCGTAGCCACATAGCCCAAAGCGTCTACAGATAACGTACTGATATTTTTGGGGTAGTTTTAAAACGCATTGATTTACATTGACTTGCATGATGCTTTTTTGTATCTGTATAGAGGGTTCTAATCTTTTATGATCTGAAACAGCTTCAATATCTATGTTGCTAGTCCCTTCTGTTGAGTAAGAAGAAATTCTTTGCATGGTAAACACTACTTTTTCAATTTTTTCTAATGTTAAGCCCATGTAATCCGCTGTTTCTTTGAGGCTTGGCGTATAAGATAAATTTCTTATAAATTCATTTCTAGCTTTTTGATACCTTCTTATTTCTTTTAAAACCGGAGTCGGAATTCGTATCGTATTACCTTGATTCATAATGGCTAAATCAATAGCCTGTTTTATCCAATACATGGCGTAGGTAGTCAACCTGTTGCCCATCTCGGGATTAAACTTATCAACGGCTTGTATTAATCCGATGTTACCTTCTTGAACAAGATCTAAAAAAGATAAGCCCCTATTTGTATAAAGGAGAGCGATTTTTACGACAAATCTTACATTACGTTCTATTAATATTGTGCGAGCTGCTTGATCACCCTTTAGATTGAGCAGGGCATAGTTTTTTTCTTCTAGTGCGGTGAGTAATGTTGGGCGAAATATCTCTTTTAAATAAATAGAGGTAGCACTCATTTCTTTGATGTTTCTGGGTGGTAAGCCGCTGTGTTTCAGTTGCGAACCTCTTAAGGAAGATTTGAAATTATTATGGGGGATCTTTTTAATTACCAGAGATAAGTGATCAATTTGTGATTGCTTAATTAATACTTCATTCATTTTAAGATTCCAGTAGAAATATGTGAATTAGTTTTATTGATTAAAAATAATCGTAAAAACATATAATTAAGCTTCTACAGGTGTCTTACTGTAACACTCTATTTTTAATTAAAGATACACTTAATTTCTTAGGGAGGAATGTTTTGTGATGATTTTAATTATAAATAAGTTACAAATTGAGCTGTAAGGGAGTTTGTGACGATAATTGTCTTTATTTATTCAATAAAACTTTTTTTGCTAAATTGATTTTCGACGCTAAATAATCAGAGCCTCCTCTGTCAGGATGGATCTTTTGGATCAATTTACGATGGGCAGCAATAATTTCTTCTTCAGATGCATTGGATTTTAATCCGAGAACTTCAAGTGCCTCTTCTGTAGACATGATGTTTTTGGGGTCTGCTGATGATTTTGAGTGTCCTTTGGTAAAACGCTGCCAAAGGTTATGCAGAGTGGGAGCATAATTGAATAATACGGGTAATACTCGTAATAAAAAGGCTATTAAGACACCGATTAAGGCAAATAAGCTGTTTAATCGCCCCGTCACGCCTAAAAAAATAAAAACAGCAGCAATTGTAAACAGTAACGCGCTTCGAATATGTTTTGCGATGAGTTCGGGGTGTTTTTTACGAAAGTTATTAAAGTAAAAGTAAATAATGATTGCTAGTATTACAAATAGAAAAATTCGAATCATTGTTTTCCCCAACATTAATGCCCATCGAGCAATAATACCTTAGAATACGCAGTTGATCGATAACAGTTCAATTATTTAATGACCATGCAAGAGACTCACTTACCTTTGTTAGGATTTGCTGCGGCTAGTGGAACAGGAAAAACTACTTTATTAGAAAAATTAATTCCACTTATAAAGGCGCGGGGAATACGTGTCGGTTTAATTAAAAATAGTCATCACAATGTTCAAATTGATCAGCCAGGTAAAGATAGTTATCGATTACGAGAAGCTGGAGGTTCGCCCGTCATGTTGTGTACATCCCAACGTAGAATAATGATTACTGAATTCTCAGAGGTAATAGAACCGCGTTTATTTGAGGAATTAAAGTTTTTCGATCGATCGAAAGTGGATTTAATTTTAGTGGAAGGATTTAAGTCTGAGTGTTTTCCAAAGATTGAATTACATCGAGCCACACTCAAAGAATCTTTGCTCTATATAAATGACCCCAATATTATTGCAGTGGCGACGGATGAAGCGCTAAACCTTCCTGCCCATTTAACACAACTTGATATTAATCAACCGCAATCCGTTGCTGATTTCATTATTAAAAAATTTTTGGAACGCTTATGATTGATTTTTGTAGCCAAGAATCGAAACCCTTGCTTTTAGTTGAAGAGGCTATAGATAAGATAATGACTGCAGTGGAAGCTGTTAAAGAGTGTGAAGTTATCGAGTTAAGATTAGGATTGGGACGAGTCTTAGCTAAAGATGTATTTGCAAGTATTTCTAGCCCTCCTGAGAGAAACTCGGCCATGGATGGTTATGCTTTCAATAGTAGAGATATTAATACGGAGAATGCTTTTGTATTAACACTCGCTGGAACCGCATGGGCAGGGCGTCCTTATACGGCTGAATTGCTCGCTGGACAATGTGTGCGCATTTTTACGGGCGCTGTTGTTCCAGAGGCTCTAGATTCGGTCATCATGCAAGAGCATGTAAGCGTTAATCATGAATCAATTCAATTTCCTGAAACTACCCAACCCTATCAGAACATTAGAAAAATGGGTGAAGATATCGCCTTAGGTTCAGTGGTGTTAGATTCTAATAAAGTGCTAAGTGCAATGGATTTAGGCCTATTAGCCTCTGTCGGAATTGAAAAAATAGTTGTTAAACGAAAAGTTAAAGTGGCGTTTTTTTCAACCGGAGATGAATTGCAAACACTGGGTCAAGCTCTATCGTCAGGCCAAATCTACGATAGTAATCGATATACATTAACTGGCTTATTAACTGACCCACTTTACGATGTGACTGATATGGGCCTGTTGCCCGATGATCCTGATATTTTGGAAGAAAATTTTATAAAAGCAGCTGAAAAATATGATGTCATTATCAGTACGGGCGGAGCTTCTGTAGGGGATGCGGATTATGTTAAGGATATTTTAACGCGTTGTGGCAACGTTAATTTTTGGAAGCTTGCTATTAAGCCGGGTAAGCCTTTAGCCGTTGGAAAAATAGGCAACTGTCATTTCTTTGGTTTACCCGGTAATCCAGTGGCTGTTGTGGTTACATTTCAGTATCTTGTTGCATCGGCGCTTAAAAAGTTAGCCGGATTAACGATAGAAAAAAAGCTACAAATTACGGCGATTTGTTTGTCGGATCTTAAAAAATCTGCAGGCCGTCAAGAGTATATGCGTGGTATATTGACGCAAGATAGTCACGGGGTGTTTTTTGTAAGCTCGGCAGGTAAGCAAGGCTCTCATATTTTGAAGTCCATGAGTCATGCCAACTGTTATATCGTTTTGCCAGTAACTTGTCAGGGTGTTAAAGAAGGAGATAAGGTTAGAGTAGATCTTATGCCGGGAACGAGTATTCTTTAAAATAAATAGGACTCCGATCATATAACTAAAGCTATTAGGTCGGAGTTCGCTAGATTAAAAAGTGTTTATACCTTTTTAACGAATTCTGATTTCAGTTTCATAGGGCCTATGCCATCAATCTTGCAATCAATGTCATGGTCTCCGTCAACTAGGCGAATCCCTTTTACTTTGGTACCCACTTTAACTACGAGAGAGGTCCCTTTAACTTTTAAATCTTTAATGACAGTAATTGTATCGCCGTCTTGTAATTCATTGCCGTTAGCATCTTTGATGACTTTTGTGTCGCTGTCATTGTCTGTTGGATTGGCATCATTCCATTCGTGAGCGCATTCGGGGCAGATGTTCATAGTGCCGTCGTTATAAGTGTATTCTGAACTACACTTTGGGCAGTTGGGTAGATTACTCATGATTATTTTTACTAAATTAAGGTGATAAATTTGAAGGCCGTATTGTCTACGATTAGGGATATTAATGCTAGGCATTGATTAATATTTATGAAAAGTTTACTCTGTAAACTTATCTCTCAATATCATTTCGAGACACTTATTTAGTTGTGACCACTTTATTTCCTATTCCAGAAAATCATCCTCAGCGTTTTGTATTACATAATGAAGTGCATGCCAGAGCACCTTTTATTTTAAAACTGCCGGTTAGAGCGAGTCATTTAGCTTTGGTGCTAACGCAAGAGCAAAAGTTATTAGAGCGCCAACATTTAATTAGTTTATGTGAAAGATTTGGTGTCACAACGCCAGATAAAGATACCGATCATTTTGTAGCTTCTTTCGATGCATTTCAAATTCGTTGGGAGCAGCATGGCGAATTTAGTACTTATAGTTTTTATGTGCATGATAATCCGAAAGATCCATTTGCAGATTCGGCGTTAAAAAAAGTACCAGTTGACTGGTTATCGCAATTAACAGGTCAAGTCGTTGTGGCTGTACATGCGTCTATTGTTTCTGCTGATGATATTCAATACAAAGAAACCAACGACCTGGCTTTGTTAGCAGATCACTTTGCGGGTAACGCTGTGATTGGATCAAAAGTTACAGGCGGAGCGGCGTCAGTATTTACCGATTTTAGAATACATGTCGATGGATTCAGTCGTTTTTTAATAGTTGATCATGACCTAAGAGCTCAACAAGCTGGACGTTTATTACAACGTTTATTTGAAATTGAAGTATATCGTGTGATGGCTTTAATGGCATTTCCTATTGCTAGAAGTCTTTATCCAGCCCTCAATAAATCTGATCGGCAGTTATACACCATCACCAATGCAATGACGATGCAGGATAAAGATGATGCTTTATTGTTAGATGAGTTGACTAATTTAGCGGCAGAGGTTGAAAATTATATATCGAGTAACCATTTTAGGTTTGCCGCTGCAAGCGCCTACTACAAATTAGTGGGACAGCGACTAGATGATTTACGAGAAGTAAGGATTCAAGGGATACAAACGTTAGGCGAATTTATTAAAAGACGTTTAGAGCCCGCTGTTAACACCTGTGAGTCAGTATCTCATCGATTTACGTTATTGTCTGAAAGAGTGAGTAACGCGAGTCAATTATTACGAACACGTGTGGACATAATTATCGAAAGGCAAAATCAAGGTTTACTTTCATCTATGAATTTGCGGGCAAAAATGCAATTACGCATGCAGCAAATGGTTGAAGGGATTTCTATGGTTGCGATTACTTACTATGCCGCTAGTATCATTGGTAAGTTTTCTGAGGCGTTACATGCATATGGATGGAAAGTTAATTCTGAGTTAGTAGAGGGCTTATCTATTCCATTTATTTTGGTCATTATTGCGATTAATGCAAAGCGAATACATAAAATAATTGCCAATACTACTGAATGAGTTTATCAAAATACAAATAAAATAAATTAATGACTAATAATCTAAATAAGATAGAAATAGCAAAAGAATTTGAAAAACAGTATCAGCCTTTATTGGCTATCTGGACGCCAGATGAGGAATATGGATCTGAGGAAGAGAGATACCTTGGTATTTATGAGAACTTGTTGGTAGGTGTTTACGGCGATTGCTATGGTGTTAATGCCGAGTTTGATGAAGACGGTGAGTTGATTTCAGAAGCTACGGAATATGAGGTGGAAGTCGCCCAACTTGAAGATTATGGTGATGGAACAGAGAAGTTTTGCTTTGAGATAGATAATGAATTGAGTGGAGCAAGCAAATTTATTGAAGAGCATGGGCAACATGGCAAATGGTAAGCCTGTTGAGCAAATGATACAATTGCTCCTTCAAATTAGATAAATTTAGGATTAAAAATGAGCAAAATTACTATTGAGCATAACCCCAGTGAAGAGCGTTTAAAAGAATTGGGCGTGGCATCTTGGGAAATCTGGGAAAAAGAAGTATCGAAGTTTCCTATAGATTTTGATGAAACAGAGTGTGCTTATTTACTTGAGGGTGAGATATTAGTAACACCTGCAGGTGGTGAACCTGTGTTAATTAAAGCGGGTGATTTAGTTGCTTTTCATGCTGGCTTAGATAGCCAGTGGGAAGTGGTTAAACCATTACGTAAGCATTACAGCTACGATTTCCCAAACGGCATTTAAGTTTAACTTTTTTACTTAAAACAGTTTATAACGAACCTAGTTTGAATTGAAAGCTAGGCTCGTTATTTTCAATATAATTTATTTCGGTGCGGATAACTTTAAAGATTTTCTTGGTTGAGCTTTTGTAGCTGATCCAGATCCAGATTGTCCGGTACCAGTGCCAGTAGATGCACCACCTTTACCTTTTCCAGATCCAGAAGTGTCTGAGCTATCATCTAATAAATCAGGATCAGTGCTGTTGCTGGTTTTTCCATCATTAATCAGATATTCTCTATTTTGTTGATAAGAGCTCTTCAAAGAGTCATAACGATCAACGGTACTTTCATCAAGAATTTTTTCCTTGGTCATCAATTCTGCTCTGTGATCAACAACATCTACAGCTCTTCCGCCTGCAGTGATTGCATTTACGACACCACCACCAAAGATTGAAACGTAAGTGATTGGGTTAAGTGCAGCATCTCCAATTAAACCTAAGGTATCTCTTGGTGAACTAGGGCCATAAAAAGGTAATACTAAATAATTACCAGAGGGTACTCCCCAAAATCCCAAAGTTTGACCGAAGTCTTCATTATGTTTGGGTAAATCAAAGTAATTAGCGACATCGATAAATCCAGCTGCACCAGCTGTTGTATTAATTAAGAATCGGCTGGCATCCTGTCCACTTTGAGAGAATTTTAATTGGAATAAATCATTAAAAGTAACGCCTATGTCATTCACGTTACTAAAGAAATTGGTAATACCGTCATTCACAAAAGTAGGAGTGATGTATTGATAGCCTTGAGCTAAGGGTTTTAGAATATGCTTATCAAGGCCATCGTTAAAGTCTTGTGTGCCGTGGTTCCAGCCTGTCCATGGGTCAGATGGCGGTGGCGGTGTAGTTGATGCACAGCCTGCAAGTGTAATTGAGAGAATTAGACTGCTTAGCAATGGTTTGTTAAGGTTTTGCATATTCATAATTGTTCCTGTCTTGAACTGATAGTTAAATGCTTAAGATTGATGGAAATGGGGTTTAGTAGAATGGGGCTTAGCCACACCTTTACTTGGTATTTTACTTACTTTAGCATTAGTTACGGGTTTTATTTTTTTTACGACTGGATGCACCGGTGTTTTTATGCTTTTCGGATGAATATAGTTTTTATTAATGGCAGCAGGATTATCATGCTTCTCAGCCTTAATAGCGACTTTGTGTCTTTTGGCATGAGCCTGTCTAGGTATGTATACTGGCCTTTCATTAATGGTATCTACCCCAGTTTTAAAGGGATTAGGCGCTACGTTACCGCAACCTAATTGATAGGGTGGAATGCCAGCATCATTGTTTGACATTGTATTAATGTTCAGACCAGAACTGACGTACTTGTTTGCGAAAGCATTATTCATCATGTTGATCATAAATTGATATCGCTCAGGACTGGTCATGCCACCTAAAACAACCCCGATTAAACGTTTGCCATTTTGACTAGCAGATGAAATTAAATTGTAACCAGAGCCACAAGTAAACCCGGTTTTCATGCCTTCTGCACCGGGGTAGGTGTTTGTAAATTTGTTAATGGCATGGAGTTCGCGGCCCTTAAATAAAAAGGAATGTGAGCCAAAGTAAGGGTAGTATTCGGGGAAATTACGTTGAGTCTTCCACGCTAAAATAGCTAAATCATGAGCTGTGGTGACTTGCCATTGATTAGGTAACCCGGTTGCATTCATAAAATGACTGTTGTACATGCCTAATTTATGGGCTGTTTCAGTCATCTTTACAGCAAAGTTTTCTTCTGTACCCCCTAGACCTTCAGCTAATACTACCGCAGCATCGTTTGCAGAACGCGTAATTAAAGCCAAAATTGCATCTCTTACTGTAATGAGCTCCCCTGTTCTTAAGCCTAATTTACTATTAGGTTGTCTTGCTGCATGAGATGATGTTCTGAGTGTGTCGTGTAAGTGAATTTGATTAGCTTTAAGTGCTTCAAATGTCACATGTAAGGTCATTACCTTAGTGAGAGAGGCTGGAAACCAAGAATGTGTGGCGTTAGCTTCATGTATCACATTACCATTTTCTGCATTAATAATGATTTCAGCATGTTGACCATAACTGATTTGAGTTGTTAACAATAACCACGCAGGTATCAATATAAAGAGTATCTTTTTGGCTGTATTCATTTAAGGCTGTCTAGAAGTGTTAGTGATTTATATGGCTTTTACTTAGATATTTTAAATCTTCCCGCGCAAGTATAAGGAGCTTCACCTTGGCAAATCCCCCAATACTTTCCAAATGGACCTTCTTCTGCAGGTTTCCAATCTTCAGAGAATGCTTCGAATACTACACCAGACCATTTCTTTTTGGCTAGTTGTTTAAAAGTAGATTCAATGACCATTTTCTGATTTTTCTTGCTGGCAATGCCACATTTATCACCGGTTTTTACATTGGTTGTGCTACCGCCTTCAGGACCGCTGGGCCAACCAAATTCGGTTAAAATAAGTTCTTTGTCAGGGTAGGTTTTGTTTATATCTGTAAGGCGGGTTGTTTGAAAGTTTGCGGCTTTTTCAGCAGGAATACAGGTATGAATCCCTGAATATTGATTTTCCCACCAAGGATAAATGTTAACGCCAACCCAATCTACTTTCTCAGCAAAGCTATTCTTTTGACATTCTGATGATTGGTTACACCATTGCCACCATGTATCAATAGTAGTGACAGGTTGTTTTACGTCCGCATTGTGAAGCGCATCAATACAGCGATTAATTTCACCATCAAATGCATTGCCGTGACGAGTTCTTACTTCTGAACCACAACTCAGTTTTATAATCGTTTTAGGATAGGCTTTGGCAACTTCAATGCCTTTCTCAATAGATTGACTGTTAACGTTAATATCATTATCAATCCAAATAGTAGAAATCACTTTGATGTGTTTGGCTTCTGCCGCACTAAATACGGTTTCTAAGCCGTTAAGTACACCATAAGTCATGATGCAACGAAAGGGGGTTTGTTTTATGAGTTGATCAAGCAGTGTGTTGATTAATTCTTTTGAGGGATGTGCGCCATAATTGGGGTTTAATTTGCCTACATAAGTACTAAAGGCGGCGCATTGGAGTGTTTCATGAGATGTTTTATAACTTTTTTCTGCAGAGGCCTCATGTCCAAAACCTAGTGTGATAAGAAAAATAATAGATAAAACCAACTGCTTCATGAAATCCTCATTTATTTACTAGCTCACCCAGCGCGAGCTGTACTTTACTCTAAGGTATTATGATAGGCGATTTATGCCAATGGATGAAAAGAAATTATGTTTTTTTTGCAAATAACGAATAAGCATAAATTAAACGTGGATTAACGGATCTTAATCCACGTTGATATTTCTTATTTACCTAATACGTCGCTACGAGTACCTTCCGCAAGGGTCATTACTTCTTCAATAAGATCTTGAGGCACTTTTAATTCTTTTAAAGTGTCACCTAAGTGTTCCATAACAGCATTAAATTGGTCATTACCTAACCCTATTTTTACTAATTTTGAGTGCGCACTGCGAAGATCTGCACCTGTATAGTTATTAGGACCACCAAAGGCCATAGTGAAAAAGGTTTTTTGTTTTGCAACTTGTTTAGCCATATCAACGCCATCAAAAAAACGGTTAATACGGTAATCATTTATTACTTTTTTATAGAAAACTTCAACGGCAGCATCAACTGCTGCAGCGCCGCCAATTCTTTCATAAAGGCTTAATGGGGTTTCTGTTGTGCTCATCTTAGTTCCTAGTGTTATTATTGTTTTAATATACCTGTGTTATATAAGCATGTTCTGCTCAAAACCAAGTTTATAGGAAGCTAAAAAGTTATACAACCATTAGCCTTGCTGAGACCTTTTAAGGACATTAAATCAAAAGTTGCCGGAGCGCTTATGAACGACCAAATCAATCGTCATCATCGAATTTTAGAAAAGCTACAAAATTGCAGAGCATCAAATCCGGTATCGGTACCCGAAATTCGAGATTTCTTATCAGATAAAGGCGTTGAGGTGAGTGCTCGCACTGTTCAACGCGACATGAATGCTTTGGCTGAAGTATTTATGGATATCGAAAGTAAGATGCTTAAAGACGGTGGCTTTGGTTGGTATTGGAATGACAAAGCAAAAGTAATACTTCTCTCTGGTTTATCTCCCAATCAGGCATTATCATTTATTTTGGTTAAGAAGTATTTGAGCCAATTATTTCCTGAAGCGACTTTAAAAGAGTTAGAACCTTTCTTTGATTATTCCGATAAAGTGTTACACAGCTTAGAAGGCAATGCTTTAGTTAAATGGCCAGAAAAGATTGCAGTTGTTCATCCCGTTCAGCCCTTGTTAGCACCTGATATCAATGCTGATTTTCAACAAGTGATTAGTACCGCCTTGTTAGAAAACAAAAAGCTTAAATTAGATTATGTGCGCTTAGACGGTGAACGCAGTCAATACACCGTTAATCCCTTAGGTTTGGTTTTCAGGGGGCACATTATCTATTTAATAGCGGTAAAAGTAGATACGGGTGAGGAACGACAGTTTGCTTTGCATCGTATTAAGAATGCCGAACAATTACCTGTCGATGCAGATCCATTAGATATAACTTTGCAAGACTATTTAGAAAAAGGTCACATGGGATTTGCATGGACTGCGGGGAACGCCACTACATCATTAAAAGAAATTACCTTTAAATGTATATTTGAAGAGAAATCAGCAAAATATCTGACAGAAACACCATTATCTAAAGATCAAGAAATTATTCCCTATGAGCCCGGTTATGTATTGGTAAAAGCAACCGTACGTTATACAGAGCAATTAGTATGGTGGGTTAGAGGATATGGTTCAGCCATTGAAGTTTTAGAACCGGTTGAATTGCGTGATCGCATGATAAAAGATGTTAATGAGCTCTATAAACGTTATGTCAATAATCCCGCCTAGCGTTTCTCTTACTATTAGCCAATCAAACCTTATAAATGATGACAGAGAGTGATCATTAAAATAATTCTTAAAGCGTCTCAATCTGTCGTAATGTTTGTGTAAACTCTGCACATTATATTATTTTTCGTTTGAGGCGACCTTCAATGACCACTGCGCAGTCCTCTTCATCACTCAATAAAGGTATTGCTGTTATCCATGCGAATAAGCTGGAATCTTTATTAGACGTGGTGACTTATTGGTTACAAGAGCATCCTTTAGCACCTTTAGAGCAAGAGGTGTTTTTAGTTAATAACAGTGGCATGGCGCAGTGGCTTAAACAGAACTTAGCGCAAAACAGCGCCTTAGGCATTGCCGCATCCTTAGAAGTTAAATTACCCGCCAGCTTTATTTGGCAAGTGTATCGCGCGGTATTAGCAGATAAAATTTCTACTGAGCAATTACTGGCTAGATGCACTTTAGTCTGGCGTTTGTATCGCTTGCTACCCACGGTTGTTGATAGTGCGGGTTTTGAGGTTTTACAGCAGTTTTTACATAACGATACGCAAGCGCGTAAGCGTTATCAATTAGCAGAACAGTTAGCCGATTTATACGATCAGTATCAGGTGTATCGGTCTGATTGGTTATCAGACTGGGCGGCTGGGCAGGATGTGTTAAGAGATGCGCAAGGTCAGCCACAAAAACTCCCCGATGCCCAGCGCTGGCAAGCTTTGCTATGGCGACATATCTTAAAAGATGTGGGCGTTGATAATGCATTTATCAACAGTCGGGCGGCGGTTCATGCTGAGTTTATGGCGCAGATTGATAACAGTCAGCCACAATTACCTAAACGCGTTATCGTGTTTGGTTTGTCTTCTTTACCCCAACAAGCCCTAGAGGTATTGGCAAAAATTTCTCAGTTTTGTCAGGTACTGCTGTTTGTGCATAATCCGTGTCAGCATTATTGGGCAGATATTATTGAAGACAAAGAACTCTTAAAAGCCGAGCGGCAGCGTCAAACTTATAAACCCGGGATGAGTGCTGATTTAAGTCTTGCAGACTTACATCAACACGCGAATCCCTTGTTAGCCGCTTGGGGTAAGCAGGGGCGTGATTATTTGCGTTTACTCGATGTGTTTGACGAAAAAAGTGCTTATGAGTCTTGGGGTTGGCCGAATCACAAAATTGATTTATTTGAGGATTACGGCGCTAATAAAGCACAACGCAGTTTATTGCAACAGGTACAGCAAGCCATTCTAGATTTAGAACCCGTGCCTGAAACGCCAAACCCTATCAATAAAGTTGATGAATCTTTAGTGTTTCATATCGCGCATAGCCCTCAGCGCGAAGTTGAAATTTTACATGATCAATTGTTAGCGCGTTTTAATGCGGATCCTAGTTTGCATCCGCGCGATATTATTATCATGGTGCCGGATATTAATACCTATACCCCACATATTCGGGCTGTATTTGGGCAAATTGATAAAACAGATAAACGCTATATTCCGTTTAGTTTGGCTGACCAACAACAGCGTGGCCAAAATCCCTTATTAAATGCCGTTGAGGTGTTGCTAAATTTACCGGATTCACGTTTCGAGGTGAGTGAGTTTTTAGGCTTACTAGAAGTGCCGGCCCTAAGAAAGCAGTTTGGCATTGATGAATCGGCCATTCCTAAATTGCATCAATGGCTTAAAGAGTCCGGTATTCGTTGGGGATTGGATAGCCAGCAAAGAAAGTCCGCAGTAGCGATGCCTGATGAATTAACGGCTAATACGTGGCAGTTTGGTTTACAACGCTTGTTATTGGGTTACGCCGTGGGGGCAGGGCAAAGCTTTAAGGGTATAGAACCTTATGCCAATATCGGTGGTTTAGAGGCGCAATATTTAGGTGGCTTGGCTAGCTTGCAAGAGATGTTAGCAGCTTATGTGGATCAATTAAGGCAAACCCATAGTGTAGAGGATTGGGTGCAGTTATTAGGTAATTTGCTCAATGATTTTTTTGTTTCAACGCAAGAACGCGAGCAAAAAACGCTGGCCACTTTAAGGCAGGCTTTGACACAGTGGCAAATAAACTGCTCACAAGCTAAGTTGGCTGATGACGATTTAATCCCGATAAATATCGTTAAAGAAACCTGGTTAACGGCAGTTGATGAGCCCAATTTACAGCAACGCTTTTTAAGTGGTCGGGTTAATTTTTGTACTTTAATGCCCATGCGCGCCATTCCTTTTAAAGTGGTCTGTCTGTTGGGTATTAATGATGGTGAATTTCCGCGTAGCCAACAAATTAAGAGTTTTGATTTAATGGGGCAACGCGGGCATTATCGTCCGGGTGATCGGTCGCGTCGTCAAGATGATCATTATTTATTCTTAGAAGCTTTAATGTCTGCTAGACAGCAACTCTATATTAGTTGGGTAGGGCGTAGTATTAGAGATAACACCGAGATTCCACCGTCGGTTTTTGTCAGTCAATTACGCGATTTTATCGACCAAAGTTATAGCCTAGATCTGCCCGCTATTACGCTAGCGCATCCTTTACAGCCCTTTAGTATTAACTATCTTAAAACCAGCACAGATCCGCGGTTATTTACTTATTCTAAAGAATGGCATGAAACGGACACCGATAAACGCGGCGTGAGTGCTATTAAATCGCAGGCTTTTGAAGCACCTAAAGTTTTAAGTATTGAAGCGTTAGCGCGGTTTTTAAAAGCGCCGGTAAAGACTTTTTGTCAGCAAACCTTAAAGTTTAGTTTTGATGATGATAATGCCATCAGTGAAGATAATGAGCCCTTTGGCTTTAATCATTTAGAAATTTACCAGCATACTGATACGTTGTTGGCAGAGCTTAAAGCTAATCCGACTGTGGAACCCGATGCTGTTTTTAAGCAACGCTATCAAACTTTATCAGCCACGGGGTGTTTGCCTTTAGCCGGATTTTCTAAATTAACCTTTGATGGTTTAACAACCGCTGTAACGGGCGCTTGGACGCAGTACCAAAGTTTATTAGCCGCAGGTTTCGCAGAAATTCCCCCACAATCCATTAGTATCGATTTGGCATTAGATACGCATGAAGTACTGCAATTAACCGGCAATTTAACCAGCTTGCATCAGAATCAAGCTGGTGATTTAGCCTTACTCATAGTTACTGCTCAGCCTTTATGTAAAAAGCAGACTAAGCAGATTAAGTATCACACGGTTATTAATACTTGGTTAAGGCATGTTGTGGGCTGTGCTTCTGGATTAAATATGCGTACTTATGGTGTGGGTGCTGATGCCATGATTCAGCTGGATCCACTCGATAGATTAGCCGCAATACAACTGTTAGAACAACTGGCAGGCGCTTGGTTACAGGGTTTGCAAAGCCCGTTACCCATTGCCATTAAATCCGCTTTTGCGTGGTTGGCTAAGGATTATCCAAATAAACAAAACACTGCAGAGGCTAAAGAGGCAGCAAGAAAACAGTATGAAGGGGATAGTTGGAATCCGGGTGAGGTCGATTACGATCTGTATTTACAGCGCTTTTATCCCGAGTTTGAAATGATGGAGCCAGGTTTTGCAGAGTGGGCAGAGCGCTTATATGCGCCAGCTTTTACACAGCTTAAGTTAGTCAAGGAAGGTAAATAATGAGCACTATTAACAAATTATCTGCTATTGATTTTCCTTTACATGACACGCGTTTAATAGAAGCCAGTGCAGGTACGGGTAAGACTTTTACCATTGCGGCTTTGTATGTGCGATTAATTCTGGGTCATAAACTCGGGGAGGCGTTTAAGGATAGACCTTTGTTACCTCCCGATATTTTGGTGGTGACTTTTACTGAGGCGGCCACTAAAGAATTACGCGATAGAATCCGGGCAAGATTAAATTCTGCGGCGCGATTTTTTCGGGGCTTAGACACGGAAGCCGATCCATTTTTAATAGCGTTGCGTGCGGATCATAAGGCAGATGATTATTTAAGTTGTGCACAAAATTTAGAGTTGGCGGCTAACTGGATGGATGAAGCGGCGGTGTATACGATTCATGGATGGTGTAATCGTATGTTAAAACAACATGCTTTTGATAGCGGTAGTTTGTTTAAATTAGAACTAAAGCCGGATGAAACTGAATTATTAAATCAGGTGGTGCGAGATTATTGGCGGACATTTTATTATGCACTAGATGCAGATAATGTCTTTTTACCTGAGATCTTTAATACCTTTAATACGCCAGAAGCGCTACAAAAAGTCTTAAAAGATTTCTTAATAAAAGAAGATCCTATCGATAGCGATGTGACGCACTACCAAGCTATTAATGCCTTGTGTGTCGCGTTTTATAAAGATTACTTTGGACAGTTGGCGGCTTTAAAAAAACCCTGGAAGGCGTGGGCTGGAGAGATTAGAGATTTAATTGAAAAAGCGGTTGCAGATAAAGTTTTACCTGCCACTAAATACAATTCAACGAATCGTGTGGAGTGGCCTAAAAAAATTAAAGACTGGGCGGATGACCCCAATCAAATTGAACTTAAGTTAACTGAGACAGCTATTAAAAACTTATCAACCGCGGGTTTAGAAGCAAATATTAAGTCTGGTATTCCTCCTAAACACCCCGCTTTTGATGCGATAGCCGATTTACCCGCCCAAATTGCGGCGCTACCGCAATTAAAAACCGCCTTAATCGCCCATGCGGTGAATTGGATGCGGCGCCGTGCGATATCAGAAAAAAATCGCTTAGCGCAAATGTCTTATAACGATATGTTAACGGGATTGGATTTTGCCTTGCAGGGTAAAAACGGTGAGCCGTTTGCACAAGTGATTCGGCAGCAGTTTCCTATCGCGTTAATAGATGAGTTTCAGGATACGGATCCGGTGCAATATCGGATTTTTGAGAAACTCTATCCGCCGTCAGAAAATGCGGCTTTGGGTTGCTTTATGATTGGCGACCCTAAGCAAGCCATCTATTCTTTTAGAGGCGCGGACATTTTTACCTATTTAAAAGCCTATGCCGCCACTCAAGGCAAACATTACACTTTAGATACTAATTATCGTTCAACACAAGCTTTGGTTAGGGCGGTTAATCAGTTGTTTTTGTTTGCGGATCAACAGCAAGCACAGGGTGCGTTTTTGTTTAAAACAGCCGATAACACCAATCCATTACCCTTTGTGGATGTCAGCGCTAAAGGGCGTAAAGACACCTGGGTGATTAATGACAAGCCTGCTAAGGCTTTAAATTGTTGGGTTTGGGAATCTGCTGAGGCCGTTTCTCAAGAGGATTATCTGGACGCCCTAGCTGACGTGACGGCCAGCCAGATAGTTGAGTTGTTAAATGGCGCAGAACACCATAAAACGGGCTTTGCTTCAGAGTCTGGGCTTAAAGCCTTAAAGCCGAATGACATCGCTATTTTAGTCCGCACAGGCAAAGAAGCGAAGGTGATGCGTAAGGCTTTAGCGAAGCGCCAGTTACCTAGCGTGTATTTGTCAGAACGCGACTCTATTTATGCCACCTTAGAAGCCGCTGATGTCTTAATTTGGTTAAAAGCCCTAGCGGAACCGCGTAACGAATATAAGGTAAGAGCGGCTTTAAGTACGGCTACCTTAGGTTTTAGTTATCAGGAATTACAACATTTTGTGGTGGATGAAATCAGTTGGGAAGCACAGCTAGAGCGTTTTGTTATCTATCATGAATGTTGGTTACAAGAAGGAATTTTGCCGGCCTTACGCCGAGTTATAAATGATTTTGGTTTGCAGCGTATCGGCTTAACAGCTGGTGAGTGTGAACGCGTATTAACCAATTTGTTACATTTAGCCGAGTTGTTGCAAACAGCCAGTACCCAGTTTGAAGGCGAGCCCGCCTTAATAAGATTCTTATCAGAAGCGATAGCAGAAGATAACACCCAAGGTGCTGACGAGTCTATCTTAAGGTTAGAAAGTGATGCTGATTTAATTAAGATTATTACTATTCATAAGTCTAAAGGCTTGGAATACCCCTTGGTATTTTTGCCGTTTATTTGTGGCTTTAGAGAGCCAAGTAGTAAAGACAGTTATTTTAAGTTTCATGATGCAGATAATAATTTGCGGGTTGATTTAAATAAAACAGAGGCCAGTAAAGATTTAGCCGATAAAGAGCGCTTACAAGAAGATTTACGCTTGTTGTATGTCGCGATAACGCGCGCGCAATATGCGTGTTGGTTGGGTATAGCACCCATCAAAAGAGGCAATACGAAGTCTTGTCAGTTAGAAAAGAGTGCCGTGGGCTATTTATTAGCGTGGCAAGCAGAGCAAGCGCCTGAAACTTTGACCGCACAATTAACTCAATTAAAAGGCGCTTGTGACGATATAGCTATTACGCCCTTGCCAGAGATAAGTACGACAGTTTACGTGCCTGATGTCTCAGCAGAACCATTAGCTGAAGCCCGCGAAGCCGAAGTAAAAGTGGCTGATAATTGGTGGGTTGCCAGTTACAGTGCTTTAAAACATAGCCATAAGGGCAGTCAGAAAGCCTTACCCGAAGAGCAAGAAACGCCGCAAGAATCTACAGAAGGCGATGAAGAGGAGCTTGAAGAGCTTGATGTCGTTAAAACTGCCTTAACGATTTACGATTTACCTAAAGGCGCCGGTCCTGGGGTATTAATTCATAGTTTGTTAGAACTGTGTGGTCGTAATGGATTTAAAGCCAGTTTTGAGGATTTTGCCAAAAGTCGTGAGCTGGTGCAAAAGTTGTTTAAGCAAGCCGTATGGCAAGATAAAACGGACATTATTGAAACAGCCTTAGCCCATTGGTTAAGCATGCCTTTGTTTGATGATGAGTCAGTGAGTCTGGCTGATTTACCCACAGAGCATTATCAAGTTGAAATGGAATTTACGATGGGCGCAGAAGCTGTGGATGTGTTGGTGTTGGATAAATTAGTGCTTGAACACTTTTATCCGCAGCAACCCCGCCCACCATTAACCGCTAATACCATCCATGGCTTAATGAAAGGCTTTATCGATTTAGTGTTTGTGCATAAGCAGCAATATTATGTGGCGGATTATAAGTTTAATAGTTTGGGACTCAATGACGCGGCTTATACAAAAGCTAATTTAGAAATAGCCATGTTAGAAAAGCGCTATGACTTACAAATGTTGATTTATGTATTAGCGTTGCATCGCTTGCTTAAGAGTCGCTTGGGTGATGCTTATAATTACGACACCCATGTGGGTGGAGGCGTGTATCTATTTTTAAGAGGCTCACAAAGTCCATCAGGCGGGCGAGTCGTTAATAAACCGCCTAAAGTCTTAATAGAAGCTTTGGATGAATTATTTAAAGGCAAAGTCATCACAGGAGCGCGGGTATGATTGATGCACACATCAAAACATGGCTTAAATATGCGTGGTTAAGCCATACCGACCGAGCCTTTGTTAATTTTATTGCTCAACAAGAACCCAACGCGACAGACTTGCTGTTGTGGGCCAGTGCTTTAGTAAGTCAGCAATTTAACTTAGGTGAAGTGTATTTAGATTTAGCGAAGTTAAGCCACAGTTTTGAAACTGTCTTAGGCATAAGTAGCATGACAGAAGAACAATGCGTGGATGCCAGTTTAGTAAAACTTAAAGCCACGGCCTTGCAAGAGTGGATAGCAAGTTTAAGCAATACATCGGTAGTCAGTTTAGGGGAGGGCAGTACGCCTTTGGTGCTATCGGGAGCGCGTTTATATTTAAGACGCTTTTGGCAGTGTCAGCAGTTAGTTGATCTAGGCATTCAGCAAAGATTGCAACCGTGTAGAACACAGTTACCCGCTGAATTAAAAGCGCAAATTACCCAGTTATTTGCTAATACAGATCAGCAACCGGATTGGCAAAAAGTGGCCTGTGTTTTAGCGTTGCGGGCACGGTTTAGTATTATCACCGGCGGGCCAGGGACCGGTAAAACGACTACCCTTACCAAATTGTTGGCTATCTTAGTGCAGTTGTTGCAAGCAGAAGCACCTGAGGCACATCGCTTAAATATCTTATTAGCCGCGCCCACGGGTAAAGCGGCGGCGCGCGTCAGTGAATCTATTAATAAAGCGATTGCAGATTTAAAGGTAGCTGAGGACATTAAAGCTTTAATGCCCACTAAAGCCAGTACCTTGCATCGCTTATTAGGTACACGCTCAAATACGCGGCAGTTTAATCATCATCGGCATAATCCATTAGTGGCGGATATTGTGATTGTAGATGAAGCCTCTATGATTGATTTAGAGATGATGGCGGCCCTGTTAGAAGCCTTACCCGAAAAAGCCACCTTGATTTTATTGGGAGATAAAGATCAATTGGCGTCGGTAGAAGCAGGGTCGGTGCTGGGTGATTTATGTCAAGGCGCTATGGAAGTAGCTTATGATGCAGACACAAAAGCGTGGCTTAAAGACTATGCGCAGGAAGATTTTGCAACCGCTAAATCCTTAAGCGCTAATCAAGCCATTAACCAACAAACGGTTATTTTGCAACACAGTTATCGATTTGATAAAGACAGTGGTATTGGTAATCTAGCGACTGTTGTTAATGCCGGTGATGTTGTAAAAGCGCAGCAGATTTTAGATGATCCAACATTTACGGATTTACATCCCTTTATTTCTGGTGATGCCAGTGCGATATCTAATAAGCCCAGCGCAGAATCAGCGGATGAGTTATTAAAACAGTTAGTTTTGGCCAATTCAGGTGAAAAATCAGCCGCTGTGCCAGAACTTTGTCAGGGTTATGGTTATTATCGAGCGATTATTAAACAGCGGCCAAAATCTAATGATCCTACGGTGATTAATGCGTGGGCTAAACGAGTGCTAAAAGCCTTTGATACTTTTCAGGTGTTGTGTGCCTTGCGTAAAGGGCAGTGGGGTGTTGAGGGTTTAAATGAGCGGATACAGCAATGGTTGCTAAAAGATACTCAAGCGGATTTATGGTACGAAGCCCGCCCAGTGATGATTACTCATAATGATTACACGCTGGATTTAATGAATGGTGATATCGGTATCGCGCTAAAAGATCATACCGATAAATTGCGGGTAGTGTTTCCGGCGAATGATAAAGAACATGTCGATGGTTTACATTGGGTGTCGCCCTTACGCTTACCCAATGTAGAAACGGCTTATGCCATGACCGTGCATAAATCGCAAGGCTCAGAGTTTAATCATGTGGCTTTAGTGTTATCAGACACCATGAGTCGGGTATTAACCCGAGAACTTATTTATACCGGCATTACCCGCGCTAAAGAAAACTTTAGCTTAATAGAAACTAAAGCCGGTATATTTACTGAGGCTTTAAAATCTAGTTGCGTAGATTAATCGTTTTAAGGAAAACAATAAAATTATGAGTACGAGAATACTGCAACAAATTATCCCTTCTATGGCTACCTCAGATGGTGCGGGGGTGCGGTTACGCCGAAGTATTGGCCAATCCCAAACAGTGCGAGTGGATCCTTTTTTAATGCTCGATGAGTTTTCTTCTGTTAATGCTGATGATTATATTGCCGGATTCCCTAATCATCCGCATCGGGGCTTTGAGACGGTTACCTATATATTAGACGGGCACATGTTGCACGAGGATCATCTGGGTAATAGAGGTGATTTAAAAAGTGGGGGTGCTCAATGGATGACAGCAGGGCGGGGGATTATTCATTCTGAAATGCCCCAACAAATCAGTGGGCGTATGCGTGGTTTTCAACTGTGGGTTAATCTGCCCGCTAAAGAAAAAATGAAGCCAGCGGGCTATCAAGATGTGCAATCCGAAGAAATCCCGGTGTTTAATTTAGCGGATAGCGGATATGTTAAAGTGATATCGGGTACAGCCAACTTTGCGGAACAAATTATTAAAGGCCCGATACAAGGCATTAGTGCGGATGTATTAATGTTGGATGTGCGTTTGCCGGCGGGTGCTTATTTTGAACAAGTCTTACCTAGCGACCATAATGCTTTTATTTATACATTCGAGGGCGATGTGCTGGTGGGCCCTGAAGATAATCAGTGTGCTTTAGCCACTCAAAGTGCCGGCGTATTATCTACGGGTGATTTTTTAGTAATTAAGGCTGGAGAAAAAGGCGCGGCATTTTTGCTGTTAGTCGGTAGGCCTTTAAAAGAACCCATCGTGCAATATGGCCCCTTTGTTATGAACACCCGAGAAGAAATCGAACAAGCGGTAGCTGATTACAATAATGGGCGCTTGGTTTAGAGTGTTTAAGATTGAGCATTGACATACTTGTCGAACACTACTATTCTTTACTTTTTTAATAAGGTAAAGAATAGAGTTCATGCCAAAAGTAAGTGCGAAAAGACAAATTACTATTCCTGTAGATCAATGCCAAGCATTGGGAATCGAGCCGGGCGACATAGTGGAAATGTTTGTAGTTGACGGTCAATTAACGTTAGTTAAAAAGACCGCTAAAGCGGCGAAGGGCATACTGAGACACTTGGAAGCCAAGGTAGTCATGACAGATGAAGAGTCGTTGCAGAGTGTGATTTGTGATAGCAATTGATACCAATGTATTATTAAGATACTTGCTTAATGATGATCAAATCCAAGCGGCCCAAGCCGATAGACTCATCAATGGAAAAGAAATTGTTTTAATAACCGATGTGGTTCTGGTTGAAACTATTTGGACGTTGAAAGGGAAGAAGTATCAGCTCAATAAAGCAGATGTAGTTACGGTAATTCAAACATTGTTTAAAGAACCCAATATTCGATTTGAAAATGGACAGGTGATTTGGCAGGCACTTAATGATTATCGTAACGCGCTGCCTATTAACGGCAAGCTAGCTGACTTTTCGGATGCATTGATAGTTCAAAAGGCAAGGTTTATTGCCAGTGATAAGTCAACTGAACTATTGGGTGTATATACCTTCGATATTGCAGCACAACAACTCCCTGGTACCAAGTCACCCTAAATACTGTTTGTCCTTAGCCTTAACGTACCTCTTTATTTGCTTACAAAGCGAGGTCATTTTTAGGTAAGCTCAATGTGTGGTTACGCTAAATTACTTATGTGGTTTTAACTAAGATGTTGTGTAGTTTCACTGAACTAAATATGTGGTTTCGGACAACATCATATGTAGTTGTCTTAAACTAAATATGTACTTCCCCGATACATGGGGGCAAGTAGTGTTGAACTACACATCATTTTTCGATAAACATGATGTGTAGTTGTCTTGAACTACAAGTGTAGTTATCCAGAATTATTGGTGTAGTTTTGTATAGTATGAATCGTACTTGCGTTCTACTAGATTGCTGATTTGATGAGGAGAGAACATTTCTTCAATGTAATCATAGATTAGATTCACTTTGCGTAAAATATTCTCTTTTAGACTCATATAGACTTGTTTAGTAGGATAATTAGATGGAGTATAGTAAATCTAAAGAGTATTAATATAATGCTAACTAAAACTTATAATTAGGAATATTATAGCTCCTCTTAAGTATATTAATTAACTATTGAGGTTGGGTGTTATGAAAAAAATTGTCACATTGTTGTTGTCACTATCAGTTGTTGGCTGTGCAACTATTATGAATGATGCAACTCATTCAGTTCAAATAACAAGTAATGTCCCTGATACAAAGTACGTTGTTAAAAACAAAACAGGGATAGTGGTTCAAAATGGTGTTACACCGTCATCTGTGAATTTAAGGGTAGCTTCTGGCGCCTATTCAAGTGAAAAATATTTGATTGATTTCACTAAAGATGGATATCTTCCATCAACTACTATTATAGATAGTGAATTAAGTGGTTGGTATTTTGGTAATTTACTATTTGGTGGCATTGTTGGTCTTGCTATTATCGATCCTATTACTGGAAAAATGTGGACATTACCAGATAATGCAAATGGAAGCTTATCAGCTTCTAGATAACTGAGTTTTATAGCTGAAAAGGGGGCAAAAGATAAGAAGTTGATGTTTGTGAGGGTATAAGGAGCTGGTGCCTATGCACCACTTCTAACCCCTCCGTCAAAAAACCGACTACTTGTTATTGATGAGCAATATTAATGCACTTATTTATCAAGATATGGTTGTACATTTTATTCATCACATATAAATTTATATGAAGGGTTTCTAATGGGTATTGGTATATTTCTTGGGTTGTTTTTTTGTGGTGTTATTTATCTGTATACACAAACCAAAGATAGGTGGAATTGGAAAAAGCTTTGGAGAATTATGTTTTATGTAATTACTACACCAATTGCGATAGGTCTTATAATTTGGGGTGGATTATTCTTATATTCAATATACGAAGAAATGCCTAAGCTTGTAACGAGTTATAAAGGTGTCAAATTAGGAGAATCTCTTAATGATGTATCTTTCAAATTAGGAAAATTTGAAGAATTTGATGAATGGGTCATAAATTATGAAACAGAGAAATTGAATAAACTCGAAAAAAACACACAAGAATACGGAAATAAATTTAAAGAAGTTCACGATCTTATTGTTCAGAAGCAAGAGAATAAGTTAAAGAATAAAGGTAACGATGGCGATTATATAGAGCCATCAATTCGACTTATTATAAAAATAGTAGATAATAAAGTAATACATATAGATTACCTCTGTGAAGATCACGATTATAGTTCGGTGAATAGTATTGGTTGTAAAAGTAGTGGGGATGAGATTTTAGATAAGTTTTCTAATGAGGTAAGAATACTGTGTTCATCAGATAAGGATAATTCAGAAAGAGTTTACGATACGCTTAAATATGGCGTTAGATATTTTTTAAAAAGAAATGTAGTTACTAGTATCGTGATAACTGAACCTAAAACACTTGAGTCTTATATCGGTAATCATTGGGTAAAATGTGATTAATTTTGAATTTGCCAAATTTATCGAAGCCCCCTAACTAAGTTTTTTATTTCTCATTACAACATTCCGCACTGCTTGGCAAACCAAAGACAATCTAAATTTTTATATAATGCTTTGTCGCATAAGAATGCACTAGCATTACATAAATTAATGGATAAAGTTAGAGTTGAAATGGCTAAGTTTTAGTACTATAAAATATAATTAAAATCGGCTGGTTAAATACCAGCCTTTTTTGTGCTTTGAATTTTGTTATAGAGTAATTTTAAAAGTTACCCCAGATTTATCCTGTAAATTTCAGGCATAAAAAAAGAGCTTCGCAATTGGCGTAAGCTCTTAGAATTCTATGGTGCCTCGGGCCGGAGTCGAACCGGCACGTCCTTACGAACGAGGGATTTTAAGTCCCTTGCGTCTACCAATTTCGCCACCGAGGCATCGATAACTTTGGTAAGCAGACTATTATAGAGGATCTTAAAAAGATGTCTAGTAGTAAGTGCGGTTTTTTTTATCCTAATTTAAATCCCACTAAAAATCCGCTCGTTGCACTAATCCCTTTGCTAGGAAAGTTTGAGAGGTGCGCCAATAAGAAGTCTTTAAATTGGGTGATCCATTGGGTGGCGGGCTCAACGGTGTGTTCTAATTTCTGATAGTTAATATGGGTGACTTCAAAATGCTCGCTAACGAATAATAAGACGATCGCTGCGCCACAAACTAAAAGGCTAAGCAGTAATATTTTTTTAGCAAAGTAGCCTACGGCGAGTCCTATGATGAAGGGGGTACCTACGTTGTTTATTAGATAATCTGATGAGAAAAAGTCTGTCGTCGTAGGAATTTCTATTGTGTTGTTTTTCATAACGTAAAGGCCTTTTATGCTTTGTCTATGAGGCTATGATAAGTTAATTTTTGCCTTGTTATTGTTTTTTTTCTTTACTTATAATTATGCAGAGATTTTAATATTATCGTAATTAAAATGGAGGGGAATAAAGAATGAAAGAGTCTTCCAAGTCAGCCAATAACTCCAGTGCGCTTGAAAAGTCAGAAACAGATATTGATGATGACGTTTTTGATGGAGCGGACTTAGGTTCCTTAACGGGAGGGTTTGAAGAGGATGCGGCTAAAACCGATGCAAGAAGAAAAATTGAAATTTATTGGGAGAAGAAGCGTTTAAAAGAGTTGTTTGATGATTTAGATGAATCTGAGTTTGGATTCTAGATCTTTATGCCTTCAAGAGCGGCTTTTACAGTTTGTGCTCTTATTTCATGGCGGGAGCCGTTGAATTGTTTTTTGATAACATGGCTAAGCTGGTTTTTATAAGCCCACGCGATGTATATTGTACCGACTGGTTTTTCTGCTGAGCCACCATCAGGGCCAGCAATACCCGTCACAGCTACAGCACAATCGGCAGCGCTCTTTGCTAATGCTCCATTAGCCATTTCTTCTGCCGTTTGTGCACTAACCGCACCATAAGCCTCTAACGTTTGACTATTAACCCCCAGCATTTCTATTTTTGCGTTGTTGCTGTAGGTGACAAATCCTCGATCAAACCAAGCTGAACTTCCTGCTATTTCTGTGATTACTTGTGCAATCCATCCGCCCGTACATGATTCCGCCGTAACAATCTTTAGGCCTTTTGACTTAAGTTGTTGACCAATGGTGTTGGCAATATCAAATAATTCATTATCCATGATGTGACCTAGGTAGACTTCAGCTAAAATAGTGTAATGAGTATAAAACCAAAAATATCCGATCAACATACGCCCATGATGCAGCAATTTTTGCGCATTAAGGCTGACCATTTAGATACCTTGCTATTCTATAGAATGGGGGATTTTTATGAGTTATTTTTTGATGATGCTAAGAAAGCCTCTCAGATTTTAGATATCACGTTAACCGCTAGAGGACAATCCGCTGGGTTACCTATTCCTATGGCGGGTATTCCTTATCATGCGGCTGAAGGTTATTTGGCTAAGTTGTTAAGGCATGGTGAGTCTATTGCTATTTGTGAGCAAATAGGGGATCCCGCAACGTCTAAGGGGCCTGTTGAGCGTAAGGTGGTTAGAATCGTTACGCCGGGTACGGTAACTGATGACGCCTTGTTGGAAGATAGAAAAGATAATTTATTAGTAGCGATTAGTTTAATCGATAAGAAATATGGGATTGCTAGTTTAGATGTCACCAGTGGTCGTTTTATCTTGCAAGAAGTGCATTCTGAAGATCAGTTGCTTAGTGAGTTAAGTCGCCTTAAGCCCGCTGAGTTACTATTTAGTGAGGATTGGTCGTTACCCCAAAATATTCAACAACGCACGGGTTTATGTAGAAGACCTCCGTGGCATTTTGATCAAGACAGTGCCAGACAGCGTGTTTTAGCACAATTTAAAACCCTCGATTTAAAAGGCTTTGGCTGCGATGAGATGTCTGTTGCTGTGGCGGCGGCCGGTGCTTTGTTGCAGTATGTTAAAGATACTCAGCAATCTGCATTGCCCCATATTCAAGGTATTAGTACTGAGAGTAGTGCGGACAGTATTTTATTGGATGCCGCTACGCGACGTAATTTGGAGTTGGATTATCATCCCTCTGGCCAGATAGAGTTCACCTTGTTGGGCGTGTTAGATAAAACATCGACGTCTATGGGAAGTCGTTGTTTAAGACGATGGATTAATAGACCGTTACGCGATCATCAGATGCTAAATAGACGTTATGCCTGTGTTGGGCAGTTGCTGATTAATACGCAATATAAAGCCCTGCAAACACTATTAAAGCAGGTGGGTGATATTGAAAGAATCAGTTCTCGAATTGCTTTAAGGTCTGCAAGACCGCGTGATTTGTTGGTATTACGCAATAGTTTGGCTGTTTTGCCTAGCTTACAGCAAACGTTAGTGATTGATGAGGCGGATAGATTACAGAAGCTTAGTCAGTTAATGGGGGAACAACCGCAATTATTAAAGTTGTTGCAAAGCGCTATTATTGATAACCCTCCCGTGTTAATTCGGGATGGGGGGGTTATAGCAAGAGGCTACAATCAAGCATTAGATGAGTTGCGGGATTTGAGTCAAAACGCTGATCAGTTTTTGATTGATATGGAGAATCGAGAGAAAGCGACGACGGGTATCTCAACGTTAAAAGTTAATTACAATCGTGTGCATGGCTATTACATTGAGATCTCTCATTTGCATGCCGATAAAATCCCTCCACATTACACCAGAAAGCAAACGCTGAAAGGTGCTGAGCGCTATATCACTGAAGAGTTAAAAAGCTTTGAAGATAAAGTGTTGAGTGCGAAAGAAAAATCTCTCTCGTTTGAAAAAGCTTTGTATGACGCACTGTTAAACGAACTTGCTTTATCTTTAGTCCCATTACAGCAATGTGCAGCGGCTTTGGCTGAGTTGGATGTGTTGGTTACTTTTGCAGAGCGGGCGGATACTTTAAATTTATCGCAACCGACCCTAACGGATAAAACGGGTTTATCAATAGAGGCGGGTAGACATTTGGTGGTTGAGCAAGTGTCGGGTATTCCGTTTGTGGCTAATGATCTATTGTTCTCTGATCAGCGACGTATGCTGGTGATTACGGGCCCAAATATGGGCGGTAAATCGACTTATATGCGTCAAGCGGCTTTGTTGGTGTTGATGGCGCATATCGGTTCTTATGTGCCTGCAAAGAGTATGTCTTGCGGGCCGATTGATAAGATATTTACCCGTATCGGTGCGTCGGACGATTTAGCGAGTGGTCGCTCTACCTTTATGGTTGAGATGACAGAAACGGCTAATATTCTGCATAATGCGACGGCGCAAAGTTTGATTCTGATGGATGAGATTGGGCGGGGTACCAGTACGTTTGATGGCTTATCTTTAGCGTGGGCTTGTGCTGATTATTTGGCGAAAGAAACGCAGGCGTTTACTTTATTTGCGACGCATTATTTTGAATTGACCACCTTAGCAGATGAGCAAAAGACGATTCATAATGTGCATTTAGATGCGATGGAGTATGGCGATAAAATTGTCTTTTTGCACACGGTTAAAGACGGTGCGGCAAATCAAAGTTATGGGTTACAGGTCGCATCTTTAGCGGGTGTGCCTAGGTCTGTGATTGAAAACGCTAAAATTAAGTTAAGACATTTAGAAGAGTTAGCGTATAGCGAGCAACAAGCAGCAGTGGGCATGAATCAATTTGATCTATTTTCATCAAATACCTGTCATCCAGCTGTTGTGTTATTAGAAGATCTAAAACCGGATGATTTGAGCCCCAGACAGGCCTTGGATTTAATTTATAAGCTAAAGGGCTTGCTTTAAGTTGATCTGAATTAATTTTTACCCCAATTTTTTACAATTACCCTCTGTAACGCTAAATAAGCGAGTACGTTGTAATTTTTTCTTTTATACTAATCCGCTGAATAAATTAAGGAGATATCATGGAAAAACCATTCATTTTACACATGCTAACAACAGCTAAAAACTTAAGTCCTTTTGACGTAAATATGGCGATGGATGCGGGTTGGGTATCTGCTCTACCGTATATTAATGTTGAACCTAGTGAAGTACAGGGCTTAGTTCAAGATGCTATTTTTTCAAGAAGCACAAAGAACTTGAAACGCACGGGTATTTTTATTGGTGGTCGTGATACAAAGCAAGCTATGGACATGTTGAAAACAGCTAAACGTTCAATGGTGCCTCCTTTTGAAGTATCTGTATTTGCAGATCCAAGCGGTGCATTTACAACGGCTGCAGGCATGGTGGCTGCAGTTGAGCACGAATTAATTACAAAATTTAATACCACTTTAGAAGGCAAAAATATCTTAGCTTTAGGTGGAACAGGTCCTGTTGGTCAAGCGGCGGCTGTTATTTCTGCACAAGCAGGGGCTAATGTAAGAATCATTGGTAGGCAGTTAGAAAAAGCTCAATTGGTGGCTGATTTATGTAGCAATGAATTCGGTGATGGTAAGATCACTATCACTGCGGGTGCTGATGCGGATAAAGCTGAATACATCAAAACAGCGGATATCGTTTTTGCAACAGGTGCTGCAGGTATTGAATTGTTAAGCGCAGAATTGATTGCGTCTGCTCCACAATTAAAAGTAGCAGCAGATGTTAACGCTGTGCCACCCGCAGGTATTGCAGGTGTTGATGCTTTCCATAATGGTGCGCCTATTGAAGGTTCTATCAGCGGTGCAGTAGGTATCGGCGCATTAGCGATTGGTAACGTTAAGTATCAAGCTCAAAATCGGCTGTTGAAAAAAATGATCAGCAGCGAAAAACCTGTTTATCTTCACTTTGAACATGCGTTTGAAGTGGCTAGAGAATATATTAAATCTAACGGTTAATTCATATAACATTGATTATTTTATTAAAGGATATCTAAATGGAGAAACGTAGCATTCTTCACATGTTCGATCCAACCCCTAATAACAGTCCATTTGATATTAATATGGCGGTTGATGCGGGCTTTGATATTCTTATGCCTTATAGCAATGTTAAGTTAGACAGCGTTTATAGGCTGACGCAAGATGCTATTTTTTCTCGCGGTCCTGCCGGTGTTAAGAGAACCGCTCTTTTCCTTGGCGGCCGTGATCTAGGCTTAGCAATGGATATGCTTGATACGGCTCGTCAAGCGATGGTGCCACCCTTTGATATATCTGTTTTTGCGGATCCTAGTGGCGCATTTACTACCGCGGCTGCTTTAGTGGCGTGCGTAGAAAAACAATTGATTGCTGTCCATGCTAAAGAACTAAAAGGCTCGAAAGTATTAGTTTTTGGTGGTACTGGCCCTGTGGGCATTGCTACAGGCGTTATTGCTTCTTTAGCAGGCGCGGAAACTTACTTGGTAGATCATTTATCATTAGATGCAGCTGAAGATGTAGCAAAAGCGTATAACCGTCGTTTTGGTTGTTCTATGAAAGGTGCAGTGGCTAGTTCTGATGTAGAAAAAATAGCCTTGATTGCTGATGTTGATATTATATTTTCTGCTGCTAAAGCCGGTGTGCAGGTTTTAAGTGCAGCTGTACTTGAATCGGCTAAGGAACTTAAAGTGGCGGGGGATGTCAATGCCGTGCCGCCTTTAGGCATCGAAGGTATTAAGCATAAAGATTCAGGTGCGCCTTTAATACACGCAGTTAATTCGAAAGGGGCGGTATCAGTCGGTCCCTTAGCAGTGGGTAATGTAAAATACCAGTTGCAAAATACCATGTTGAAAATCATGCTAGAAACGGATACTCCTTTATATCTAGATTTTAGAGAAGCGTTTATCAAAGCACGTTTAATTGTGTAGTTTTAAGCTGATTTTGGTTAAGACTTTTTAAGTCTATTTATGAGGGTTACTTGTTTTACTTAAGCGCTCAATTTTAATTTAATATACTTTTGTATTGTTTCTGGAAATTCTAAAATGATTAACGAGACTCATCTAGCATTAAGGAAAGTGAGATAACGTGAGTCAACATAGGCGAATTTTATTTGCGGGAGATCCGCATGGAAACTTTAAGCCAATTATTAAGGCAGTGCTGGAGAATAAGCCAGAAGCGGTTGTATTATTGGGTGATTATGATTTAGACGCCCCTTTAGATCATTATTTAGCAGAGATTGCTGATTTAACTCAAATTTGGTGGATTGCGGGTAATCATGATTTTGAAACCCCTGCAAAATATAATAATTTATTCAATTCAGCGTTTTCCCATAGAGATTTACATTTAAAAGTTACTGAAATTGCTGGCCTGAGAGTGGCGGGATTAAGTGGGGTGTTTTTAGGTAGAGTCTGGTACCCACCTCAAGAACCTAAGTGGCTAGGTAAACAACATTTTTTACTCAATCAAACAGCAACTGTCCAACAGACCGAGTTATCTTTAAAGTATAAGTCTGCCATATGGCATGATGAGTTTGAGGCGTTTAAGTTACAAAAAGCAGATATTTTAGTTTCTCATGAGGCCCCTGGTTCACATCGTCATGGTTTTAGGGTGATTAGTGAGTTGGGTGCTGCCATGGGTGTTAAGCATATTTTCCATGGTCACTTACATGAAGATTATGAAACTATCATTCGAAATAAAATTAAAGTATGTGGCGTCGCCAATACTGCCGTCACTGATTTGTTAGGACGAAGAGTCATTTAACGTAGTTTTTTCCCTTCCCATTAATATTTCTAAGCGAACCCTATGTTTTTAATTCCAGATATCATTGTTCGATTTTATCATCGCATGGCGTCTCCACCCCATTATTACGCGTTTACTCAAAAGATAATACCTTGGTTAGTTGTTATTTTTGTGTTGTTAACAGCAGCGGGTCTTTATGGCGGTTTGTATTTAGCCCCCGCAGATTATCAGCAAGGTGACAGTTATCGTATTATTTATATCCATGTGCCAAGTGCCTGGATGTCTTTATTTATTTACATGGTCATGGCTATTACAGGTGCTATTAGCTTAGTTTGGCGCATTAAATTAGCCGAAGTCATTTCTATAAGCAGCGCACCTATTGGCGCAAGTTTTACTTTTATCGCCTTAGTCACTGGTTCTTTATGGGGTAAACCTATGTGGGGAACTTGGTGGGTATGGGATGCGCGCTTAACCTCAGAACTGATTTTATTATTTTTATATCTAGGTGTTATAGGTTTATATGGTGCCATTGACGATAAAAAGATCGCCTCTAAATCAGTAGCAATTTTGGCTATAGTCGGGGTGGTTAATATTCCTATTATTCATTATTCAGTTGAGTGGTGGAACACCTTACATCAAGGTCCTACCGTTACTAAAATGGATAAACCCTCTATTCATGTCAGTATGTTGATTCCGCTGTTATTAATGGCGTTATCGTTTAAGTTTTATTATTTAATTGCCCTAATTCAACGTAGTCGAGTTGAGTTATTAAATCGAGAGCGTAATTCTCAATGGGTTAAAACAATGTTATCGGAGCAACAGCAATGAGTTTTTCAGAATTTCTTGCTATGGGGGGGTATGGATTTTATGTCTGGACTTCTTACGGACTTACTTTAGTGGTATTACTGTTAAATATTATTATTCCAGTTGTGCAAAGAAAACAGTTTTTTCGCCAAAGCTTAAAACAGAAACGGAAATAAATAATGAAGCCTGCCAGAAAACAGCGTCTGATTTTAATTGGTTTAATGGTAGTCGGTGTCAGTATTGCTACTGGCTTTGCACTAAAATCATTTAATGACAATCTCATGTACTTTTTTTCTACAACGGATGTTGTGGAAGGTAAAGCCCCTAAAGATAGTTTATTTCGTTTAGGTGGCATGGTTATTAAGGGCAGTGTTGAGCGCCCTAATGACGGCTTGATGGTCCGCTTTAAATTAACCGACTTTAGTAAAGATGTGACTGTTGAATACACGGGTATCTTGCCGGATTTATTTAGAGAAGGCCAAGGTATTGTCGCTAACGGCAAACTAAATCCACAGGGTATTTTTATTGCTGAAGAAGTATTAGCAAAACACGATGAAAATTATATGCCGCCTGAAGTAAAAGCAAGTTTAAAAAATCAATCTGAAACAGGGAAAGGTCAATAGCATGATTCCAGAGTTAGGCCATTTTTCACTCATTCTTGCTTTATGTATGGCTTTAATCTTGGGGACATTACCCATTTTTGGGGCTTATCGAGGTTATAGTAGTTGGATTGCCGTGGCAAGACCGACTGCTTATGCACAATTCCTATTCATGGCCTTATCTTATGGCTGTTTAACCTATAGCTGTTTAACTCATGATTTTTCGGTTAAATACATTGCTACCAATTCAAATAGTTCTTTACCTGTTTTATATTTGATTTCTGGGGTGTGGGGTGCACATGAAGGTTCATTATTGTTATGGGGCTTGGTGTTAACAATATGGACTGCATTAGTAGCAAAATTTAGTAAAAGTATTCCGGATGCCACTGTAGCACGCGTGTTAGGCGTAATGGGCTTGGTAAGTATTGGTTTCTTATTATTTTTATTGTTTACCTCTAATCCTTTTGAACGCTTATTTCCTGCGCCTTTAGAAGGTCGGGATTTGAATCCTTTATTACAAGATCCAGGTCTAGCTATACATCCTCCAATGCTATACATGGGTTATGTGGGCTTTTCTGTGGCCTTTGCTTTTGCTATTGCGGCTTTACTAGAAGGACGTCTTGATGCGGCTTGGGCGCGTTGGTCTAGACCTTGGACTAATATGGCTTGGACGTTTTTAACCTTAGGAATTGCTTTAGGTAGTTGGTGGGCTTATTACGAACTAGGTTGGGGCGGTTGGTGGTTCTGGGATCCAGTTGAAAATGCTTCTTTTATGCCTTGGTTAGTGGGTACCGCATTGATTCATTCATTAGCGGCGACAGAGAAGCGCGGTGTTTTTAAGACTTGGACGGTATTGCTGGCAATTTTTGCGTTCTCTTTAAGTTTATTAGGTACTTTTTTAGTGCGATCGGGTGTTTTAACATCGGTACATGCGTTTGCTAGTGATCCTACGCGTGGTTTATTTATTTTGGTGTTCTTAGCAGTTGTGGTCGGTGGGTCGTTAATGCTTTATGCAGTAAGAGCACCGAGTGTTAAAAGTAGTACCAGTTTTGAGTTTGTCTCTAAAGAATCTGTCATTTTATTAAACAATGTACTGTTGGTAGTAACTGCCGCAAGTATCTTATTGGGTACGTTGTATCCTTTGGTTATCGATGCCTTGGGCTTGGGTAAAATTTCTGTAGGACCTCCGTATTTTAATGCAGTATTTGTTCCGTTAATGGCGCCTTTGGCAGTTGCTGTTGGGCTGGGTATGTTATTCCGTTGGAAGAAAGATTCATTTAGCCAATTGGCATTGCGTGTGCGTTGGTTTATAGCGGCTGCAATTGTTGGTGGTTTGTTATTCCCCTTGTTGATGCCTTTTTATTCTTGGGCGGCGGCACTAGGTATTACCTTAGCGTTATGGACAGTTGTTACAACCCTGCTGACATTTATTGATCGTCTTGGGGTAAAAGGCTGGTCTTGGCAACGCTTGAGAACTATCCCATCTGGTTTTTATGGAATGACTTTTGCGCATTTAGGCATTGCTGTTTTTGTGATTGGTATTACTTTAACTTCTGTTTATAGTGTGGAAAAAGATGTGCGTTTAGCCCCTAATGAATCCATAGATATGTCAGGTTATGTTTTTGAGTTTCATGGCGTTAAACAAAATAAAGGCCCCAACTATGTTGCTCAACAAGCCTTTGTAACCGTGTCATATAAAGGCCAGGAAGTGGCAAAGTTAGAGCCACAAAAACGCGTTTATCAAGTGCAAACTATGCCTATGACCGAAGCAGCTATTGATGCAGGATTGTTTAGGGATTTATTTGTAGCTATTGGCGAACCTCTCGGTGACAAAGGTGCTTGGAGTTTAAGAATTTATTATAAAGCCTTTATCCGTTGGATATGGTTAGGGGCTTTATTTATGGCGGCTGGAGGATTGTGGGCCGCCTGTGATAAAAGATATCGACTTGCTAAATAAAGCTCAGACTCATGCTTAAATACATTATTCCTTTTATTCTATTCATCATCATGGCGGTTTTTTTGGGGGTAGGCTTAAGCTTAAAGCCTAGTGAGATTCCGTCACCTTTTATCAATAAACCTGCGCCCAGTTTTTCTGCTGCAAAACTGGAAGTTCCTGAAGAAAAATTAAGTCCCGCTGATTTAATAGGTCAAGTTTGGCTATTGAATGTATGGGCTTCTTGGTGTGTGTCGTGTCGTGGTGAGCATCCTATCCTTAATAATCTAGCTGATAAAAATGTAGTGACGATTATTGGTTTAAATTATAAAGATGATCCGGCAAATGCTAAGCAATGGTTGGATACTTTAGGTAATCCTTATAGCGCTAGTATTACTGATCAAGAAGGTCGAATTGGTATTGATTATGGTGTGTATGGTGTACCTGAAACTTTTGTAATTGATAAAAAGGGTATTATTCGTCATAAACAAACGGGTCCAGTTACAGAGCAGGATGTACAAAACATATTGTTGCCGCTTATCGCTAAATTACAAGCCGAATCTTGATAATGAAATATTTGTTATTTGCCTTTTTCTTAATTTCCCAAACGAGTTATGCTTTAGATTCTAGGCAGTTAGCCGATCCTATAAAGCAAGAAAATTATGAGATTTTGACTAAAGAATTGCGGTGTTTGGTTTGTCAGAATCAAACGATTGCAGATTCTAATGCTGAATTAGCTTCTGATCTGCGTAGGCAAGTCTATGAGATGTTAGAGCAAGGTAAGACTAATGATGAGATCGTGCAGTTTATGACGGATCGATATGGCGATTTTGTTTTATATAAGCCTGCTTTTAAAGGTAAAACCTCAATACTATGGATTGCTCCAGGTGCTTTCTTAGTGTTGGGCTTGTTAATTGTATATATTTTTATCAGACAAAAAAGAGTAAGCCGTACTGAGCAGGGTGAAACGGTTAATGCAAAGCTTGATAGTGAAAAGCAGAAAAAAATTCGTCGGTTGTTAGAAAAAGGTGATCAGTCTTGAATATTTTATTTTGGTTAATTGTTAGTACTTTAGTATTAACCGCCTTTTTGTTTATTCTGCCAGCTTTCTGGCGCAAACACCTTATTGCGCCAGCAGATTTAGATCAAGAAAATATTAAGGTTGCTAAGTTACGCTTGGAAGAGCTTAAAGAAAGTAAGGCGTTGGGGGCTTTGAGTGAAACTGCATACGAAGAGCAATTAGCAGACCTTGAGTTAGCTTTAAGCGATGATCTTGATATAAAAAATCCAACGCAAACATTAACTAATCAGGGGCGTTGGGCAGTTTATGTAGTTATAGTCTTTTTACCGCTACTGGCTACTGGCTTATATTTCTTATTGGGTAACTATCCTGCCGTTAGCCATACCGCTGAGATGTCGGCTGACCCAGAAAGAGCTAAAGTTGCCGAAATAAGTAAAATGGTAAATCGTTTAGCAGATAAGATGAAAACCAATCCAGAAGATGGTCAGGGGTGGTTGATGCTAGGTCGATCTTATCGCGCTTTAGAGCAATATCCTAAAGCAGCTGAGGCTTTGGCTAATGCATATCGAATCTTAGGTGATCAACCTACGGTGATGTTGTTGTATGCCGATGCTTTAGCGAATGTTAATGATAAAAGCTTAGAGGGTAAGCCAGCCGATTTAGTTTTTAAAGCCTTAAGCATTGAGCCTAATAACTTAGAAGCTTTATGGTTGGGCGGTATGGCCAGAGCTCAACAAGGTGAGTCAGCCAAAGCAACTGAGTTATGGAAAAAGTTAGAAGGTTTATTACCGCCCGATTCGGATGCCCAGAAACAAATTACTGGCTTATTGGAACAACTAGCAGCAGAAAGTGCTGTGGCACCAGTAAATCAAAAATCAACACAAACGACTGCTACTGTAAACGCTGATCTTACCGTTGATGTGAGTCTAGCGTCAGAATTAAAAAATAAGGTTAAACCATCTGATACAGTCTTTATATATGCTCAGGCTGTGTCCGGCCCTAAAATGCCTTTAGCTATTGTGCGTAAGCAAGTTTCTGAATTGCCGGTGTCTGTGACCTTAAACGATACAATGGCAATGACTCCTGCGATGAAGTTATCAAGTTTCCCGCAAGTAAAGTTGTTGGCTAGAATATCAGCCTCAGGTAATGCGATGCCGCAAGCAGGTGACTTAATTGGGTCTATAGAGTCTGTGGCTTTATCGGACAAGACAAAGCATAAAATAGTGATTAATGGGGCTGTTAAATAATGGATCAGTCTCTGGTTTTTGATTTAGATTTAATCAACAGATACGATAAAGCAGGGCCTAGATATACTTCTTACCCGACGGCATTAGAATTACATGATGGGTTTACAGAAGCACATTATCGAGCAGAGATTGTTAAATCTAATGCTTTAGGCGGACCTCTATCACTGTATTTTCATATTCCTTTTTGTGACACCGTTTGCTTTTATTGTGCTTGCAATAAAATCGTTACAAAAAATCGTCAGCACGCTGAGCCTTATTTAGCTAATTTACTAAAAGAAATTGCCTTACAGGGTAGTCTGTTTGATTCAAATAGAGTGGTTAATCAATTGCATTGGGGTGGTGGTACGCCAACCTTTTTAAATGCTCAGCAAATGCAACAACTCATGGATGCGACTCGCCAACATTTTTCTTTAAAAGAAGATGACACGGGTGAGTATTCGATAGAGATTGATCCTAGAGAAACAAATTCAGAAACAATTAAACATCTTCGCAGTTTAGGCTTTAATCGTATCAGTTTAGGGGTACAAGATTTTGATCCGGCTGTGCAAAAAGCGGTTAATCGATTGCAAACAGAAGCACAAACCTTTGGTGTGTTAGAGCAGGCTAGAGCAGAAGGTTTCCGTTCTACTAATATTGATTTAATTTATGGTTTGCCTTTGCAAACAGTAGAAAGTTTCTCTAAAACCTTGGACAAGGTTTTACAAGTGAGTCCAGATCGATTTTCTATCTTTAATTATGCGCATATGCCGAGTCGTTTTAAAACTCAACGGCAGATTAATGATGCGGATATGCCTAATGCCAAAGTTAAGTTAGACATCTTGCAGATGGTCGGACAGAAGTTATTGGCGGCGGGTTATGTTTATATCGGTATGGATCATTTTGCAAAACCAGATGATGAATTGGCTATTGCGCAAAGGGAAGGTAAGCTTTATAGAAACTTTCAAGGCTATTCTACGCATTCCGATTGTGATTTGATTGGTTTTGGCATTACATCAATCGGTCGTGTTGGTGATGTGTATAGTCAAAATGTAAAAGATTTGGAGTCATATGAACAGTTACTAAGCCAGCAAAAACTTCCTGTCTTTAAAGGTGTTGCCTTAGATGACGATGATAAATGTCGGGCGGCTGTGATTACGCAATTGATTTGTAATTTTCAATTAACTTTCTCACAGATAGAGCGGGCTTATGCTATTCGTTTTGCTGAGTACTTTAGTCTAGAGCTTGAAGCCTTAAAGCCCATGCAAGCCGATGGTTTACTCAATTTAACAGAAGAGGGCATCGAAGTGCTATCTGCAGGTCGATTTTTGATTCGTAATATTTGCATGGTATTTGATAAATATTTAGCTCAAAAACATCAGCAACAATTCTCAAAAGTAATTTAAAGATCTTTATGGATAATGACCGATTAATCGAATTAGAAATTAAAGCTGCTTATCAAGATGATTTATTGCAAGATTTAAATCGTATTGTTAGCCAGCAACAACAGCAAATTACGCGCCTTGAAGCAACGTGTAAAATGCTAAATGACCGTATTAAAAGTATCTCTACTGAAACTCAACATGCTGGTGAAATGGCAGATGAGATTCCACCGCATTATTAATATTCTTTCTTAATTCTTACAATCAGCATAGGTGGTTCAATATATGGCGCATAAGATTTTTCGAACTAAGCAAATAGACGCTCATTCTGATGAAAGTCAGATTCTTAAACGTTGTTTATCTGCTTGGGATTTAGCCTTTTTAGGCGTGGGTGCCATTATTGGTACGGGAATATTTGTGCTTACTGGTATTGCTGCGGCTACCCAAGCGGGGCCGGCCATCGTTCTTTCTTTTGTTGTCGCGGGCTTAGCCTGTGCTTTTGCTGCCTTATCTTATGCCGAATTATCAGCCGCTATTGGGGGGTGTGGAAGTGCTTATGGCTATAGCTATGCAGCATTTGGTGAGTTGATCGCCTTTATTATTGGTTGGGATTTATTATTAGAATATGCAATTTCTGTTGCTGCGGTAGCTAATGGATGGTCGGGTTATTTAAATAACGCTCTGACTGCGATTGGTATTGGTTTACCTGAAAGTTTAACTAAGGCGCCAGTTTTGGGCGGAATCATAAATTTGCCAGCTGCTGCTATTATCTTGATATTAATGTTTTTATTAATTGCCGGTGTAAAGCACAGTGCTAAAGCTAATAACATTATGGTCGCTGTTAAGTTAGTGACCATTGCAATCTTTATTAGTATTGCGACGTTTAATGTTAATCCTGATAACTGGCAGCCGTTTATGCCTTTTGGATGGTTTCAAACTTTGCCAGATGGAAAAACCGCCGGGGTTTTAGCAGGTGCATCTTTAGTGTTCTTTGCTTATGTAGGGTTTGATGCGGTGTCTACTGCTGCTGAGGAAGCTAAAAATCCGCAGCGAGATTTGCCGTTTGGTATTGTCAGTTCCCTGATTTTTTGTACTATCATTTATATTGTGGTGTCAGGTTTATTAACTGGCGTTGTAAATTATAAAGAGCTAAATATTTCCTCGCCTGTGGCTCATGCTTTAAGTTTATTGGGCTATAAATGGGGGGCTGCTGTTATTTCTACAGGCGTTATTTCTGGTTTAACAACGGTTATGTTGGTTTTGTATTATGGTTTAACACGCATTATCTTTGCCATGTCTAGGGATGGATTGTTATCGCCATTCTTCAGTCAAGTTAATGAAAAAACTCAAACTCCAGTTCGAGTCATAGTTATTACAGGTGTCGTTATGGCTTTAATTGCTGGCTTGGTACCTTTAGGGGAGTTGGCTGAGTTGGTTAATATTGGCACTTTGGCCGCTTTTGTGTTGGTTTGTTTAGGTGTGGTTGTTTTGCGTATAACGCATGCTGATCTTCATAGACCTTTCCGTGCACCTTTAAATCCATTGTTCCCTGTTTTAGGTATTTTATCTTGTGGGTCTTTAATGGCGTTTTTGCCGGCAATTACTTGGTTGCGATTTGTTGTTTGGTTGGTATTAGGTTTGAGTGTGTATTTTGCTTATTCATTTAAGCACAGCAAATTAGAAAAAATTGTTTAAGAAGAACTCTATTTGTTTATTAGATTTTGAGGATTAAAGCGATATGCGCTATTTACATACTATGATTCGCGTTAAAGATTTAGCCGACTCATTAGACTTTTTTTGTAATAAATTAGGCTTAGTTGAAAGTCGTCGATATGAAAGTGAAGCAGGGCGTTTCACTTTGGTATATTTGTATGCGCCGTTAGATGCCGAGCAAGCCTTAAACTCAGAAGCGCCTTTGTTAGAATTAACCTACAACTGGGATACTGAAGATTATACGGGTGGACGTAATTTTGGTCATCTTGCGTTTGAGGTAGATGATATTTATAAAACTTGTGCGAACCTAGCCGAAAAAGGTGTGCTTATTAACAGACCACCGCGTGATGGCTATATGGCTTTTATTAGATCGCCAGATGGAATATCCATTGAATTTTTACAAAAAGGTCAGCCATTAGAGCCACAAGAGCCTTGGGTTTCTATGGTAAATACAGGCGCTTGGTAAAATATTTAGATTCAACTTCCCAAACTCTGTTTGGGAAGTTGATAAGTTGTGTAGCTAGTAAAAACTAATTTTAAATAGCGTTTTTGATACGCTCTAAAGCGTTTTGTAAGTTTGCCATGCTGGTAGCGATAGAGATTCTGATATGACCTTCTGAGCCAAAAGCGGAACCTGGTACTAAAGCAACGCCGGCTTTTTCGATTAAATAATCAGAAAACTCCAAATCATTATTAATGCCGTCTAAGCGATCTATTAATTTTTGTACATTTGGGAATACATAGAAGGTGCCATCTGTTTCTAAGCATTCGATGCCATCAATACTATTTAACTCCGCTACCACATAATCGTGACGTTTTTTAAACTCTACGCACATATGAGTAATGAAGCTTTGGTCGCCATTTAAAGCGGCTTCTGCGGCATATTGTGATATTGATGTTGGGTTAGATGTGCTTTGTGATTGAATCGTGCACATGGCTTCAATTAAATTTTCTGGCCCTGCCGCATAACCAATCCGCCAGCCAGTCATTGAGTAAGCTTTAGAAACACCATTCATTACGACAGTGCGGTCGTAAAATTCTGGATGAGCATTTAGAATATTTACAAAAGTGCCTTGATTCCAAAGTATGTGCTCATACATATCATCAGTGGCTATGATAATATTTGGATAGTTTGCTAATACGTCGCCTAACGCTTTAAGTTCATCCAGGTTATAGGCAACGCCTGATGGGTTAGAAGGGCTGTTAATAAATATTAAACGCGTTTTATCAGTAATCGCAGCACGAAGTTGTGCTGGGCTGATTTTAAAGTGTTGTTCTTGAGTGGTGTCAATAATAACGGGTACGCCATCAGCTAATAGCACCATATCAGGATATGAAACCCAGAATGGCGCAGGTATGATAACTTCATCACCAGCATTGAGTAGTGCTTGAGTTAGGTTATATGAACTTTGTTTGCCGCCGCAAGAAACTAAGATTTGTTTGGGTTCGTAATCTAGACCATTATCGTTCTTAAATTTTGCAATAATGGCTTTTTTTAAACCAGCAGTGCCATCAACTGCGGTATATTTTGTAAAGCCACTGTCTAGTGCTTTAACAGCTGCGGCTTTAATATGATCAGGGGTGTCGAAGTCGGGTTCTCCAGCACCTAGGCCAATGATGTCTTTACCCGCTGCACGCATTTGCGCTGCTCTGGCAGTAATTGCTAAAGTAGGTGATGGTTTAACTGCTTTGACTCTATGTGAAAGTGTAATGCTCATATTCCGCCATGTAAGAGAATTGTCATAAATGTTCTTGATTATACGCTATGTCTTATAACTTGCTAATAACCCCACGTTAAAAAAACTATCTATTGAGAGTGGCATTGAATAAAGAATTTAAAATTCACAGTCGATTTGCACCTGCTGGTGATCAGCCTACTGCCATTAATGAACTGATTGAGGGCTTGAATGATGGTGAAGTTCATCAAACCTTGTTAGGTGTCACGGGTTCGGGTAAAACATTCACGATTGCTAATGTCATCAATACGGTACAGCGTCCTGCCATGATTATGGCACCTAATAAAACCTTGGCGGCACAATTATACGGAGAGATGAAGGAGTTCTTTCCTGAAAATAGTGTGGAATACTTCGTGTCTTATTATGATTACTATCAGCCCGAGGCCTATGTGCCTGCATCTGATACTTTTATTGATAAAGATGCTGCTATCAATGAGCATATTGAGCAAATGCGTTTGTCTGCGACCAAGGCCTTATTAGAAAGACCCGATACAATTATTGTAGCGACTGTGTCGGCTATTTATGGTTTAGGTGAGCCAGAGTCGTATTTTAAAATGGTTATGCACTTGGTGGTGGGTGATGTGATTAAACAGCGAGATATATTACGCCGCTTAGCAGAAATGCAATATATCCGAAACGATGTTGAACTTCGTAGAGCCACTTATCGCGTCAGAGGAGATGTGATTGATGTCTTTCCTGCTGAATCTGATAGTGACGCTTTAAGAATTGAGTTGTTTGATGATGAAATAGAGCGATTATCCTTATTTGATCCTTTAACAGGAGAAATTATTAATCGCGTCGCGCGTTATACGGTTTATCCAAAAAGCCATTATGTGACTCCGAGAGAGCAGTTATTAACGGCTGTAGAATCTATTAAAATTGAATTAAAAGAGCGTTTAGAGCAATTGCATGCGCTTAATAAGTTAGTAGAGGCGCAAAGACTTGAACAGCGAACCTTGTTTGATATCGAGATGATATTAGAAGTCGGTTATTGTTCAGGCATTGAGAACTATTCACGTTATTTGTCGGGCAGGGCCTCAGGTGAATCTCCCCCCACTATGTTTGATTATTTACCTGATGATGCATTGGTTATAATTGACGAAAGTCATGTGACGGTGCCGCAAATAGGGGCCATGTATAAAGGGGATCGTTCTCGTAAAGAAACCTTAGTAGAGTACGGCTTTAGATTGCCTTCTGCTTTGGATAATCGTCCCTTGATGTTTGATGAGTTTGAAGCTAAATCCCCCCAACGTATTTATGTGTCTGCAACGCCGGGCCCCTACGAAAGAGCTCACTCGGGTGTTTTTGCTGAGCAGGTAGTTAGGCCGACGGGGTTACTGGATCCTATAGTTGAAGTGAGACCTGCTAAGTCCCAAGTAGATGATTTATTGTCAGAGATTAATCTGCGCATAGCAGTTAAAGAACGGGTTTTGGTCACCACGTTAACAAAAAAGATGTCAGAGGATTTAACTGAATATTTAACCGAACATGGTATTCGGGTGCGCTATTTACACTCTGATATTGATACGGTGGAACGTGTCGAGATTATTCGAGATTTACGGCTGGGTAAGTTTGATGTTCTGGTAGGTATTAACTTATTAAGAGAAGGGTTAGATATTCCAGAAGTTTCTTTGGTTGCTATTTTAGATGCGGATAAAGAAGGCTTTTTACGTTCAGTCGTCTCATTAATTCAAACGATTGGTCGGGCAGCAAGAAACAGTCATGGTAAGGCGATACTTTATGGAGATCGTATAACTAAGTCTATGCAGCAAGCCATAGAAGAGACTGAGCGTCGGAGAGAAAAACAGCACATATTTAATATCGAACATGGCATTGAGCCAGCTACTATCTTTAAGTCTATTACAGATATTCTGCAAGTTTCTATCCCAGGCTCAGGTGTTTCTTCAGATAAGCCTCTAAGTAAAGTTGCTGAGCATAAACCGGATTATAGTGCGTTGACACCCAAGCAAGCGGGTAAAAAAATTAAGCAATTAGAAGATGAAATGTATCGTTATGCAAAGAATCTAGAATTTGAGCAAGCGGCAAGAATGCGTGATGAAATTAAAAAGTTACAAGATAAATTATTAGCCTAATGACTTGTAGTTGTGAAAATATAGAATGGGAGAAGAGGGTTAATATGACAAATTACGAACATAGTAAAAAAGCGAGACGTGTAGCCTCATTGGTATATTTAATTATCATGAGTTTTATATTTATCGGAACTTACCTGTCTAATGAGGAAAAAGCGGCCGCTAAAAAGGGGCCAGATCCTAAAGAAGTGGTAACATTCAGTCAAAATGCCGAGTAATAACAGTGAGCACAATTCAAGCTAATAATCCATTGCACGGTTTATCGTTAGAAACGATATTAACAAAAATTGTTGCTCATTACGGCTGGACAAACTTAGGGGAGATAATCGATATCAGATGCTTTACTCATGAACCCAGTATTAAATCGAGTCTTAAGTTTTTGAGAAAAACACCTTGGGCAAGGCTTAAAGTTGAAGAACTCTATGTAGATACCAAATTTTAGAAGCTTTATTGAATACTACTAGAGAAGTGACAAAAGTTTATGAAAGTGTGCTGATAGATTACAATGTCACCCAAATTAAAAATCTGGATCCATAGAGTTTTGGGTTCCGTGCTAGTAAACTTAATCTTTTAAAGTGAATGAATAAAATAAAATGCGCAGTTATCGGGACGGGGTATTTAGGTAAATTTCATGCAGAAAAATATGGTTCATTGCCTAACTGTGAATTAATCGCTGTTGTTGATATTAATGAAGAGGCCGCAAAAGCCGTTGCTGATAAATTTGGTGCAAAAGCCTTAACGGATTATCAGTCTTTATTAGGTGAGGTTGATGCCGTCAGTATTGTGGTTCCGACTACTTTGCATCATCAAGTTTCTAAAGATTTTCTTAATGCGGGCGCACATGTTTTAGTTGAAAAACCAATTACCGTGACTGTAGAAGAAGCAGATGATTTAATCGCTATTGCAAAAGCCAATAATCTTATTTTACAAGTCGGTCATTTAGAGCGCTTTAATCCTGCAGTATTAGGTTTAGATAAAGACGAAAAACCTTTATTCATTGAGTCTCATCGTTTATCACCTTTCAATCCACGCGCTAATGATGTGAGCGTGGTGTTAGATTTAATGATTCATGACATTGATATCATTTTAGCGTTAGTAGATTCAGAAGTTGAGCGTATAGATGCAAGTGGTACTAAAGTATTAACGCAAGGCACTGACATTGCTAATGCTAGATTATTATTCAAAAATGGCTGCGTTGCTAATGTAACAGCCAGCCGTATCAGTATGAAGATGGAGCGTAAGATGCGTCTATTTAGACCTAGCTCTTATGTATCTGTGGATTTTCAAAATAGGGTGTTGAGTAAATATCGCACCGGTCAAAAAGAAATGTTTCCTGGTATTCCTGAAATAGAATCGGAAGAAATTGTTTTTGAGGGTGGGGATGCTCTGCTGGAAGAAATCAAACATTTTGTTAATTGTATCGAAACCGGTGTTAATCCCCTCGTTTCTGGCGAAGCTGGCCGAAGAGCCCTTGCAACTGCAATTCAAATTACCCAATTACTGGGCGACAAATAATTACTCATTCAAATAAAGAAAGGTGAAAAAAACATGATACCTATGGTAAACCTTAAGGCTCAATATGCTGAAATTAAAGATGAAGTTGAGCGTGGTCTAGCTGAAACAATTGAGAATTGCTCTTTTATCTTAGGCCCCAATGTGCAAGCCTTTGAAAAAGAAACAGCTGCCTACTTAGGTGTTAAACATGCAATAGGTGTGGCATCAGGTACTGATGCTCTGCATTTAGCGTTAATTGCGGAAGGTATTGGCGCGGGTGATGAAGTGATTACCACTGCCTTTACTTTTATTGCGACGGCAGAAGCGATTGTTTATGTAGGCGCTATTCCGGTTTTTGTGGATATTGATCCGCGTACTTATAATATTTCTCCAGAAGCGATTGAAGCGGCCATTACGCCTAAGACTAAAGCGATTATGCCAGTACATCTGTTTGGTCAGCCTGCTGATATGGCAGAGATTTTAGAGATCTGTCAGAGTCATAATTTAAAATTGATTGAAGATTGTTGCCAGTCTTTTGGTGCGTCAATTAAGGGACAACAAACTGGGGCTATCGGTGATGCGGGTGCTTATAGTTTCTTCCCGAGTAAAAATTTAGGTGCCTTTGGTGACGGAGGCTTAGTCGTCACTAATTCTGACGAAACGGCTGCTAAGATTAAACAATTAAGAAATCATGGTTCAGATATTCGTTATTACCATGATGTGATTGGTTATAACAGTCGCTTGGATGAAATACAGGCGGTGATTTTAAGAGCTAAGTTAAAACGTATTGATCAATACAATCAAGGCCGTCGTCACGTTGCGCATTTATATGCAGAATTAATGGCGGACTTGCCTGTTGTTACCCCTTATGAAGATGAAGTGGGTGAGCACGTTTACCATCAGTATGTTGTTTTGTCTGATCGTCGTGATGAGATTTTAAAAGCGTTGCAGGATAACCAAATTGGCTGTGCTATCTATTATCCTGTGCCGTTACATCAGCAAAATGTCTTTAAAGAAGTTTATGCAGAGGTGAGTTTGCCGGTTACTGAATCAGTAGCTCAAACTTGCTTTGCTTTACCGATCTGTCCTTTCTTGTCTGATGATGATATTCACAAAATTGTCAGTGTGATTAGAGGTGTATTAACGGCGTAAGTAATGTCTGTAAACAAGCCATTTAAGGTTTTATTTAGCGCCGGAGAGTCTTCAGGCGATCACCATGCTGCTAATATGTTTCTGGAATTAAAGAAACATCAGCCTAATATAATAGGCTTTGGTATGGGCGGCGCTAAAATGGCGCAAGCTGGAATCGATATTCGCTATGATTCCGGCGCTATTGGCGTGATTGGGGTAATAGAAGTTTTAAAGCATTATGGAGAAATTCGGCGGGCTTTAAAGCTAATGCAACAATTAGCCTCTGCCGAGCGCCCTGATTTATTAGTGTGTGTCGATTACAAAGAGTTTAATCTTAAACTCGCGCGCTACGCTAAAAAGTGTGGTATTAAAGTCTTGTTTTATGTGGGGCCGCAAGTCTGGGCTTGGCGACCAGGGCGCGTTAAAACTTATGGTAACGCCACCGACATGATGGCGGTTATCTTTCCATTTGAACCGCCTTATTACGAAGCCGAGCAAGTGCCCGTGCGTTACGTAGGTCATCCTTCAGTTGATAAAGTGCATCCTCAGCTTAGTAAGTCTGAGGATTTAACATTGTTTAATCTAGATGCAACTCAAGCTATTGTGGGATTATTGCCGGGTAGTCGTGCTAATGAGATTAGTCGCTTATTACCTGTCATGTTGAAAGCTGCTGAGCAATTAAAAAGCCAATTTCCTGATGTACAGTTTTTATTGCCACAAGCTGATTCTATTTCGGACGCTTTGTTACAGTCTTATCTAAACCAGTCTGAGCTTGCGATAACCGTGGTAAAGCATCAACCTTATGATGTAATCCAATGTTGTGATGTGGTAATGACTACTTCAGGTACTGCTACGCTAGAAATTGCTCTACTAGGCATTCCGATGGTGATTACTTATAAACTATCCCCCTTTACGTATTATCTGGGTCGATTATTAGTTAATATTCCTTTTATTGGTTTACCCAATATTGTGGTTGGTAAAGCTATTATTAAAGAACTCATTCAACACGCTGCCAGTCCAGAAAACTTAGTTAAAGAACTGAGTTTAATTCTGACGGATATCACTTATGCAGAGCAAATACGTCATAACCTAGAGCAGGTTAAACAGCAATTGGGTGCAGGTGGTGGGTCTAAGAACATGGCAGACCTTGCTTTAGAAATGTTACAAATATCGTAGTTTTTTAGCGATACAAGTAAGCCAACTGTCACATCGTTTTGGTATTAATTCTGGTAAACTTAGTGAGGTTTTTTCCTCACGGTAAGTTTATCTCAGGATTGTCATATGCAAAATCAGGACACAGCTACCATCGATGGTAATCAAGCAGCAGCTACCATCGCTCATAAACTAAATGAAGTCATTGCCATTTACCCGATTACTCCCTCATCTAATATGGGTGAATGGGCGGATGAATGGTCATCTAAAGGTCAAGTTAATCTCTGGGGGACGGTTCCTCAAGTCACCGAAATGCAAAGTGAAGCTGGCGCCGCCGGTGCTATTCATGGTGCATTACAAGCGGGCTCAATGGCAACGACCTTTACGGCATCTCAAGGCTTATTATTGATGCTGCCTAATATGTATAAGATTGCTGGTGAACTAACGCCAACGGTCTTTCATATTGCCGCTAGATCCTTAGCGTGTCAGGGTTTATCCATATTTGGCGATCACAGTGATGTGATGTCCGCTAGGATGACTGGCTTTGGTATGTTATGTTCTAATTCGCCGCAAGAAGTGCATGATTTTGCTTTAATTGCCCATGCCGTGGCTTTAGAAAGTCGTATCCCTTTAATGCATTTCTTTGATGGTTTTAGAACCTCGCACGAAGTGGCTAAACTTAAGCTGTTAGATGACGCGGTGTTACGAGCCATGATTAAAGACGAGTGGGTTAGCGCACATCGTAGTCGAGCCTTAACGCCTGATAAACCCTTATTACGCGGTACCGCGCAAAATCCTGATGTGTATTTTCAAGCCCGAGAGTCTGTTAACAGCTATTACCAAGCCATGCCAAACATTGTGCAAACTGCTATGGAGCGCTTTGCAGAACTGACGGGTCGTCAGTATCAATTATTTGAATATGTCGGCGCTGCAGATGCAGAACGCGTCATTATCATCATGGGTTCAGGGGCAGAAGCGGCTCAAGAAACCTTAGATTATTTAAGTCGCCAAGGTGAATCGGTGGGTTTACTTAAAGTTAGATTATATCGTCCATTCTCTGCTGAACATTTAATTGCAGCCTTGCCCGTAACCTGTAAAAAGCTTGCCGTATTAGATCGCACTAAAGAACCGGGGGCTGATGGCGAGCCATTATATAAAGATGTGATAACCGCGTTGGTACAAGATTTTAGTAGTGATACACCTAAGTTTACCCAGTTACCTAAAGTTGTCGGTGGGCGTTATGGTTTATCCTCTAAAGAATTTACTCCAGGTATGATTAAAGCAATTTATGATGAATTGAAGCAAGCTCAACCGAAGAATCAATTTACCATTGGTATCAATGATGATGTTACCCACACCAGTTTATATTGGGATGCCACTTATCGCACCGATGCCCATGCCGATACTTTTCAAGCTATGTTTTATGGTTTGGGCAGTGATGGTACCGTCAGTGCGAATAAAAACAGTATCAAAATTATTGGCTCGGCGACTGATTGTCATGCGCAAGGTTATTTTGTCTATGACTCTAAAAAATCAGGTGCAGTCACTGTATCTCATTTACGCTTTGGTCCTAAACCGATTCGTTCTACGTATTTAATCGCAGAAAATGATGCTAACTTTATTGGCTGTCATCAGACTATCTTTTTAGAACGCTATGACATGCTGGCGAATGCCGCTGATAACTCGGTGTTTTTATTAAACACAGCGGAGTCTCTTGATACGGTTTGGGCTTCTTTACCGGCCAAGCTGCAACAGCAATTAATCAGTAAAAGGATTCGGTTTTATGTGATTGATGCTTATGCAGTTGCTGAGAAAACTGGCATGGGTAAGCGTATTAATACCATTATGCAGACCTGCTTCTTTGCTATTTCTGGTGTATTGCCCCAAGCGGATGCCATTACCGCCATTAAACAAGCTGTGCAGAAAACCTATGGTAAAAAAGGTCAACGTATGGTTGAACTTAACTACATCGCGATTGATGAGACCTTAGCGAGTTTACAGCAAGTCGAATTGCCCATCACTGTTAGCAGTGTGTTTGATATTAAATCGACTATTAGTCTCACAGCGCCAGACTTTGTTAAGCGCGTGACGGGTGAGATTATTGCTGGACACGGTAATGCACTACCTGTGAGTGTCATGCCGATTGATGGTACATTTCCTACCGGCACCGCGCAGTATGAAAAACGCAATCTAGCCTTAGAAATTCCGGTATGGGAAACTGATTTATGTACCCAATGCGGTAAGTGCGTGATGGTATGTCCACATGCGGTTATTCGGAGCAAAATCTTTGAGACTGATCAGTTAGCTAATCCCCCCACTACATTTAAACACACGCCTGTGTTGGGTAAAGATTTCCCTACGGGGTTATCGATGAGTTATCAAGTGTCACCCGAAGATTGCACGGGGTGTACTTTATGTGTGGATATATGCCCCATTCGGGATAAATCTAATGCCAGTCGTAAAGCACTTAATATGCAAGCTCAACCGCCTTTACGCGAAACTGAAAATACAAACTGGGATTATTTTTTAAGTCTACCTGAATACGATAGACGCTTATTAAAAACCAATACCATTAAAGGTGCGATGGTGTTGCAACCCTTGTTTGAGTTCTCTGGAGCGTGTGTCGGTTGTGGTGAAACGCCATATATTAAATTGGCCTCTCAGTTATTTGGTGATCGCATGTTGATTGCTAATGCCACAGGTTGCTCTTCTATCTATGGTGGTAATTTACCGACGACACCTTGGACTAAAAATGCTGAGGGTAGGGGGCCTGCTTGGAGTAATTCTTTATTTGAAGATAACGCTGAGTTTGGTTTAGGGATGCGCATAGCCTTAGATAAACAAACCGCGACAGCTAAAGAGTTATTAGCGTTACATCAAGAACAACTCGGTATAGAGCTGGTCGACGCTATATTAAATGCTGATCAATCGGATGAAGTGGGTATTTATGAACAGCGTCAAAGGGTAGCTTTACTAAAAGAAAAGCTCACTCAAGATGCACAATTTAAAACCCCTGCCGCACAAACCCTCTTAGAATTGGCTGATACCTTAAGCAAGAAAAGCGTCTGGATTATCGGGGGTGATGGCTGGGCTTATGATATTGGCTTTGGCGGGGTTGATCATGTGTTAGCCAGTGGCCGTAATGTAAATATCTTAGTATTAGATACGGAGGTGTATTCCAATACCGGTGGGCAAACCTCTAAATCAACGCCTTTAGGTGCCGTCGCTAAATTCTCTGCGGGTGGTAAGGCTACTGCTAAAAAAGACTTAGCCTTATTAGCGATGGATTACAGTAATGTGTATGTGGCGCATGTGGCTTATGCGGGCAAAGATACCCAAACCTTAACCGCATTTTTAGAAGCAGAAGCGCATGATGGGCCCTCTATTATTATTGCTTATGCACCGTGCATAGCGCATGGGGTAGATTTATCTAATAACCATCATCAACAAAATCTAGCGGTAAAAAGTGGCCATTGGCCTTTGTTTAGATTTGATCCTAGCAAAGCCAAAGCAGGTAAAAATCCTATGAAGTTAGATTCAGCAGCGCCTTCTATTCCTTATCGTGACTTTGTAAAAACCGAGACGCGTTTTAGCATGTTATGGCAGACCCATCCAGAAGACGCCGAAGCATTTTTAGCACAAGCACAATTGGATGTAACGCATCGTTATCACTATTACAAACAACTGGCCGAACTGGAATGGACCGATGCAACTTCTGTATCGGCAGTCAAAGCGCAACTTAAAATTGATAGTGCTAAGGAGACAGAACATGATTGATTTATCAACCCAGTATTTAGGTTTAAAACTCGCTAATCCTTTAGTACCTTCGGCTTCACCTTTAACTAAAGACATTAGTACCGCAAAACAATTGGAAGATGCAGGAGCGGCTGCTTTAGTGATGTACTCTTTATTTGAAGAGAAAATAGTCGCAGAAGAGGAGCAATTACAACGCTTCTATTATCAGCAAGGCATAGGCCATGGCGAGGCGGACTCTTTTCATCCGGTGTCTTATGTTATTAAATCGTATCAAGAACAATATTTAGAGCAAATTCATAGGCTCAAAGCGGCTTTATCTATCCCAGTTATTGCCAGTTTAAATGGTTCATCAATCGGCGGTTGGGTAGATTATGGCCAGCAATTACAAGAAGCCGGTGCCAATGCCTTAGAACTTAATTGTTACTATTTAGCGGCTAATGCTGAAGAAAGTAGTGTGGATGTAGAAAGTAGATATCTAGAAATTCTACAAGAATTAAAATCGGTGGTGAGTTTACCCATTACCATGAAATTATCCTCACAGTTTAGTTCGCCTATCCATTTTGCCAAGCGTTTAGAGGCCGCAGGTGCGGAAGGTGTGGTGTTGTTTAATCGTTTTTATCAACCGGATATTGATTTAGAAACCTTAGAGGTTTTACCGACCTTAGAACTATCTACCCCACAAGAAGCTTTATTGCGTATCCGTTGGACGGCTTTATTATATGGGCGCACAGAAATGTCCTTGGCTGTTACAGGAGGGTTTCATCGAGCGCCAGAGATCATAAAGGCGCTTCTAGCCGGTGCGGATGTAGTGCATTTGTGCAGTGTTTTATTGCAACACGGCGTAGGGCACTTAAGCCAAATTTTGGTAGAAGTGCAAGACTGGTTAGTCGCGCATGAGTGTGAATCTATTCAACAATTAAAAGGCAGCGTCAGTCAAAAAAATGCCATAGATCCCAGTGCTTATGAGCGCGCTAACTATGTGCAAGTCTTGGATAATTACAGTTCGCCTAAAGGCGTATTGAGATAGCTACGCTAACGATGTATTTGCGGCTGGTATTGATTAATTAGCTCCAGATAATCATGTACTGAGAGCTTATAAGTCTTATTTAGTCGCTGATAAGAATGTACTTGCTGTTTATCAGGGTTGCTTTGCGATAGACGGGTGGTTGTTAGGAGCAGATGATACCTTATCTGCTCTAAAGCGCCCTACTTTAAGGTAGATGATGCCTTATCTGTTATAAAGTACGCTACTTTAAAGTGAACATGTCTAGAAAAGCTTAAAGCGGGGCACTTTGAAGTAAATGTATTACTGTTTACTCTAAACACAGCTACTTTAGAGTAAACGAGGATTCAACAGCTCTGGGTAAATGCTTATCTGTCGCGTATTAAAAACACATCTGTTTTTAATTTATATAAAAATCAATTGTTTATGTAGAAATTGCTAAGCAATTTAGTTTAATTACAATATTGGTAATAAATCAAATCAACTTAATTCCTGCTTTATCATCAATCGTAATCAATTTCTGTTTGTATAACGAGCCAATGGCTTGTTTATACACCTTTTTACTAACGCCAAAAGTGGCGTAGATGGCTTCTGGCGGGCTCTTATCGCTCAATGCTAATACGCCGTTGTTCTGTTGTAGTTTTTGTAAAATCTTATCTGTTAAAGTCAGTACTTTGCCGTAGCCCGGTTCTTGAAGTACTAAATCTATTTTTCCATCTTCCTCACGGATTTGTTTTACATAGGCCTCTAATTTTTGGCCTTTCCTTACCGGTTGGTAAAGTTCATTGTGGTAAAGCATGCCCCAGTATTGATTGTTAATAATGGCTTTAACACCTAGATCAGTCTTATCAGCAATAATTACAGCTACTTTTTGGCCTGCTTCTATATCTTCAGCGGTATCTTCAATAAAACGATCAATTTTTGTGGTGGCAGCCAATCTATTTTTCTCGTCTAAGAAAACTTTGACTAAATAAGAGCGACCGACTTCCATTTCATGATGTTGTTCACTAAACGGGACAAGTAAATCTTTAGGTAAACCCCAATCTAAAAAGGCGCCCGTGTAATTAAGTGACGCCACTTTTAGCCAAGCAATTTCATCAAGTAAGGCTAAGGGTTTTTTAGTGGTAGCGGCTAAATGCCCCTCACTATCGGCATACACAAATACATCAAGGCTGTCGCCTAGCTCACAGTGTTCAGGCGCTTTTTTGTCTGCCAATAACACTTTGGCCGAAACGCCGTTATCTAAATAGATATCAGCGCCTTGTTTTTTAACGACCTTTAAGGTGTTTATTTTTCCTATGTTTAACATGATGTACTCAACTAGTAATAAGGAAACGCACTGCATCTAAACGAAGTTGTGCGGCTTGTATGTTCTCATGCGCGAGCATCGTCATATCTTTTAGGTGTTCTATTTCTTCGGTTTTGATGGTTGGATTTACTTTTTGCAAGCGAGCTAAGCGTTTAATTTCTGCTGATAAAGCGGCCAACATGTTCTGAGTGGCTTCATCCACCAATACTTGCATATCTGCTTTGGCGCGGACTTCTGCAACTTCAATGAGTTTGCTAATCGGTTGGCGTTGACTATTTAAAAAGCCAATGATTTGTTGTTTATCAAAGTGCTTACCAATATCCAATAAGTCTTCATGTTCAAACTCATCGGTTAAATCTTTTTGAATTTGATTGATTAAAACACGCACAGGAGTATGGGGTAAGAATCGGCCAATTTGTAATTCTGCTGGTGCACTGCATTCTACGATGAAGAGGCATTCTATTAAGAATTGACCGGCCTTTAATTGCTCATGTTTTACGACACTAATCGCTGCATTGCCTGTTTCACTGGATAGTACTAAGTCCATTGCAGAAGTAACTAAGGGGTGTTCCCATGTTAAGAATTGTATTTCTTCACGAGCCAAAGCAATGTGGCGATTAATAGTGATGGTCATGCCATCTTCTGACAAATTAGGGAAGTGCGAGACTCTTAGGTGATCACTGGGCTTTATGATGAAACATTCTGCTGAATGAAATTCGGTATCTACGCCATAGCTCTCAAATAAGGTGTCCATATAGGGCCATAGGGCACCTTCATGTTCGTATGTATTAATTTGGTCGATCAGTTCATCTGATGATTCTTTACGGCATGAGTTTAATTCTAAGAGTTGATCTCGGCCATTATGCAATTGCGCTTCAATTTCTTTGCTAAGCTTTTGGGTCTTTTCAATCAGCGTACTAAAGTTATCCGTATGGTCTAAAGCATTTTCTAATTCAGCATGAAGCGCATCTGCTACGGCCTGTGCCGCTGAGTTATTGCTACGGAAGGCATTAAGACCTTCGTCGTACCATTGATAAAGACGCTGTTGTGGGCTGTTCTCTATAAACGGTACGTGAATTTGTATCACATGTTTTTGGCCAATACGGTCTAAACGGCCGATGCGTTGTTGTAATAAGTCAGGGTTGGTGGGTAAATCCCAAAGTATCAGGTGATGTACAAACTGAAAGTTTCTGCCTTCACTACCAATCTCAGAGCAAATTAATAAACGAGCTGAACTTTCTTCGTCAGCAAAGTAGGCGGCTGCACGATCACGCTCTATTATTGACATGCCTTCATGAAATACAGCAGAGGCGATTCCGGCGCGATTTTTTAGTGTTTGTTCTAAATCAATGGCGGTTTGGGCGTGTTTACAAATTAATAGCGCTTTTTGGCCTTTAAGAGACGTGCCATCGTTGCTGTTTTTAGCATGAATAAGTTTTTCTACCAGCCACGCGTAACGGGGGTCTTGTTGAAGATCGGCTTCATTTGGTGTGCCAGTCAGGGCATATCCAAAGCGTTCACGATCCGGAAAGCCTTGTACGGTTTGGCGCGAGTTTCTAAACAAAATGCGCCCGGTACCATGATGGTCTAACAATATATTAATTAAAGAAGCCCGTGCTGGGGCTGATTTTTCAGGGTCATTAAGGTTGCTTAATAAACCGCTGACATTGTCGTCTTTAAGTAAAGAGGTAAGGCTCGCTTGATCTTCTGTGCTCAGCGTTTCTTCGGCTAGTAATAGTTTAGCCGCATGGGCAACAGGTTCAAATAAGCGTTCTTCTTCAACAAAGGCGGCGAAGTTATAAAATCGGTCGGGGTCAAGCAGTCTTAATCGTGCAAAGTGACTTTCTTTACCGAGTTGTTCCGGTGTAGCCGTTAATAAGATTAAACCAGGCGTTTGCAGACTTAAGTGCTCAATAAATTGATATTCTGGACTTGCGATTGCTTCGCTCCATTCTAAATGGTGTGCTTCATCTACAACGACCATATCCCAACCCGCGTCTAGGGCTTGCTGCTGACGTTTTGGATAATTTGAGAAGAAATTTTGACTGCACAAAATAAGTTGTTCGGTTGTAAAGGGATTGTGATCTTTATCTTCGGTATATTCAGGATCATCTAAGCCGTCTAAATCGGGCTCATCAACACAACGCGCTTCATCAAACACACTAAAACGTAGGTTGAAGCGTCTTAGCATTTCAACGAGCCATTGGTGTAATAGGCTTTCTGGAACAATAATTAAGACGCGTTTGCTTAGACCATTAATCAGACGGTGATGCAGGATTAAACCCGCTTCAATGGTTTTACCTAACCCCACTTCATCTGCCAACATGATTCTGGGTGCTGAGCGATTCGCGGCTTCATGCGCAATGTAAAGTTGGTGTGGAATTAATGAGGTGCGTCCACCCATTAAGCCTTTAACGGGAGATTGTTGGTGTTGTTGTAATCTTAACCAAGTGTCATAGCGTAATTGAAACCAACTGTTGGGATCAATTTGACCGGTAAATAAACGGTCTTGGGGTTTATTAAATTGGATGTGATGATTAAGTTCAATTTCTTCCAGTTGAATTTCTTCACCAAATTCATCCATACCCAGATAGGTGATTAGACCGTCTTTGACGGATACACCTGTAATGATGAGTTCTTCTTCATCAATGGATTGAATGGTATCGCCGATGGCAAAGGTAACTCGCGTTAAGGGTGCGTTATCAATGGCGTAGATACGTTGTTCATCACTGGCTAAAAAACGGACGGTGACACGTTTAAAACTTACATCAATTATAAGTCCTAAACCGAGTTCCGACTCTGTGTTACTAATCCATCTTTGACCGGGGATAAAATCTGTCATTTATTGCGCTGCCATTACGTCTAAAAAAGTGCTCATTATAAGCGGTTAAGGGTATTGTTTGCCGGATTTATGCCACGGTAGTGGTGGCGATAGATTGATTTTGATTAGTGATCCATTCGCTCCAAGAACCTGCATAGAGTTTCGATCCTGTTAAGCCCGCGTATTCCATTGCGAGTATATTATGGCAAGCTGTGACGCCAGAGCCGCAGTAATTTACGGTTTGCTCTGGTGATATTGAGCCGAGTAGGTGTCTGAATTGTTGTTTGAGTTCATCTGGGGGTAAAAAACAACCATTTTGGTCAATATTCAATTGAAAGGGTCTATTTAATGCGCTGGGAATATGGCCTGCAACAGGGTCTATGGGTTCTTGTACGCCTCTATAACGCTCAGGTGTTCTAGCATCAATCAGGCGTATTTTTTTACTGGCTATTTGGTTTTGTAATTCTTTAGCGCTAAGCCATAAACTGGAGTTTATATAAGCTCTAAATGTGCTGGCTTTAACGATGGGTAGTTTTGTGGTGAGTGGTAAGTTTTGTTTTTGCCAATGTTTTATGCCACCGTCTAGTACTGCAACTTTATCGTGTCCTAAACTGCGCAATAACCACCACAGACGTCCCGCAAAGGCGCCACTGGCGTCGTCATAAACAACGACTTGAGTATCGTTACTGATACCCCAAGCACCTAATTTTTTTGATAAAGCGGTGAAGTTGGGTAAAGGGTGACGACCTGTATAGGATTTTATTTCGGCTGAAAGATCTTTATTAAGGTCAGCATAGCGGGCATTAGGAATATGTCCATGTCTATAGGCATAACTTCCTGCTGTACTATCGGCTAATGAGAACCGGCAATCGATGATTATCCATTTAGGATTATTAATATATTGGTTTAGAGTTTGTGCAGAAATGAGTATGTTGTAAGACATGGTTATACCTCTAATATTATTTTGCCTATGTGTTGGCTGCTTTCCATTCTTTGATGGGCTAAAGTGGCGTCTTTAAGTTTATATGTGCTGTCAATAACGGGTTTTATTCGGGTTGTATTAAGCAATGGCCATACGTGCTTAAGTAGGTTTTGCGCTATGTTAGCTTTAAAGCTATCATCTCTTGCTCTTAATGTTGACCCGGTGAGCGTGAGTCTTTTTAGCATTAAGGGTAATAGGTTAAGTTCTGTTTTTGGCCCATTCTGAATAGCGATTTGTACTAATCGGCCATCAAAAGCTAAGCATTGTAAATTACGTGAAAAATAGTCGCCACCTATAATGTCGAGGATCACATTTACGCCTTGATCATCTGTTAAGCGTTTGATCTCGTTCACAAAATCTAGGGTTTTGTAGTTAATAGCCGCATAAGCGCCAAGGTCTAAACAAAATTGACACTTGGCATCGGACCCTGCCGTTACAATAACCCTTACGCCAAACTCACGGGCTAATTGGATAGCTGTTGAGCCTATACCGCTAGTACCTCCGTGGACTAATAATGTTTCATTTGTTTGTAATTGCGCTCGATCAAAAACGTTACTCCAAACGGTAAAAAAGGATTCGGGCAGTGCAGCGGCTTCAGTAAAAGTAAAGTCATGAGGGATGGGTAAGCAAAGGCTTTCGGAGGCTATACAGTATTCAGCATAACCGCCCCCTGTAAGAAGTGCGCAGACGGCATCATCTATCTTAATTTCTGTTACATCTGATCCTATTGAAATAACTGTTCCCGCGACTTCTAAACCGGGGATATCAGAAGCCTCTTTAGGGGCAGGGTATAGGCCTTTTCGTTGCATAATGTCAGGTCTATTAATACCAGCAGCGTGTACTTTTATAAGTACTTGTTGAGCCTGCGGGCTAGGAATCACGCGTTGAGTGTGTACTAGGTCCCCCGCAATAATCTCAATGGCATTCATGGTGTGATTTTCTGACATAACGAGAGTATTGAAAATAGTCGTATGCGGTTATTATATGTTGCAAGTATTTTTATAAACAATATGTCAGTAGGATAAAAAATGATTCGTGCAGGTGTGGTGGGTGGTACGGGATATACCGGTGTTGAGTTACTGAGAATTTTAGCGTTACATACTGAGGTGGAAGTAGGTGTCGTCACCTCTAGAGCAGATGCCGGCACGCGTGTGGATGCTGTGTATCCAAGTTTACGTGGCAGTATTGATGTTGAATTTAGTTTGCCAGAGCTAGAATCCCTAGCAACTTGTGATGTGGTATTCTTCGCTACACCCAATGGCACAGCGATGTTGATGGCAGAAAGCTTAGTGGTTCGTGGTGTTAGGGTGATTGACCTTTCTGCAGATTTTAGAATAAAAGATGCTAAAGAGTGGTCTGAATGGTATGGCATGGAGCATGCTTGCCCTGGTTTAATTGCAGACGCGGTATATGGCTTACCTGAAATTAATCGTGAAGCTATTAAGTCCGCACAGGTGATTGCTTGTCCTGGTTGCTACCCCACAGCGGTACAGTTAGGTTTTTTGCCTTTAATTGAAGCGGGCTTGATTGATACGGACTTTTTGATTGCAGATGTAAAATCAGGGGTGAGCGGTGCAGGTCGCAAAGCCGAATTGGCCACTTTAATGAGTGAGACAGGCGAAAGTTTTAAAGCTTACGCTGTAAAAGGTCATCGTCATTTACCCGAAATTACTCAAGGTCTAACGGCTATTGCAGGTAAATCCGTGGGTTTAACATTTGTACCACATTTGACACCGATGATTAGAGGTATTCATGCGACTTTATATGCGCGCTTGATTAATTTTAAAGCGGAAGCATCAATATTGCCTGAGATTCAGGCTTTATATGAAGCGAGATACAAACAGGAAGCTTTTGTAGATGTTTTGCCGCAAGGAGTACATCCTGATACACGTAATGTTAGGGGCAGTAACAATTGCCAAATTTCTATTTTTCAGCCTCAAGGTAGCCAGACTTTAGTGATTTTATCGGTGATTGATAATTTGGTTAAAGGAGCCGCGGGGCAGGCGGTACAAAATATGAATCTACTCTTTGGCTTTAAAGAAGATGCGGGATTGAAGATTATTGCGCTGTATCCTTAATTCTTGACTAAAAGAGTAGGTATAGTCATAATCAAACAAATTTTTATCAATACGGTGTAATTAATCAAAATGTCAAATGCAATAATATTTACGGATAATGCCGCTGCAAAAGTAAGCGAGTTAATTGCTGAAGAGGGTAACGATAACTTGAAGTTAAGGGTTTATGTTTCAGGCGGTGGTTGTTCAGGATTTCAGTATGGCTTCACATTTGATGAAGAAGTCAATGAAGATGATACGCAAGTAGAAAATGGTGGAGTCACGGTATTGGTTGACTCAATGAGTATTCAATATCTTACCGGTGCTGAAGTGGACTATAAAGAAGATGTGTCGGGTGCACAATTTGTGATTCGTAACCCGAATGCAACGACAACCTGTGGTTGTGGGTCTTCGTTCTCAGCGTAAATAAAAAAGGGAGGCTTAGCCTCCCTTTTTTATTACTATCATTATAGAAATATTAGTTTCTAGCTAACAGTGATTGAGCTTTTGTTTTATTAAGTTGATTTAAATTAGCTTTAGTTTGATCTTTAAAGTCAGCTAAGATTTCATCATGTAACGGCGCTGTTTGTGCTGTGTTCAATGCTTCAGGATTACGATGTTCGCCGTCAACTCTAAATTCATAATGTAAATGGGGGCCAGTAGCTAAACCGGTTTGGCCTACATAGCCAATCACTTCACCTTGTTTAACAGTGTCGCCAATTTCTAAACCATCTTTAAAATCAGAAAGGTGCGCGTAAACGGTTTCATAATGCTCTCCGTGTTTAACGATTAGCATTTCACCGTAACCACCTTTGTTCCCTGCAAAAATAACTTCGCCATCGCCGGCTGATTTAACAGGCGTTCCTGTTCGGGCAGCATAATCAACCCCTTTGTGTGCTCTGATACGGTTGAGTATGGGGTGTTTACGATGTGTACTAAATCCAGAACTAATTTTTAGATAATCTAAAGGCGCACTTAGGAAAGATTTGCGCATAGGTTTGCCTTCTGGACTGAAGTAATTAACAGTGCCATCGGGCGTTGTATAGCGTAGTGCGGTTAAAATACGTCCGCGGTTGGTAAATTCTGCTGCTACGATTTGAGGATTTGATGAATCTGTACCTTGTTCATAGACGAGTGTGAATTTATCACCTTGATCTAGATTGTTTGCAAAATCAATATCCCAAGCAAAAACACTGGTCAATTCTTCTAGAAGTTCGTTGGTTAAACCTACGTTGGTAGCGGATTCAGTAAGTGACTGGTCAATAACGCCATGTACACTGGTAACAGGGCCAGTTATTTGGTTCGTAATAGGAGTTGAATGGCTTAAAACGATATCGCTAGTAGGTGTCTCAATCAAAGACTGAATTCTTTCGTTGGTTTCAGTGTGCTCAGAAGCCAAGGTAAGTGTTGATATTTCTTCTTGATGCTCAGTATGTTTCGATTTAGCGAGCAGAACAATATGTTGGTGTTGTTTTTTAGTGTTATGGCTAACTGGGGCTTTAGCTATGTGAATTTGAGGTGGTTTATGCTTACTCTTGTTTGCAATAGATTTAATTGTCGGCTTTTCTTTACCTGCCTTTTTGCTAACAGCTTGGACAGGAACTGATTTTTTTGAGGGTTTTATCGCTTCGTGTGTTACAACTTTATGGCTGGTTGCTTTAGTTTTTTTTGTGTCTTTTGTTTTTGCAAAAGCTTCAGGTGTGCTGATAGTTAGAACAAGTCCAATACCTATTGATATTAACGAGGCAGAGAAAAGCTTATATTTAATAAAGCGAAATGTAATGGGTGGGTATTTAATCAAAATAAAAGCTCTAAAGTTTCCTTAGGTTCATTCTAAGTGTTTTTTACTGGTTTTGCCAATGTTCATCTGCTTAAAAAATTATTAAGCTCAATATAAGTAAGATTCTATAATATGAATATTAAAAAAATATTAATTCGGAGAAATAAATTGCAAGAGGATGTATTGGGAAGTTTGTTGAGAGGCGTTGACGAGGTTTTAGTCAAGCAAGAACTAATAAAAAAACTTGAAGAAGGTCGCCCCTTAAGAATTAAAGCGGGCTTTGATCCCACTGCGCCTGATTTGCATTTGGGACATACCGTGTTAATCAATAAATTAAAACAGTTTCAGGATGCGGGCCATGAGGTGTTGTTTTTAATCGGTGATTTTACCGGCATGATTGGTGATCCGACGGGTAAGAATGTTACGCGGAAACCATTGACACGTGAAGCTGTATTAGAAAATGCAAAGACTTATCAAGAGCAAATTTTTAAAATATTAGATCCTGAGAAAACTAAAGTTGTCTTTAATTCTGAGTGGATGAATGCAATGTCGCCTGCGGATCTAATTCAATTAGCCGCCAAGCATACTGTCGCAAGGATGTTGGAGCGTGATGATTTTAGTAAGCGTTTTAAAGGCGGGCAGCCTATCGCAATTCATGAATTTTTGTATCCATTAATACAAGGTTACGATTCTGTTGCTATGAAGGCAGATGTAGAGTTGGGTGGTACAGACCAAAAATTCAATTTATTAGTGGGAAGGCAGTTACAAGAGGTATATGGTCAAAAGCCACAGGTGGTCATAACCATGCCAATTCTTGAAGGTTTGGATGGTGTGCAGAAAATGTCAAAGTCGCTTAATAACTACATTGGTATAGCAGATGCGGCTGATGATATGTTCGGGAAGATTATGTCTATTTCAGATGTATTGATGTGGCGATACTTTGAATTACTAAGTTTTAGACCGATGTCTGAAATTAAGCAATGGAAAGAAGCTTGTGAGCAAGGTGAAAATCCGCGCAATTATAAAGTGAAGCTTGCGCAAGAAATTATCGAGAGATTTCATGATGCAGATGCTGCAACAAAAGCATTGGAGAATTTTGAAGCACGATTTCAGCGTGGCGCAATGCCTGATGAGATGGATGAGGTGGAGTTGGTTGCTCAGGGAGAATGGATTTCTATCGCAAACTTGTTGAAGGATGCTGGGCTTGTGGCGAGTACATCAGAGGCCATCAGGCAAATAAACCAAGGTGCCGTAAAAATAGACGGTGAAAAAATGACAGATCCAAAATTAATCATTCCAATAAATGATCATAAGGTGTATCAGGTTGGTAAGAGAAAATTTGCGCGTGTGCTGGTTAAGGCAAATTAATAAAAACAATGAAAATTCGTATGTGATTGATTTTAATTATAGCTTGTATTAGGTTTGAAAAATCGCACTAACAAAAGAAAATTAAGGGTTGAAAAAGGCTGAAACTTAGCTATAATGGTCGGCTTCCTTGGTGATTCTGTATAGGGTTTCTGGGGGGGGTGGAGAGGTGGATGTGTTGGCGGGATGTTGACAAACGAGATTGACTCTGTATAATAGTCGAGCTCAACGGGGCTTCGGTTCCACGCTCTTTAAAAATCTGATCAAAATAATTTGTGTGGGTGCTTGTGGCGATAG